>NZ_JBFTRG010000273.1:0-349 GCF_056399425.1 Variovorax sp. 01N429 | reverse complement strand
GCTCCAGGCCAGGAACAGGGCGACGGCGCCGCGCAGCGGCAGCGTGATCAGATTGGCGACGCGGTGCAGCGCGCGTTCGCCGCGCCACAGCCACACCGCGGTGAGCAGTGCGGCCGCCGCGTGCAGGAGCAGCATCATGCCGCTGCTGCCGTGGTTCATCGCGGCGTGGGCGGCCGGTTGCAGCCCCGCCGCGTGGCCGGGGCCGGACGCGCCGTGGCCCGGTCCGAACGCGGGCGGGTCGGCGGCGAGTGCCGGGTCGAGGCCCATCGCGGCGAGGATTTCCGCGGCGGAACCGCGGTGGGTGCCGTGCGCGGGGGCCGTACCGTCGTTGCACAGCAGCATGCGGAGC
>NZ_JBFTRG010000272.1:0-349 GCF_056399425.1 Variovorax sp. 01N429 | reverse complement strand
GCGCTGAAGTTCCCGAACGTGTACCTCGGCACCGGCGCGTACCCGCCGCGGCACTGGCACGCCTCGGTGCACCAGTTCCTGACCGGGCCCGGCCGCCGCAAGGTGCTGTTCGGGACGAACTTCCCGACCGTCGCGCACGCCAAGGCCCTCGCTCAGATCGACGAGCTGGGACTGCGCGACGACGTGCGGGCACGGCTGATCGGCGGGACGGCGTACGAGGTGTTCACCCGCTTCGCCCCGGTCCCGGGACTTCTCGGCACGGCAGGAGGATCCGCGTGAGCGATGCGACGAACGGCGTGGCGACCGGGGCGGCGGCGGACGTCGGGCCCACCGTGGGGGTGGTCTACGG
>NZ_JBFTRG010000271.1:0-350 GCF_056399425.1 Variovorax sp. 01N429 | reverse complement strand
GAGCGTGAGCGGCTGGTCAGGATTTTTCCTTGCGAGGAGGTGGAAGAGACCTACGTGGTTGATCTCCTGGTCGCCCTCCGCTCCTGACATTGTGCGGCCGCGGGCCGGGACGGCGCGCTCATGCAGCCGAGGCGAGTTGCCGGCCGCCCCACCGGATGCCTTTCTCGCTTCGAATCCGGGCGCGTTCCTTGCGTTCGGCGGCAAGGACGTCGCGGTGGCGGGCGTTGGCGTTGCGCCAGCGCAGGTAGGCGTGGGGGCCGCCGCGGCCCTGTCCGGGGTCGGACGATCTCGGGCAGGAGCGCGGTTCACCCGCCTAGTTCGCCAGACCGGCGAACATGGCGGGGTCGTAC
>NZ_JBFTRG010000270.1:0-351 GCF_056399425.1 Variovorax sp. 01N429 | reverse complement strand
GCGATCTCCTGCGCGCGCAGGTGCTTCTTCACGGTGAGCGGGTAGTACGTGCCGCCCTTGACCGTGGCGTCGTTGGCGACGACGAGCGCTTCGCGGCCGGCGATCCGGCCGATGCCGGCGACCACGCCCGCGGCGGGGGCGGCGCCGTCGTACATGTCGTACGCGGCCAGCGGGGCGATCTCCAGGAACGGCGAGCCCGGGTCGAGCAGTGTGTCCACCCGGTCGCGGGGCAGCAGCTTGCCGCGCGCGGTGTGCCGGTCGCGGGCCGCCCGGCCGCCGCCTTCGGCGGCCTGCGCGAGCCGCTCGCGCAGTTCGTCGGCCTCGGCGCGGTGCGCCTTCTCGTTGCTCCGG
>NZ_JBFTRG010000269.1:0-351 GCF_056399425.1 Variovorax sp. 01N429 | reverse complement strand
ACCCGGTTGACCATGCCCGCGCCGTAGAGCTTCGCCATCGAGGAACTGTGCCGAGGGTCCTGGCCCTGGTCGATGGCCCACGCCGCGCGCAGCACCAGCATGCGCGCGGCCTCGAGTTCCACCTCGGAGTCGGCGATCATCCACTGGATGGCCTGGTTCTCACCGATCGGCTTGCCGAACGTCTCGCGGGTGCGGGCGTGTTCGACGGCCATCTGGAGGACGCGCTCGGCGATGCCCAGGGCGTGCGAGGGGATCGTGTAGCGGCCCTTGCCGATCCACTTCATGCCCAGCTCGAAGCCCTGCCCGACCTCGCCCAGGACGTTCCGCGACGGCACCCGCACGTTGTCGAAC
>NZ_JBFTRG010000268.1:0-352 GCF_056399425.1 Variovorax sp. 01N429 | reverse complement strand
AGCGTCGACCTTGGTCTGCGCGGCGGCCTGCTGCTGCGCGTCGCGCGGCGTCGTCGGCGGGGCGGCTTCGGTGACGACGAACTGCCCGTTGCCGGCGTCGACGGTGAGGCCGTCGGAGAGCGCGGCGTACATCTCGGTGAAGAGTTTCGCCTGGCAGGACGTCAGTTCGTCCGCGGCGAAGTCGAGTTCGGCGGCGATGCTGCGCACTTCGAGGGAGGCGACGCGGATCCGGCGGAGCGTCACCTCCAGTTCGAGGTTGGCGGTGCCCGCGGTGTGGCCGCGCCAGCCCGCCTGCTCCGTCGCGCCGCACACGCCGAGTTCGAAGTCGCGGACAATCTCGTCGAGTTGGTTC
>NZ_JBFTRG010000267.1:0-352 GCF_056399425.1 Variovorax sp. 01N429 | reverse complement strand
CGGCTTCATGATCCAGGGCGGGGACCCGACCGGCACCGGCCGCGGCGGCCCGGGCTACCAGTTCGCCGACGAGTTCCACCCCGACCTGCAGTTCAGCCGCCCGTTCCTGCTGGCCATGGCGAACGCCGGCCCGGGGACCAACGGCTCGCAGTTCTTCATCACGGTCGGCACCCCGGCGCACCTGAACCGCAAGCACACGATCTTCGGCGAGGTCGCGGACCAGGCGGGCCGGGACGTGGTCAAGGCCATCTCCCAGGTTGCGACCGACGGCAACGACCGGCCGGTGCAGGACGTCGTCATTTCCGAGATCGTCATCGAGAAGCGCTGAAGCCACGTTGAACCCACTTGACGG
>NZ_JBFTRG010000266.1:0-353 GCF_056399425.1 Variovorax sp. 01N429 | reverse complement strand
GTAGCGGACCACGTCGCCCTTGGTGAATCCGCGCTCCGGGAAATACACCTTGTCCGGGTTGCTCAGCCGCACGGACTTGCCGTCGACCTCGATCTGCTCGGCCTTCTTCGCAGCAGCCATGCCCCAGAGTAAGCAGGTTTGGTAGGGATAGTCCCGGTCGGCACGCACCGGGCGAGGCCGAGGAATCCCCGGGCGCGGCGCCCTGGCATGGGCGGCGCTGTCGCCGCAAACTGGTGCATATGCACCTTCCCGTGATGCCTCCCGTCAAGCCGATGCTCGCCAAAGCCGCTGCGAAGATCCCGCCGGGCATGCACTACGAGGCCAAATGGGACGGCTTCCGCGCCATCGTGTTC
>NZ_JBFTRG010000265.1:0-353 GCF_056399425.1 Variovorax sp. 01N429 | reverse complement strand
GACCTGCGCGCCGAGATCTCCCTCGAGCTGGCCGCCGCGGGCCTCGAGGTCGAGCGCCAGCACCACGAGGTCGGCACCGCCGGCCAGGCCGAGATCAACTACAAGTTCAACACCCTGCTGGGTGCGGCCGACGACCTGATGCTCTTCAAGTACATCGTGAAGAACGTCGCGTGGCGCAACGGCAAGACCGCGACCTTCATGCCGAAGCCGATCTTCGGCGACAACGGCTCGGGCATGCACTGCCACCAGTCGCTGTGGAAGGACGGCGCGCCGCTGTTCTACGACGAGGTCGGCTACGCGGGCCTGTCGGACATGGCGCGCTACTACATCGGCGGTCTGCTGAAGCACGCCCC
>NZ_JBFTRG010000264.1:0-353 GCF_056399425.1 Variovorax sp. 01N429 | reverse complement strand
GCGCAGGCATCGATGACGCTCCCAGCTGCGCCAGCCGACTGCTCAGCACTTCCTTGACGACGTTCAACGCCAAGCGGCGCGGTTCGTCGAGCTGGTGTTCCTCCAGCGCTCCCGCACCGTCGCCGAGTGCCTGCAAGGCGACTTGCAGCTGATTCTGCGTGACCAGGTGGTGATCCTGACGCAGACATTCCACGACGAAGCGCGTGTCCTCGGGACGCTGCGCGAGCTGGAACGCCAGGGCGAGGGGCCCGCCTTGCTCCAGGTAGTACGCGTAGTACTGGATCTTCTTGGCTTCCAGTTCCTGGAGTTCGAGGTCTTGCCGTCGCCTCTGCGCCTCGCGCAAGTGGCCGAGG
>NZ_JBFTRG010000263.1:0-354 GCF_056399425.1 Variovorax sp. 01N429 | reverse complement strand
GTGTTGCGGTGGTGTTTGAAGAGAGCGCGCAACGGCACCGCGATCTGGCCTTCGGACAGGATCCCGGTGGCGCACTGGTAGAGCAGCGGCTGGAACAGGTGATGGCCGGCGCGGTCGACGACCGTGACGTCCACGGGGCTGCGGCGCAGCGCGCGAGCGGCGAACAGGCCTCCGAAGCCGCCTCCGATGATCACGACCTTGGGCCGCGTGGACGTCGTGTCCATATCGGCTTTCCCATCGTGTACCGGCATTCACTTCGAGCCTACGGCTGCCCTGCCGGGTCGGCGACCCGGTGCTGTCGGCCGGTGATGCGGGGGCTCCGGAGCCGCGGCAGCGACGGTGGTCCTCGTAGAT
>NZ_JBFTRG010000262.1:0-355 GCF_056399425.1 Variovorax sp. 01N429 | reverse complement strand
GTCCGCGCCCTACCGGATCGGCGGACAGGAAGTCCGCGTCGCCGCGTCGATCGGCATCGCGTTCTCCACCCCCGGCATCGACCCCGCCGAACTCATGCGCAACGCCGACCTGGCGATGTACCGCGCCAAGTCCGGCGGCAAGGGCCGCGTCGAGGTGTACGCACCGCAGATGCACATCGACGCCGTCCGCCGCGTCGAACGCGCCGCCCGGCAGCGCCGCGCCCTGCACGAGAAGCGCCTCACCGTCCTCTACCAGCCGGTCGTCGACCTGGCCACCGGCCGGATCCGGGACGTCGAAGCGCTGCTGCGCCGCCGCGACGACCGCGGCGCGCTGATCGGCCCGGCCGAGTACATG
>NZ_JBFTRG010000261.1:0-355 GCF_056399425.1 Variovorax sp. 01N429 | reverse complement strand
CCCGCAAGGACATCGCCCGCGTGGTCATCACCCACGACGTCGTCCTCAAGCACGTGAACCCGACGCTGGTCCCGCGCGACATCGTCAAGCGCGAGCGGCGCGACAAGAGCGCCTGAGCGGCAGCGGCCCCGCCGCACCGCGGCAACGGCGCAACAGCAACGAGAAAGCGGCCCCACCCCCCGGACGGGGGAGCGGGGCCGCTTCGTCGTTCGCGCACGCTCTAGGTGTATTGACCTGCAGGGTTGTTGACGCGGCTGATGGGGGGTTGGCCTCCGAGTGCGGGCAGCCGGGCATTACGGTGGGACACGAAGACCTCCGACGGGTGTGTTCCTAGACAGCTCCACCACATCGGAGG
>NZ_JBFTRG010000260.1:0-356 GCF_056399425.1 Variovorax sp. 01N429 | reverse complement strand
GTGGACCCCAGCCCCTGCAACGCCCTCACCGAGGGGCCGGGCGGCCTCCTCGTGCCCTCCACGACCGTCGAGGGGGTCGCCCCCGGGACGGCGGTCGGTGCCGGCCGCTCCGTAGACGTGGACGTGGTCGCCCCGGCTACCGGCGACTGCCCGCAGGAGTGGCAGGTCGGCGCGCGGCTCACACCCCMGTATGACGAGAAGCTCCTGCAGAACTTCGTGGACCTCGTCGCCACGCCGAGCGGCGGATGGGTGGACAGCACGCTGTCTGTCGACCTGCCGGAGGCGGGCGTCTACGAGGTGTCCGCGACCCTGCACACGGTCATCGCGGTCAACCCGTCGAGCGGGGCATTCAACAT
>NZ_JBFTRG010000259.1:0-357 GCF_056399425.1 Variovorax sp. 01N429 | reverse complement strand
GGTCCGGGCGGTCGGTGCGGCACACGTCCTCGGCCGTGTCGCAGCGTGCCGCGAACGCGCAGCCGCCCTTGAACGTGACCAGGTCCGGCGGGCTGCCCGCGATGGGGCTCGGCCGCATCGTCTTGGGCACGTCCAGCCGCGGCACGGCCGCCAGGAGCGCTTCGGTGTAGCGGTGCCGGCGGTGCACGAACAGGTCGTCGGTGGGGGAGTGCTCCACCATGCGGCCCGCGTACATCACGGCGATCTCGTCGGTGCGGCCGGCGACCACGCCGAGGTCGTGGCTGACCAGGATCATGCCCATGCCGCGGTCCTCCTGGATCTCCTCCAGGAGGTCCAGGATCTGCCGCTGCACGGTCA
>NZ_JBFTRG010000258.1:0-357 GCF_056399425.1 Variovorax sp. 01N429 | reverse complement strand
GCGCGAGGGTGATCCCGGCGGGCGCGCCGGAGGCCTCGACGGGCAGCGGGAAGCCGGTGGCGCGGCGCAGCAGTCCGGCCAGGAACTCCCCCACGCCGGCCGCTTCCGCGGATCCTGGGGCGGTGTGGATGCGGGTGTCGGGTGCGAGCACCCAGGCGACCCCGGGCGTGGCCGCGGCCCGCACGGGCACCGGGACGAGCGCGGAATATCCGGCGGTGGAGGACACGTTCGATTGCTCCTTGCCCGGCTCGGCAGGGGTGGACGGGGGCGCCCCCGGCTCGGACGACGAGCAGGCCACCGTTCCGGCCGCCGCGAGCAGGAGCACGGCGAGCAGGATGGAGGCGTGCAGCGACGGCA
>NZ_JBFTRG010000257.1:0-358 GCF_056399425.1 Variovorax sp. 01N429 | reverse complement strand
CCCCCTACCCTGATCGGGAACCCGGTCGTCGCCGGGCGTGCCGCCCGGTCGCGGAACGTGTTGCGTACCCCTTGCCGCGGCCGGGCAGTCCGGCCCGCCGGACGGGAGAACCGCCCGGAAGAGCCGCAGGGGAGCATGTGCATGCGACGGATCGGACGCACGGATCTGTCGCGCGTCGCGCGCCCGGGCCCTTTCCTCGCCAACATTCTCGTCGTCACCGCCGTCGGCAATCTCGCGCTGTTCGGCGCGGTCGCCGGCGAACTGGCGTCCGGCCGGACACCGGTGCCGTACACCGAAGCCGACCTGTGGATCCTGCTCTGCCTCGTGCTGCTCGACGGCCTGCACACCGGCATCACCC
>NZ_JBFTRG010000256.1:0-358 GCF_056399425.1 Variovorax sp. 01N429 | reverse complement strand
CCACAGGGATATGTCCGGCGACGGCGGTTTTTCGGGTGTTTCGGTCGATGTGTCAGGTGTCGGAACGGACGTGGTGCGGATCGCCGATCTGGTGGCCCTGCCGGAGCTTCGCCTTGCGGTCGTCGCGGGTGCGGCGCACCTCGGCCGCCCGGTCGAGGCCGCGCACGTGTCCGAGCTGCTGACGCCGGGGCAGTGGCTGCAGGGCGGCGAGCTGCTGATGACCATCGGCCTGCTGCTGCCGATGACGGACGAGGCGTGTGCGGCGTACGTGCGCGACGCGGCCGCGGGCGGGTCGGGTGCGTGCGGCCTGGTGCTCGGCCTGGGACGCGACCTGCCGCACCAGAGCGCACCCGAGCCG
>NZ_JBFTRG010000255.1:0-358 GCF_056399425.1 Variovorax sp. 01N429 | reverse complement strand
GCGCCCGGCAGGTCGAGGGTGACCTTGTCGAAGAAGGGGCTGCCGACGGCGTACTCGCCGGAGGCCGGGTTGACCGGGTAGAAGCCGAGGGCGGAGAACAGGTACCACGCCGACATCTGGCCGCAGTCGTCGTTGCCGGACAGGCCGTCGGGGGCGTGACGTCGCCGACACCGGGCATGCCGGCGACGTAGCCGGAGTCGCCCATCCAGATCGCGGGCTGGTGGGTGCCGATGAACCCGGTCATCGTCGTGTCGCCGGAACGGTAGGGCAGCTTCGCCACCGCGTTGGCGTGCGTCATCGGCGACCAGCGGGTCATCGCGAACGGCGGCGCGGCCCTCGGGATCATGCCGCCGTACTC
>NZ_JBFTRG010000254.1:0-359 GCF_056399425.1 Variovorax sp. 01N429 | reverse complement strand
GTAGGCCGCAGCGCGCACGCACACCTAGCCTGCGGCTTACCGCCTCCGAGGCCCGGCGCAGTCACCCAGAACGTCTTTGGGCCCACGCGCGTACCTCGACGGGCCCAGGCCGTCCCCGTCGAGCAGCCGCGGTGCCGAACGAACATGCCGCCAGCACCGGGCGAAACACGCCTGAGCCAGCCGGTTCAGCGACCACGGCCCCTAGCCCGGCTGCGTCGCGGGGCGTGTCGTGCTGTGTGGTCAGGTCCCCCAGGCGCGGATGACGTCGTCTGGGCCCCAGTGGAGGGTGATGTCGTCGGTGTCGAGGTCGGGGCTGAGTCCGTTGAGGGTGGCGACGGCCAGGCCGGTGTGGTCGGTGT
>NZ_JBFTRG010000253.1:0-359 GCF_056399425.1 Variovorax sp. 01N429 | reverse complement strand
ACATCGTCGTGCTGCCCGAGATGTTCCTGTCCGGGTACGACCTCGACCTCATCCGCACCGACCCCGCCGCCTGCGACATCGTCCCCGGCGACCGCCGCCTCGACGACCTCGCCGCCGCCTGCTACGCCAGCCGCACCGTCGCCGTCGTCGGCGCCGCCGTCCGCCGCGGCGGACGCCGCACCATGTCCCTCATCGTCGTCGGCCTCGACGGCGAAGCCCAGATCGCCTACGACGCCCAACACCTCCCGCGCGACGCCCGCACCCTCTTCGAACCCGGCGACCACGGCTGCTCCGTCGAAGTCCGCGGCTGGCGCCTCGGCCTCGGCACCCGCAGCGACATCGGCTTCCCCGAACACGTC
>NZ_JBFTRG010000252.1:0-360 GCF_056399425.1 Variovorax sp. 01N429 | reverse complement strand
GTGCTACTCGTAGCGGTACTTCAGCGAATCCGCTTCCGCCTGCTCGATGTCGGCGATCGTCAGGTCCGGCATGCGGAGCTGTGCCAGCGTCACCGCGGCGGACGTCGGCTGGGCGTCCGCCGGGAGCCACTCCTCCGGTTTCCAGGCGCCGCTGCGCATGAGCGACTTGGGGCAGTGGGGGTAGACCTCCTCGATCCCCACCACGAGCGCGCTGGCGGGCGGCTTGCCGACGGCGGTGAGTTGCGACAGCAGCTCCGGGCGGGTGGAGACGCAGGCGCGGCCGTTGACCCGGAGCGTCGTGGTGCGGCCCGGGATGACGAACAGCAGCCCGGCGCGCCCGGTGGTGACGACGTTCTGCAA
>NZ_JBFTRG010000251.1:0-360 GCF_056399425.1 Variovorax sp. 01N429 | reverse complement strand
CTGGCCGACACCGCGCTGCGTACCGCCGACTCGGGTTACCTGACCCGTCGTCTGGTGGACGTCTCGCAGGACGTGATCATCCGCGAAGAGGACTGCGGCACCGACCGTGGCCTCTCCCTGGACATCGCGGTCCGCGCCGCGGACGGCTCGCTGCGCAAGACCAACGACGTCGAGACCAGCGTGTACGCGCGCAGCCTCGCCGAAGACGTCGTGGTCGACGGCAAGGTCATCGCCCCCGCGGGCATCGACCTGGGCGACGTCACCATCAACACCCTCGTCGCGCACGGCGTCGAGAAGGTGAAGACCCGGTCCGTGCTGACCTGCGAGTCCAAGGTCGGTACGTGCGCGATGTGCTACGGC
>NZ_JBFTRG010000250.1:0-360 GCF_056399425.1 Variovorax sp. 01N429 | reverse complement strand
GCATCGGCCGAACCAGCGATCGGGCCCGCGACACTGCGCCGACGCCCCGCACATGTTCCACAGGGCTTGATCCACCTGTGGAAACAGCGAGACAAGCCGCCCATCGCGGACGGGCTCCCGAAGCGCCGGAAACGAAAGAGCCTCTGACCGCGAACATGCTGGTCAGAGGCTGTTTCGTAGGGGGTGGCGGGTGCAGGGTTCGAACCTGCGTAGGCATCAGCCGACAGATTTACAGTCTGCTCCCTTTGGCCACTCGGGCAACCCGCCGGGATGTCCCCGCGTTGCGGCGACGGGGATAACAATAGCGGACGGGGAGGGGTGCTCCGCCACTCGGTTCGCGGGGGTGCGGGGAGTGGTGGG
>NZ_JBFTRG010000249.1:0-360 GCF_056399425.1 Variovorax sp. 01N429 | reverse complement strand
CCGCCGCCGTGTACCACCCGGTGTCCGACCGCGTCCACGGCACCGGCGCCGCGCACGAACCCGGCGACGGCGCCGGGCGGGATGGCGTCCGGGCAGTGGATGTTCGCCTCCTGCGCGGTCGTTCCGTCCGGGGCGACCACCGACAGCTTCAGACTCGACGATCCGGCGTTGACCACCAGTACGCGTGTCACGGCACCTCCGTCTTCGGTGGGCTGGCCCGGGTCCTTGTCGAGCCTCGCGCACGGCTCGGGAGAGAGGAAAGGGCCAGACGGCTCTAACTCGGCCGGCGCGACACCCGGGATGTCTCGGGCGGACGTTTCCCCCTCTGCCCCGGGACGCGATTTTCACGCCGTCTTGACG
>NZ_JBFTRG010000248.1:0-361 GCF_056399425.1 Variovorax sp. 01N429 | reverse complement strand
GCCTTTCGAGCGTCCGCAGGTCGGCCACGGCGAACGCGAGGTGGTCGATCCCGGCCGTGGCCACGCCGGAGCCGTCCACCGCCGTCTGCATCCCGACCACGAACCCCGCCGTCGGATGCCGCAAAGCCGCGTACGCGCCGGACCCGAGCGTTCCCGAAGCGAGATCCTCCAGCCCCAGGACCGCCCGGTAGAAGGCCGCGCTTGCGTCGACATCGCGCACCACAAGCTGAATGTGCGAGAACCCCAGGATCACCCGCGCATGCTACGCCGCCTGACCCCCGACGACCATGCCACCGCGTTTCGTCCAGGCCCGACGGTCTTCGCCCCTATGCGACGTCATGGCGCAATGGTGCCGCACGAG
>NZ_JBFTRG010000247.1:0-361 GCF_056399425.1 Variovorax sp. 01N429 | reverse complement strand
GTCGTGCACCGCGAGGATGTGCGCGCGCAGGGCGTCGGCGAGCCGCCGTTCGACGTCCGCGTATTCGGGCAGCCCGGCCAGGTTGTGGACCTGATCCGGATCGGCGACCGTGTCGTACAGCTCGATGCCCGGCTTGGGTCGCCAGAACGCCGACTGGACCGCGCGAGGCGGCCGGCGAGGTGCTCGGTCTCCCACGACCGGTATCCGGCGGCCAGCCATGCGAATGCCTGGTGCATGCCGTATGGGCGGTGCGGGTCGTAGTTGCGTATGTAGCGGTAGCGCGCGTCGCGGACGGTGCGCACCATGTCGCAGCGGGAGTCCATCCGATTGCGCAGGCCGAAGGCGAGCTCTGTTGCGGCTG
>NZ_JBFTRG010000246.1:0-361 GCF_056399425.1 Variovorax sp. 01N429 | reverse complement strand
GGCCGGCTTGAGCGCCATCGACGCGCGGGCGCCGGCCGCGCGGATCGAGCGGGCGAGGCGGACCGGCGCGGCGGCGGCCTCGACGTGGAAGGTGACACTGCCCGCGCCGGCCTCGGCGTACGCGGGCGCCCAACGGTCCGGGTCCTCGATCATCAAGTGCGCATCGACGGGAGTGTCCGCGGCCTTGAGGATGGATTCCACGACGGGCAGGCCCAGCGTGAGGTTGGGGACGAAGTGGTTGTCCATCACGTCGACATGGAGCCAGTCGGCGTTGGCGACCTTGGCGGTCTCGTCGGCGAGACGCGCGAAGTCCGCGGACAGGATGCTGGGCGAGATCTGAACGGGGGCCATGGGGACAGGG
>NZ_JBFTRG010000245.1:0-362 GCF_056399425.1 Variovorax sp. 01N429 | reverse complement strand
GGCCATGACCTCGTACGTCGTCCGCACCGCCACCCCTTTTGACGTCGACGCGCTCCTCGCTTTCTGGGCGCACGCGGCGGAGGGCACGAGCATCACCGACGACCGCGACGGGGTGGCACGGCTCGTCGCGTGGGACCCCGAGGCGGTGCTGATCGCGCACCCGGCGTCGGGGCCGGACGCCGACGCGATCGCCGGCACCGTCATCGCCGGCTTCGACGGCTGGCGCTGCCACCTCTACCGCCTCGCCGTCGACCCCGCCCGGCGCCGCCAGGGCATCGGGCGGCTGCTCCTCGACGCCGCCGAGGAGCGTTTCACCCGGCTCGGCGGCCGCCGCGGCGACGCGATGGTCCTCGACCACAACG
>NZ_JBFTRG010000244.1:0-365 GCF_056399425.1 Variovorax sp. 01N429 | reverse complement strand
CATCTGCCGGGCCTGGTAGATGGTGCGGGCGAAGCCGGCGCGGAGCACGAACGCGTCGAGGCGGCGTTCCAACGAGACGACCATTTCTTCGCCGGTCTTGCCCTGGTGCTTGTGGGCGGCGTCGAACGCGGCGCGCATCTGGGTCTCGTTGATGTCGTACTGGGCGCGCAGCTTCTGCTTCTCGAGGAGCCGGACCTTGTAGTCGGAGGACTGCTTGCGGCCGCGGCCGTGTTCGCCGGGCGGGTAGGGCCGGTTCTCGAGGTACTTCTGCGCCTTGGGGGTGAGCGCAATGCCGAGCGCACGGCTGCGCTTGACCTTGGGGCGGGCCTGGTTCAACGGGTCCTCCGGTTCGGTGGGTACTTGCC
>NZ_JBFTRG010000243.1:0-365 GCF_056399425.1 Variovorax sp. 01N429 | reverse complement strand
GATGACGCGAGTCGCGAGCCCCGCGGATGCAGGTGTGGTGCTGGGTCGCACGCTGGTGCTGCTCCGCCCCGATCCGGCACGCCTCGATCCGTGGTTCCTGGCGGGCTTTCTCGACCAGGCCGACAACGTCGCCGGCGCTTCCACGGGAAGTATCACGGTGCACGTGCAGCCGGGCCGCTTGCGGGTGCCGTTGATGCCGCGGGACGAACAGCGCAAGTACGGGGCGGCGTTCCGCCGGATTCGAGCCCTGCGGGCCGCGGCCCGGCGCGCAGCGGACGCGACCCACGCCGCGGCGGATTTGCTCGCCGCCGGCCTGACCACCGGTGCCTTGGCTCCGCCGGACGACGACTTGGCCTGAACGGTCA
>NZ_JBFTRG010000242.1:0-366 GCF_056399425.1 Variovorax sp. 01N429 | reverse complement strand
TCGCGCAGCATCCCGATGGTCGTTCGCACCAGCACACCCGAGACCCGCTTGCCCACAGCGAGCCTGTTTCGCACCCAGCCGGGCGCGACCGCCCATTACCTGATCGAAACCGATCCGCGCTTTGCCGACTATCGCCAGTGGCTCAGCAGCGACTACCTGCTGAACGCCCTGGGCTTCAATCCCGACACCGTGCAAAAGCGCCTGGGCGACGGCTTCTATGAGCAGCAACTCATTCGCGAGCAGATCGCCCAGCTCACCGGCTACCGCTACCTGGACGGCTACACCAGCGACCAGGACGAGTACACCGCGCTCATGAACGCGGGCGTGACCTTCGCCAAGCAGTATGGATTGACCCCCGGCATCGCC
>NZ_JBFTRG010000241.1:0-367 GCF_056399425.1 Variovorax sp. 01N429 | reverse complement strand
CGGCTACCTCGTCGTCGCGACCGACCGTGTCCCCGGGCTGACCGCGGGCGAGAACCCCGCCGGGATCCTGTGGCGCGAGCTGGACGTCACCGACCATGCCGGGGTCGACCGGGTCTTCGGTGAGATCGAGGCGGAGCTCGGGCCCATCGAGGTGCTCGTGAACAACGCCGGCATCCAGCGGCACCGCGGGATCGAGGACCTCACATGGGATGAGTGGTCCGCGGTCGTCGACGTGAACCTGCACGGGGTGTTCTCCGCTCTCCAGGCTGCCGGGAAGCGGATGCTCGACCGTGGTGAGGGCCGCATCGTCAACATCTCCTCCATCTCCTCGCGCGGCTCCGCGGGGCGGGCGCCGTATGCCACGACC
>NZ_JBFTRG010000240.1:0-368 GCF_056399425.1 Variovorax sp. 01N429 | reverse complement strand
GCAGCAACTCATTCGCGAGCAGATCGCCCAGCTCACCGGCTACCGCTACCTGGACGGCTACACCAGCGACCAGGACGAGTACACCGCGCTCATGAACGCGGGCGTGACCTTCGCCAAGCAGTATGGATTGACCCCCGGCATCGCCTTGACCGCCGCGCAGATGGCCCAGCTCACGAGCGACATCGTCTGGCTCGTCGAGCAGACCGTGACCCTTGCCGATGGCAGCACCCAGCAGGTGCTCGTGCCCCAGGTGTATGTGCGTGTGCAGCCCGGGGACATCGACGGCTCCGGTGCGCTGCTGTCGGCCGACCGCCTGAGCATCAAGAACAAGGCGGGTGAAGGCGACTTCACCAACAGCGGCACCCACC
>NZ_JBFTRG010000239.1:0-368 GCF_056399425.1 Variovorax sp. 01N429 | reverse complement strand
CTTCTGCGGTCCGGCCTGTTCCGGCGCGGGCCGCGCCGGGACGCCTCCGACCGCCGGCGACCTCCTTGGGAGCGACGTGTACGACGAACGAGTCCCTGTCCTCATCATCGGCGGCGGCCTGGCCGGCCTGTCCGCCGCGGTGTTCCTCGGCCTGCACGGCGCGCCGCCGATGCTGGTGGAGAAGCACCCGACCACGAGCACGGTGCCGAAGGCGCGCGGGCAGTACCCGCACACCATGGAGGCGCTGCGCATCGCCGGTGTGGCCGACGAGATCCTGTCGGCGTCGCCCGGCGGTACGGGCGACTTCTACATGGCGGTCGCCGAGTCTCTGACGGGCGCCGTGACGCTGGACATCAACACGGACGGCC
>NZ_JBFTRG010000238.1:0-369 GCF_056399425.1 Variovorax sp. 01N429 | reverse complement strand
CCCGAAGACCGTGCAGCGGTACCTGCTGCCCGGCGAGCGGTGCGCCATCGCGGTCCGCCGCCACTGGTCCGTCCTGCTGCGTCCCGGCTCCACCGCCTTCGGCGCGACCGCGCTGGCCGTTCTGCTCGCGCTGTACTTCCCGGACGAGAACGTCGTGGTGCACCTGGCCCTGTGGCCGGTCGTCGCCGCCTCCGTGCTGTGGCTGACCTGGCACTACCTGGTCTGGCGGCACGACTACTTCTTCGTCACCGACCGGCGGGTGATGGTGACCACCGGCGTGCTGACCCGCCGGGTGCTGATGCTGCCGCTCGCCGAGGTCTCGGAGCTGAAGTTCGAGCGGCCGCTGGCCGGCCGGATCCTCGGCCACGG
>NZ_JBFTRG010000237.1:0-369 GCF_056399425.1 Variovorax sp. 01N429 | reverse complement strand
CGGCTTGACGACCGACGAGGGGGAGCGCGAGCCGACCAGCTCGTCGACCGCGTCCTGCGGCGCTCCGGCGGCCTGCAGCACGGCGACGTGGTGCTCGATCCACCGGTTCCGCGGCGCGGTGTTGATGAGGTTGACGTGTGCCGCGTCGGCCTCGTGCATCGCGACCCACGCGCTGGACGCCTCGACGACCTTGTAGGTCAGGCCGTGGTGGTCGGGGTGGTTGTGCGTCGCGATGACGCCGTGCACGTCGGTGAGCGAGGTGCCGAGCGAGGCGAGCCCGGAGGTGAGCGCGGTCAGCGACGCCGGGTCGTCCCAGCCGGCGTCGACGAGCACCGGGCCGTTGGCGCTCTCCAGGACGTAGACCAGGGT
>NZ_JBFTRG010000236.1:0-369 GCF_056399425.1 Variovorax sp. 01N429 | reverse complement strand
GTCGCTGCTCGAACCGAGCTGCTTGGTGATGACGTCGAGCTTCTCCCTCAGGCGCTGCAGGATCTCCTCGTCGCGGGTGTCAGCCAGGTACAGGTAGCTGATCTCCACGATGTGCTGCTGGCCGTACCGGTCCACTCGGCCGTTGCGCTGCTCCAGGCGGTTCGGGTTCCACGGCAGCTCGTAGTGCACGACGACGTGGCAGGCACCCTGGAGATTGAGGCCTTCGCCCGCGGCGTCCGTGGCGAGCAGTATCGCGCCCGGGGTGGCGGCGAACCGTTCGAGGACTTCGCGACGCTTGGCCAGCGGTACCGTGCCGTCGATCCGCAGGATCGGCCCGAGGGCGAGGTTCTCCTCCAGGTAGTCCAGAGT
>NZ_JBFTRG010000235.1:0-370 GCF_056399425.1 Variovorax sp. 01N429 | reverse complement strand
GGTAGCGACCGAGGCCAAGCCCGCCACGGTGATGTGCTCGTACAACCGCATCAACGGGGGGTGTATGCCTCGCAAGACCACTGGCCGCTCACCGAAGTCCTCCGGCGATGAGTGGAAGTTCGACGGCCCTTGACCAGGGCTACACGAACGTCCTCCGATGGGTCGCCGAGGGCTTGACCCTGGCGCTGCTGACGGTCGTTTCTCATCCTCGCGTCAAGCCTGTCCCGCAGATCGGGGCCGGACCGCAGACCGACGAGCGCCCGGCGGAAGACCACGTTCGGTGACGACGCGTGCAGGTTGCCGTTGTCTGCCGCCCGGGTGACTTCCGTGACTCAGTGCGCCTGCCCATCCCGCTCCGTCGACGGGGTGC
>NZ_JBFTRG010000234.1:0-371 GCF_056399425.1 Variovorax sp. 01N429 | reverse complement strand
TCGTGAAGGACTACGACCGCGGCCTGCCGCGGATCCCGGCGTACCCGGGCGAGTTGAACCAGGTGTGGACCAACCTCGTCGACAACGCCGTCTCCGCCATGGACGGCATCGGCACCGAGGCAACCCTGACGATCCGCACCGCGCGCGACGACGACCGCGTACTCGTCGAGATCGGCGACACCGGCCCGGGCGTGCCGCCCGACGTCCGCGACCGGATCTTCGACCCGTTCTTCACCACCAAGCCCGTGGGCGAGGGCACCGGCCTTGGTCTCGACATCTCGTGGCGGATCGTCGTCGGCAAGCACCACGGGGATCTGCGGGTCGAGTCGGTGCCGGGGGACACCCGGTTCCAGGTCCGGCTTCCGCTCACC
>NZ_JBFTRG010000233.1:0-371 GCF_056399425.1 Variovorax sp. 01N429 | reverse complement strand
GCGGGGCGGTGGTGAAGTGCCCGTGGCAGTCGATGATCATGCGTGCTCTCCTCGGGGTCGCGCGGCGGCGGGTCAGGCGTTCGTGCGGGTGGGCCAGCCGGTGTACTGCTCGGCCAGGTAGGTCCGGCCGGCCCGGGTGCCGACGACGTTGTCCAGCTCGCCGAGCTGGCGGCGCAGGTCGTAGTCGGAGCCGCCGGGGGCGGTGTGCAGCATCTGGGTCATCCAGTACGAGAAGTTCTGCGCCCGCCACACCCGCTGCAGCGCCTGCGGCTGGTAGTCGTCCAGGGCGTTCTCGCCTTCGCTGCCGAGCGCCCGCACGAGGACCTTGGCGAGCACCTTGACGTCGTGCAGGGCCAGGTTGAGGCCGCGGG
>NZ_JBFTRG010000232.1:0-371 GCF_056399425.1 Variovorax sp. 01N429 | reverse complement strand
GTCCGGCACGACGTCCCGGTCCTCATCAAGTACGCGCTCGTCCGCGCCGTCGCCCCCGCCGCCTTCGACCGCGTGCCGGTCAAGGCGAACCGCGAGTTCGACAAGGCCTCGGCACGCCTGCGCGGCGTCATCGACGATCTGATCGCCGCCGCCCACGCCCGCGGCCGGCACGACGGTCCCGACCTGCTGTCCACCCTGCTCGCCGCCCGCGACGCGGACACCGGCGAGTCCCTCACCGACGTCGAAGTCCGCGACGAACTCGTCACCATCATGTTCGCCGGTACCGAGACCACCGCCACGACCCTGTCCTGGCTGTTCCACGAGATCGCCCACGCACCCGACGTCGAGGCGCGCCTGCTCGCCGAGATCGA
>NZ_JBFTRG010000231.1:0-371 GCF_056399425.1 Variovorax sp. 01N429 | reverse complement strand
ATCCTGACCCGTACGTCGCCGACATCGGCCGGCACGGTGAGCCAGGTGTCGTCGACGTCGGGGGCGGCGACCGGCTGGGCCTGGATGTCGTCCAGGACCTTGCGGGCCGCCTCCGGAGCCAGTTGGTACAGGAACGGGGGCTGCGCCGTCGCGTCGGCGATCGCCTGCGCCGACTGCTCGAGGACGTGGCGGGTCATGGCGTCCTTCCTTCTTTCGGGGTGGCGGGTTCCTCGCGGAAGCCGATCTCGCGGTGGGTGCCGTCGCACAGCCGCCGACTGCTCGAGGACGTGGCGGGTCATGGCGTCCTTCCTTCTTTCGGGGTGGCGGGTTCCTCGCGGAAGCCGATCTCGCGGTGGGTGCCGTCGCACAGC
>NZ_JBFTRG010000230.1:0-372 GCF_056399425.1 Variovorax sp. 01N429 | reverse complement strand
ACCCAGGGGTCCAACGCGTCCTCGCCGCCCAGCAGTACCGCGACACTCACCGAGGCGCTTTCGTTGGACAGGTAGTCCGCCGTTGCGCCGCTGAGGAATTCCGGGCTGGTGAGCAGCACGGGACCCCAGCCGGCGATGAGCGAACCGCCGGTGAGGGCGTCCTGCCAGGTCGTCATGGTGGCGACGGCCGCGGCGCGCGGTGCGGCGTACCAGAACTCGGCAAGCCGGCTTGCCGTGTCGACGGCGGTGTCGCCGACCACGGAGTAATACATCGAGCCCGCGGGCCAGTTCAACGGCGCGTTGTTGAGCGCGTCGTCGGCCGGTCCGCCGACGGTGACGACATCCACCTGCGACGGGTCGATGCTGTTCAGG
>NZ_JBFTRG010000229.1:0-372 GCF_056399425.1 Variovorax sp. 01N429 | reverse complement strand
GTCCCGGGAACGTCGTCCGCCACACCCTGCGCCAGGTGCGGATGCGTGCGCGTGCTCCGGCAATTGCCGCGTCTGCCACCGGGCAGCCTCCCCACGTGTCGGCGCGGCCGCGATGCCCTCCGCGGACTGCGCCGTGCCGAGGCCCACCGCGCGGGACGGCGGGCGATGGGGGAGTGGTTCCCCCGGTTGCCGGGCGGTCGAAACGTGCATTTAGTGGCAATACGACTTATCCGGTGCAGATCCGTGCACGGTTCCCGAAAGGACGGTCGGCATGCCCGCAGCCTCCGACGACCTCGCCCGACTCGCCGCCGAGGCGTACATCTACGGCTACCCCCTCGTCTTCGACACCGCCATGGTGGAACGCTGCACCAC
>NZ_JBFTRG010000228.1:0-374 GCF_056399425.1 Variovorax sp. 01N429 | reverse complement strand
CGACCCGAACCGAGGCTGGGAAATCGCCGCCCAGCTCGCCGTGGACTGGATCCGCCAGGAATGCGCAGACCAACGCGCCAGCGGCGTCCTGGTCATGAACGCCTTCGGCGCTGAGCAGTCCATCCCCGCGCTACGCCGATTCGCCACAGAGCACGCAGCCACGACGCCGCGTGCGGGCCGGAACCGCGTTGGCAGTGGCATCGGCCCCGTTCTCGCCTACGTCCCGACCGAGCGCACCCTCGACTTCGCCGCAGGCCTGGCCCGCGGTTCGTCGATCGCGGTGGTCGAGGGAAGCAGCTTCCCGCTGCAGGGCTGGGCACGCGAGCTTGGCGCCGTCGACCTAACCCGCCCTGACGAACCTCCGGCTCCGATCG
>NZ_JBFTRG010000227.1:0-374 GCF_056399425.1 Variovorax sp. 01N429 | reverse complement strand
CGCCAGAACGCGCCGGCATGCCGTCTCTGGTCCTCGCATCCGATCCCAGCGACTTCATCACGTCCGACCACGCGGAGGAACTGCGTGCCCGAGGCCTGACTGTCGACGTCTTCACCGGCCGTGGCCATTCGGCATTCCGCGAGGATTTCGACGAGTTCATCCGGCGTCTGGACATCTGGCTGGCGGCGCCTTCCGATCGTCCGTGACGCTCGCCGGAGCGGGCTGGAACACAAAAGCTCGTTCCGGCCCAGGGAGTTCCAGCTCCAGCAGGCTGGTGCACCGCGGCTGGAGAGCGACCATCTGGGTTGGGGTCCACAGCCAGCACAAGCCCCACACCTGGTCCCATGCCTGCCTAACCCGCCACGGTGGTGCGT
>NZ_JBFTRG010000226.1:0-375 GCF_056399425.1 Variovorax sp. 01N429 | reverse complement strand
TGGTAGGTGTGGTCATGGATGGATCCCCCGAATTTCGATGGACGGTCACGCGGCCGCTGGCGGAGCCGCGTGCTCGCCCAGCGCGTTTCGGAGCGTGGACGCGAGCCGCCGTCGAAGCTCGGGCTGACGCTCGGCCCGGCGCAGGATCCCCGTGATGACCTCGACCTGGTCCACCGTGCTCGAGGACTCCACGACCGCTGTGCGTAGCAACTTCATGGCCGCGCACGACAGACCGACGGTGGCGTCGCCGCCGGACACGTACACACCGCTCGCCATGTCGGTGGCGATCTGGAGAACTGACTCCCCGTGACCGGTGCTGGTGATCGTGATGGGCAACTGCTGGGCGTCCATCAGGCATCTCCGCTCGTGTCGAGG
>NZ_JBFTRG010000225.1:0-375 GCF_056399425.1 Variovorax sp. 01N429 | reverse complement strand
GTCCCGGACCAGTGTGGCGGATGGTCCGGGACGGGCTGCGGCAAACCCCCGTGCTCAGGCGCCCGAGGGGGCGGCGAGCCGGCCGTCGGCGGCGGAGCCCGGGGGAGCGGCGTCGTTGCCCGCGGCGCCGCTGCGGGCGATCGCCCGTTCGTCGGTGCCGAGGTAACTCGCGACGACCTTGGGGTCGTTGCGGACGTCGCGCGGCATCGTCCGCGAAGAGCAGGTCCCGCTCGGCGGCGGCCTGCTCGGCGCGTTCCCGCCTCGGCGTCGATGAGCGTCGCGGTCAACGCGGCGGGTGCGGGGCCGGACGCGCCCGGCGGTGCGGTGCCGGAGGCGGTGCTTTCCGGGACGGTCACCGGGGGGCCTCGCAAGAAC
>NZ_JBFTRG010000224.1:0-376 GCF_056399425.1 Variovorax sp. 01N429 | reverse complement strand
CGCGCAGTCCGGCCCGAACGTCGGCTCGGGCACCGGCCCCGCCCTGCACGACGCCGACTTGTGACGCCTGTGCTGCCCATCTCGTTCCTGACCGACTACGGCACGGCGGACGGCTTCGTCGCGGCGTGCCACGGTGTCGTGGCCCGGATCGCCCCGGAGGCCCGGGTCCTCGACATCACCCACGAAGTCCCGCCGGGGGACATCCGGCGCGGCGCGCTGCTGCTTGCGCAGACGCTCCCCTACCTCCCGCCGGGGGTGCACGTGGCGGTCGTCGATCCCGGGGTGGGGACGGCGCGGCGCGGCGTGCTCGTGCGCACGCCCGAACACCTGCTGGTGGGGCCGGACAACGGGCTGCTGCCGTGGGCGGCGGACGCGC
>NZ_JBFTRG010000223.1:0-376 GCF_056399425.1 Variovorax sp. 01N429 | reverse complement strand
CCCGAGCAACGGGCAGGCCGGCTGCCACGTCGACAAGTGCGCCCAGGAAGTCCTCGGGATCGGCACGCCGTTCCTGTGGTGGGCGGCCTGCTTCGCGGTGCTGTTCCTGCTCTACCGGTGGGCGGCGCGGCGCGACTGGCGCGCGGGCGCGATCCTGTGCGGCCTGGCGGTCGGCATCCTGCCGTGGCTGGCCAAGCAGGACCGCACGATCTTCCTCTTCTACGCGGTCGTGTTCGTGCCGTTCCTCGCCCTCGCGGTGGCGATGATGATCGGCGCGATCCTGGGTCCGCCGGGATCGAGCGACAAACGGCGGGCGTGGGGCGCGGCGGCCGCGGTGGGCCTGATCGCGCTGATCGCCTGGAACTTCCTGTACTTC
>NZ_JBFTRG010000222.1:0-376 GCF_056399425.1 Variovorax sp. 01N429 | reverse complement strand
GCTGGGCGTCGTGTGTCGGAAATCGGGGGCGGGTGGCTTTGATGCTGCGCGGGGTTGTCGTGCGGTGGTGGGTGCTGGTGGTGTGCGCGCTGACCGGGGTGCTGTCGGCGGCAGGCGTCTTGTCGGCTGCCGGGGCGGCGACGGCACCGCCGTCGCCGGACACCGCGGCCCGCATCACCGTCTCACCGCAACAGGCCGACATCGGCACCACGTTGGAGATCCGCGGCACCGGCATGCGCGGCTGCCCGGACGGCAGCATCGACGTCTTCCTGCTGTGGCATCCCGACGGCGGCAACATTGGCGACTACCGGTACCTCCTCGCCGCCGGCCTCCCCATGAACGACACCAACGGCTACAGCTTCACCCTGCGCCACAA
>NZ_JBFTRG010000221.1:0-376 GCF_056399425.1 Variovorax sp. 01N429 | reverse complement strand
GCGGCGTACCGCACCACCTGCTCGACGTATGGGACGTGACACGCACCGCCAGCGTCGCCGAATACCAGCACGACGCCCGCGCGGTGGTCGACGACCTGCTCGCCGCCGGGCGGACCCCCGTCCTGGTCGGCGGCTCCGGACTGTACGTGCGGGCGGTCGTCGACGACCTGGAGTTCCCGGGCACCGACCCGGACGTCCGCGCCCGCCTCGAACGCGAGTTGGAGGCCGACGGCACCGGGCCGCTGCACGCCCGCCTCGCGTCCCTCGACCCGGCCGCCGCCGCGGCGATCCTGCCCAGCAACGGGCGGCGTATCGTCCGAGCGCTGGAGGTCATCGAGATCACCGGACGGCCGTTCACCGCGACGCTGCCGGGCCC
>NZ_JBFTRG010000220.1:0-377 GCF_056399425.1 Variovorax sp. 01N429 | reverse complement strand
GTGGCTCTGCTTCTTCGCCGCGCCGCTCGTGGCCATCGGGCTCTTCGCCTGGGTCTTCGAGTACTACCGGGGCGAGAACCAGAACCAGTGACTCCGCGGGTCCCGCACCGGACGGTGCGGGACGCCGCAGCAGATCGGCGAGGGCCGGTCACCCATGTGGGTGGCCGGCCTTCGGCGTTCGCATCATTCTTGGACACATCGGACCTTGCCGCCGGGCTGCCGCCCGGCCGGAAGGCGGTGTGCCCGCGGGAGTTCCCGCCCAGGTCACAGACCATGCAGCCTGGTGTCACTGTTCTGTGACTGCGGAGGGATTCCTGCAACCTCTCTCGCTGACGCGACGTCAGAGAGAGTGCATAGGGAACGCAGCAGGTCTGCGC
>NZ_JBFTRG010000219.1:0-378 GCF_056399425.1 Variovorax sp. 01N429 | reverse complement strand
TCGTGACCTTCGACGCCATGTGGCGGGACTTGCTGCCGGTCGGGCGCGACGCCCGCACCGGCGGCTACCGCCGGTTCGCCTGGAACGCCGCGGACCTCGAATGCCGCGCGTGGTTCCGCACCGAGGCCGAGCGCCGCGGCCTGCGCTACGAAATCGACCGCAACGGCAACCAGGGGGCGTGGTACGGCGGTTCCGCCGCCGCCGCGGACCCGGCGTGGACGCCGGAGGACGCCGTCGACGCGGTCGTCACCGGCTCGCACCTCGATTCGGTCCCGGACGGCGGCGCCTACGACGGCCCGCTCGGCGTCATCTCCTCGCTGGCCGCGTTCGACTTGCTGATCGAACGCGGTGCCGAGTTCCGCCGCCCGCTGGCCATCG
>NZ_JBFTRG010000218.1:0-379 GCF_056399425.1 Variovorax sp. 01N429 | reverse complement strand
GTCGTAGCGCCGCTTGAGTTCCTCGACCTTGGGGACGAGCGCGTCGGGCAGGCCCTTGCCTTCGGTGGTGAACCGGAAGACGTGGTTCGCCGTGCCGGCGAGCACCGAGCGGACCACGGCGATCCCGTCGTCCTCGGTCGCGGCCGGGACGATGTTGGCCATGCACCAGATCTCGAGGTCGGCGAGGTCGCGTCCGGCTTCCGCGGCGCCCGCGGCGATGTGCGCCAGGTTGCGTTCGTACGCCTCGCGGGTGAGCGAGTTCGACAGGACGTCGCCGTCCGCGCTCCGCCCCGCCGCGCGCAGCGTGCGCGGCCCTTCCGCGGCCATCCACACCGGCGTCGGTCCGGGCTTCCAGCGCTGCACGAGGTCGGTGCCCTGC
>NZ_JBFTRG010000217.1:0-380 GCF_056399425.1 Variovorax sp. 01N429 | reverse complement strand
AGTCGAGGCGCACGACCAAGAGCGGGATCTTCCGTGGCCTGTGTCCCGCCCGGCGCGCCTAGTCGGCGGGGCATACGCCGCGCCATTCGGCGCACGAGAAGTGTTTCTTCCGCTGGCCGACGGCACGGCGGTGCGCGTCGCGACCAAGGATGGCCGTGGATTGCTACACGCTCTCGACCTGGTCCTCAACAGCCAAGGAAACCTGCATAGATGATCTGCGTCGAGCAGAAATCACATACTTAGACCGTGTCCTACCTGGTGTGGCTGTGGAGTCGTTTTTGAAGCAGATGAGTGCTGCGGCGAGGGTGGTGAGGCAAGGAAGAGGTCGAATCGGCGTTCGTAGCGGATGGTCAGGCGGCGGTATCCGGTGAGCTAAGGGC
>NZ_JBFTRG010000216.1:0-380 GCF_056399425.1 Variovorax sp. 01N429 | reverse complement strand
TCGCAGATGTGGACTTCGTGGCCTTCGACGAGCCAGAGGAGTTCTTCCCAGCTCATGTCGAAGGCGAAGGAGACGGTGTGGGCGATGCGCAGCCGTCGTCCGGCTTCACGCACTACGGGGTCGAAGATGTGGCGGCGGTGGTTGTACTGCATGTTCGTCAGACCGCGATACGGGGTGACCACACCCTTTGGCCGACCGGTCGTGCCGGAGGTGTAGATGATGTAGGCCGGGTGATCCATGCGATGCGCGTCCGCCCGGGTGAAGCCCGGACGTTCGTCGTACGTCGGGTCCGTGTCCGATAGGCGGAGCAGCTGCTCGACCGTCGCGGGCGCGTCGATGAGCACACGCGCGGCGGTGGGGTGTTCGGGAACGTCCCGGGT
>NZ_JBFTRG010000215.1:0-380 GCF_056399425.1 Variovorax sp. 01N429 | reverse complement strand
GGCAAGACCCTCGCTGACCACAAGCACGAGCGGCGGGCCTGGGTCCTGGACCTCCTCGGCGAGATGGACGGCGGCCCCGACCCGGACCGCTACGTGTGGGAGCACGTCCGACCCGGCGACCCGGACGTGCCCTCGATCTCCCATCGCCTCCTCCGGGCGGTAGCCGAACGGGTCCGCTGGCGCGGGGCCCTCGACG
This sequence comes from Variovorax sp. 01N429, assembly GCF_056399425.1. Taxonomy (NCBI): domain Bacteria; kingdom Pseudomonadati; phylum Pseudomonadota; class Betaproteobacteria; order Burkholderiales; family Comamonadaceae; genus Variovorax; species Variovorax sp. 01N429. Next base: position 184 of record NZ_JBFTRG010000215.1, on the reverse strand, counting down.
CGGCCAAAGCACGCGCAGACGGACAGCTCGAAAATTCGGCAACCACGGGGAGGGCCGCATGACCAGCACGAAATCGGATCGGCGGTCCGCGGACCTGATGACCGTTCCGGAGGTTCTCGAAGAACTTGGCGACGTCTCGCGTCGGACCTTCTACCGGTGGCGCGAACTCGGTATCGCTCCCGCC
>NZ_JBFTRG010000214.1:0-381 GCF_056399425.1 Variovorax sp. 01N429 | reverse complement strand
CGCCGGGCGCCCGCGAGCGCGGCACCGGCCCCGGCGCCGAGGGCGGGCAGCGCGGCATCGAGCCGGGCCTGGTGGTCCGGGGTGAAACCGTGGCGGCCGCCGTCGGGGAGCCCGGCGGGCCAGTCGAGGTCGAGGCGGAGGACGGACGCGCGGACCGAGCCGGACACGGCGGCACCGCTGCGCCGTGTCGGGTGGTTGCCGTCACCCGAGCCGCCAACGCGGCCTTCGTCGGCCTGCACTTCTGCGCCGCGTGCCTCTTCGGCCGCCACCAACTCCTGGCCCCGCGCCAGCGCATCCTCCGGCAGCGTCACCACACCGCTCGCCAGCGCGACCACGTCCACGCGCGCACCCAGCTCCGCCGCGAATGCCGCCATCGCGGCC
>NZ_JBFTRG010000213.1:0-381 GCF_056399425.1 Variovorax sp. 01N429 | reverse complement strand
GCACTCGAACACGCGCCTCATCTTGTTACTGGACAGTAACACCAGTCTATCGGGCCTGTCACCGGCCGATTCGTCATCGGGCGGGTGTGTCGGCGGCCCGATCGGCCGGGTTCGGCGCGGCGGTCGGAGCCGCGCGCTTGTCGCCGGTTCGCGGACCATACGAATGCAGTACAACGGGCGCGCCGAGGGCGTCGGCGACCGCGGCCGACCAAGCCGACGGCACCGAAGGAACCGACGTCACCGGCTCCACCCACGCCGACGCACGCAGCAGACGGGCCGTCAGTTCCGCCTGGCGGTCCAGGTCGCCGGGCGCGCCGACAGGCAGTCGGGACACCTGGGCGCCGTCGATCGCGTAACGACGACAGATGCGCAGACCCGGAT
>NZ_JBFTRG010000212.1:0-381 GCF_056399425.1 Variovorax sp. 01N429 | reverse complement strand
GCTGTGCTCAGCCCGCTGCTGGAGATGACCGAGGAGAGCAACGACCGGCTGCAACTGTGCGACCCCGTGGGCGGATTGCTGGTGATCTCCAGCGACGCACCGGGCGGGGACCGGCTCGGGTGGATCCGGCTGCCGGAGAACCGCAACGAGCCGGCCGGTCGGGTGCGCTTCCCCGAGATGGTGCACCTGCCGAACACCACAGTGCGGCCGGTGGCGATCGCCCCCGACGGCGAGCGCGTCGCGCTCCAGCTCGATCGCGGTGCCACCTCGCGGCTGGCCGTGTGGACGCCGGAAGAAGGCACCCTCCTCGACATCAGGATGCCGGAAGGCTGTCTCGGCGGCGTCGGCCGGTGGACGGCTGCGGGTCTGCACATTCCGTTC
>NZ_JBFTRG010000211.1:0-382 GCF_056399425.1 Variovorax sp. 01N429 | reverse complement strand
CGAGCGGAGGCCGTCGTTGTTGAGCTCGCCGCCGCGGGAGGTGCTCGCCGTGGAGAGTGCGGCGCGCAGGGCTTGGCCGCCGAGTCGGCCGAGTTTCTGCTCCCAGCCTTGTGCGTTGGCGAGGTCGATGTGCTGGGGCGGGGCGGGGACGTCCGGGTCGGCGCACAGGTCGGCGACGGTCTGGATGCGCCGGTACATGTCCTGCATCTCGGTGAAGATGCGTGCCCGCAGGTCTCCCGCGTCCGCGCGCGGACAGGGCAGCGGGGTGGTGCGCAGCGCACTCGCGTCGTCGAGGTGCCGGGCCGCGAGGAGCCGGGTTTCGAGGGCGGTCCAGAGGGTCCCGGCGATGCCGTCGAGGAGCCGGTCCGCGGTGATCCCGGGG
>NZ_JBFTRG010000210.1:0-384 GCF_056399425.1 Variovorax sp. 01N429 | reverse complement strand
CGGTGTTCGAGCAGGCGCAGGAAGCGATATGCCTCGTCGAGCGAGGCGCCGTCGGCGCGGCCGACGTAGCCTTCCGTGGACAGCGCGCCGAGCGCGTGGAGAGTCGAGCCGCTGCGCAGCGAGGCGTCGGCGCGGCCGTGCACGAGCTGGAGGAGCTGGACGGCGAATTCGATGTCGCGCAGGCCGCCGGGCCCGAGCTTGAGTTCGCGTTCGACTTCGCCGTGCGGGATGGAGTCGACGACGCGGCGGCGCATGGCCTGGACGTCGGGCACGAAGTTGTCGCGCTGCGCGGCGGTCCACACGAGCGGGGCGATGCTGTCCGCGTAGCGCTTGCCGAGGGCGAGGTCGCCGGCCACCGGGCGGGCCTTGAGGAGGGCTTGGAAC
>NZ_JBFTRG010000209.1:0-384 GCF_056399425.1 Variovorax sp. 01N429 | reverse complement strand
GTGCCAGAGTCAGTCATCGAACTCAGACCTCCAGGGCTTCCGCGTCAGTCATGGAACTCAGACCTCCAAGGCTTCCGCATTCGGGTTGATCGCGGCGCCCGTGTCGTGCCCGGTCAACCAGTGGCGGCCGATCTCCTTGGCCGCGGCCCACTTGGTGTCCAGATCACGCAGAGCGCCACCGGGTCCGGTCTGCCCCAGCGTCTCCGGCGTCACACCGATCCGGGCCGCGTGCGGCGCGAGGACGTCCAGGTCGAAACCGAAGACCCCGGCCACCGCCTCGCCCAGCATCACGCGTGCCTCCGGCACCGGAACGTCGCCGAACGTCTTCTGCAGGATCGGCAGCGTCTCCGGCCAGGTGCCTTCCGGATGCGGGAAGTCGTTGCC
>NZ_JBFTRG010000208.1:0-385 GCF_056399425.1 Variovorax sp. 01N429 | reverse complement strand
CTGTTCGTCCTGGTCGCCGCTGGGGGCGCCTGCGACGCCGATGGCTGCGATCGGGCCGCCCTTGGCGGTGACCGGGGCGCCGCCGCCGAGGAACAGGGTGCCGGGGATGTCCTTCAGGGTGGGGTTCTGYTGGAGGCGCTGGACCAGGGTGGAGGTCGGGGCGTTCCAGGAGACGGCGGTGAAGGCCTTCTTCTGGGCGGCGTCGTAGGACTGCGGGCCGGCGCCGTCGCCGCGGAGGGTGACGATGGTGTTGCCGTTGCGGTCCACGACCGCGACCGACACGCGCTGGTTCGCCTTCTTCGCGGCGTCCAGGGTCGCCTGCGCGGCCTTGGACGCGGCATCGATCGTCAGGTGATCGGACTGGAACGTGTCCGGGGTCTTCACA
>NZ_JBFTRG010000207.1:0-386 GCF_056399425.1 Variovorax sp. 01N429 | reverse complement strand
CTCCCCGGGGCCTTCCTGATAGGCGCGCCCGCGCGAGGCCGACACGATGGATCCCATGAGCGACCCGACCTCGACATCCACGCAGACCCCGCCGCCGCCGGGTGCGGACGGCGGCACCCCGCCGCTGACCCGCGACACCCACGACCGTGTGGTCGCCGGCGTCGCCGGGGGCCTGGGACGCCACTTCGGCGTCGACCCGGTGATCTTCCGCGTCGTCCTCGCCGCGGTCGCGCTGTTCGGCGGCCTCGGCGTCCTGCTGTACGGCCTGGGATGGCTCCTCATGCCGTCCGACGACCGTCCGGTGCCGATGGCCCGCGACGTGCTCAACGGGCACCGGGTGAAGGAAGCCGTGCCCGCGATCGTGCTGACCGCGGTCGGCACGGGCG
>NZ_JBFTRG010000206.1:0-386 GCF_056399425.1 Variovorax sp. 01N429 | reverse complement strand
AGCGTGGTGCGCGCCAGGGAGGTGTCGGTGATTCCTGCCTCTTGCGTCTTCTTGGCATTGAAGCCCGTGCTCGGATCGCGGTACCAAGTCTCGCTGCCCAGGTTCAGGTCATTGCTCTTGTGGGCGATCGCGAGCGACTGGCCATCGACTGCCGCGTGGATGTCGACATTGCCGCCGTGGATGGTGATGTCCTTGGCGGCATCGACCTGCACGCCCTGCAGCGTGACGGTGCCTCCTCCTTGAAGCAAGACACCGCCCTGGCTGCTCTGGATGGTGCTGGCCGATGCGGTGTTGCTGGAGACCTCGATGCCGGTGCCGGAGCCTTTTTTGACCGGGCCGACGATGGGCAGGCTTCCGCCGCCAAAGCCGATGCCCCGGGTCTGGGT
>NZ_JBFTRG010000205.1:0-386 GCF_056399425.1 Variovorax sp. 01N429 | reverse complement strand
CCCCAGTTGCCGGTGGCCCCCGGCGCCTGGGCGACGTCCCACTTGCCGCCCATGCCGTCGCCGGACTTCTCCTTGATGTAGCCGATCATCCACGACGGGCACGAGATCGTCGCGAAGCCGCCCTTGGCGAACGCCTGGTCCCAGTCGGTCTGGAACTGCACGAGCTTCGCGCTCAACTTGTCCTGCGCGGCACGCGAGGCGGTGTCGAAGGCGTTCTTGACGGCCGGGTTCGTGTCGTAGATCAGCTTGCCGCCGGCGTCGTAGTAGGACGTCGGCTGCTGGCCGATCATCGCGTTGTACATGCCGGTGACGCTGTCCATGAACGCGCTGCCCTTCGGCGCGTTCGCGGCGAACTGGCGGCCGACCTCGAGGTAGCCGTCCCACGT
>NZ_JBFTRG010000204.1:0-386 GCF_056399425.1 Variovorax sp. 01N429 | reverse complement strand
GCGCGGCGAGAGCGTCTATGCGGTGCTCAACCTGTACCCGTACAACGGCGGCCACCTCATGGTCGTGCCGTACCGCCACGTCGCCGACTACACGGACCTCGACGAGCCGGAGACGGCCGAACTCGCCGACTTCACCAAGCGCGCGATGACCGCGCTGCGCAAGGCCTCCGGCGCGCAGGGCTTCAACATCGGCATGAACCAGGGCCACGTCGCGGGCGCGGGCATCGCCGCGCACCTGCACCAGCACCTGGTCCCGCGCTGGGGCGGCGACACCAACTTCATGCCGGTCGTGGGGCACACCAAGGTGCTCCCGCAACTGCTGGCCGACACGCGCGCGATGATCGCCGACGCGTGGCCGGTCGACTGAGCACCCCGCCCGCACACGC
>NZ_JBFTRG010000203.1:0-387 GCF_056399425.1 Variovorax sp. 01N429 | reverse complement strand
TCTGGATGACGACTACATGAATTGGCCAGCGTGGTGCAGAGACCAGTACGTCCGCACCGATCCTCTCGAAGGAATCAGTCACCCGAGCGTGCTGGGCGCCGTCCGGGAAGGACTGCGTCGGATCGCGGGGCCGGGCATACCTTAGGCCAATTCGCGCTTCCATGGGCATGTCTCTCAGAGGGATAAACCGCGTGAATACACATCAACGCGTGTCTCCTTGCGGACAACGCGCCTACCAACCAACACCGGAGTGAATGCGAATGTTTCGAAAATGCGAACCCACCCTGAAGATGACCTTGCAGCAGGCTGCCGAAGGACAACCTGACTTTCTTCCCATTGTCCAGAGTCTTCGGGAGACCACCGATCGGCCAGGGGTCCTGGGCGGCG
>NZ_JBFTRG010000202.1:0-388 GCF_056399425.1 Variovorax sp. 01N429 | reverse complement strand
GGCGCAGTACGTGCGGCACGGCTGGAACGTCACCGGCGACACCTACGTCCGCGACGCCGACGGCTACTTCTGGTACCAGGCACGCAGTGACGACATGATCGTTTCGTCGGGTTACAACATCGCCGGGCCCGAGGTCGAAGTCGCCCTCGCCAAGCACCCCGACGTCGCCGAGTGCGGCGTGGTGGGCGCCCCCGACGAGCGCCGCGGCATGATCGTCAAGGCGTACGTCGTGCTGCGCCAAGGCGTGGTGCCGGACGACGCCAAGGCAGGCGAGCTGCAGACCTTCGTCAAGGAAACCGTCGCGCCCTACAAGTACCCGCGTGCCGTCGAGTTCGTCGACGCGCTGCCGCGCACCTCGAACGGCAAACTCCAGCGCGCCGTCCTGCGC
>NZ_JBFTRG010000201.1:0-388 GCF_056399425.1 Variovorax sp. 01N429 | reverse complement strand
GCCCCCGCCTTCGGCGCGTCCCTGGTGTCGTCGTCCCCGGGCAAGCGGGTGGCCGTCCTCGGCGGCGGGATGGCGGGCCTCACCACGGCCCACGAACTCGCCGAACGCGGCTTCCAGGTCACCGTCTACGAGCGCAAGTCGCTCGGCGGCAAAGCCCGCAGCATCCCGGTCCCGGGCACCGCCGCGGGCGGCCGCCGCGACCTGCCCGGCGAGCACGGGTTCCGGTTCTTCCCGGGCTTCTACCGGAACGTCCCGGACTCGATGCGCCGCATCCCGTTCCCCGGCAACGCCAACGGCGTGTGGGACAACCTGGTGTCCGCCCCGCAGGCGATCTTCGCGCAGGCCGGCCGCCCCGACATGCACCTGACGCTGCCGAACGGCATCGAGA
>NZ_JBFTRG010000200.1:0-389 GCF_056399425.1 Variovorax sp. 01N429 | reverse complement strand
CGCCGCCCAGGACCCCTGGCCGATCGGTGGTCTCCCGAAGACTCTGGACAATGGGAAGAAAGTCAGGTTGTCCTTCGGCAGCCTGCTGCAAGGTCATCTTCAGGGTGGGTTCGCATTTTCGAAACATTCGCATTCACTCCGGTGTTGGTATGCAGGTGGGTTGTCCGCAAAGGGACACGCGTTAACGTGTATGCCCGCGGTTTATTCGCTGCGGCGAGACATGCCCATGGAAGTGCGAAGTGGCCTAAGGTATGCCCGGCCCCGCGATCCGACGCAGTCCTTCCCGGACGGCGCCCAGCACGCTCGGGTGACTGATTCCTTCGAGAGGATCGGTGCGGACGTACTGGTCTCTGCACCACGCTGGCCAATTCATGTAGTCGTCATCCAGA
>NZ_JBFTRG010000199.1:0-389 GCF_056399425.1 Variovorax sp. 01N429 | reverse complement strand
TTGCAGGGTCGCGTTGACGACGGGGTAGCCGGGCCAGGACGCGGATGCGAAGTAGCCGTGGCGGCGCAGTTCGGCGTCGCGGAACAGCACGACGGAGGCGCCCTTCGGGGTGTACGCGTACTTGTGCAGGTCGACGGACAGCGACGTCACGCCGGGCACCGCGAGCCCGAAGTCCGGGATCGCGCTGCCGGGCAGCCGGCGGGCGTGGCCGAGGAGCCAGCCGCCGATGCACGCGTCGACGTGGCACAGGACGCCGCGCGCGGCGGCGTGCCCGGCGACGGCGGCGACCGGGTCGAGGACGCCGTGCGGGTAGGACGGCGCGGAGACGACGACCAGCGCCGTGCGGTCGGTGATCGCGGCGGCCATCGCGTCCGGGTCGGGAGTGAAGG
>NZ_JBFTRG010000198.1:0-389 GCF_056399425.1 Variovorax sp. 01N429 | reverse complement strand
CGCCGGAATAGTGTCCGAGGGCCGGGTCTACCGCGGCGCCCTCGGCGCGGCCGGTGAGATCGGCCACATCCCGGTCGCGGGCGGCCGCGGACTGCGCTGCTGGTGCGGCAACGTCGACTGCCTCGAAGTGCTGGCGAGCGGCCGGCACCTGGTGGAGACGCTGGCCGCGCACGGCGCGGCGGTCGCCGGGGTCCGCGACGTCGTGGCGCTGGCCGCGGCCGGGCACCCCGAGGCGGTCAGCCTGGTGCGCGAGTCCGGCCGGCTGCTCGGCGAGGTGCTGGCCAGCGTGGTGAACGTGCTGAACCCGGCGGTCGTGGTGCTCGGCGGCGACCTGGCCGACGCGGGCGATCCGCTGCTCGCCGGGGTGCGCGAGGTGGTCTACCGCCGCT
>NZ_JBFTRG010000197.1:0-389 GCF_056399425.1 Variovorax sp. 01N429 | reverse complement strand
GTCGATGGCCAGTCGCTCGCGATCGCCCACAAGAGCAATGACCTGAACCTGGGCAGCGAGACTTGGTACCGCGATCCGAGCACGGGCTTCAATGCCAAGAAGACGCAAGAGGCAGGAATCACCGACACCTCCCTGGCGCGCACCACGCTCAACGGCGCCAACGTGAACATCACGGCGGAGGACACGCTCGCGATGGCCGGCACCACGGTGAACACGCCTGGCAAGTTGAGCCTCACCGCCGACACCCTGGTCCTGGGCACGCAGGCCACCGAACACGGCACCCAGGAGACCAGTCAGGGCCGCGACCTCATGTACCAGAAGGCCAAGGACAAGGGGACCACCGACCAGACCACGAACTACAACCAGTTCAACGCGGGCAGTCTGGCCGT
>NZ_JBFTRG010000196.1:0-391 GCF_056399425.1 Variovorax sp. 01N429 | reverse complement strand
GCAGCGAGCCCAGCAGCGGGTACGTCGACCCGGACGACCAGCCCGCCAGCACGATGCCGTAGATGCCCACCGATGCGGTCGCCAGGATGTACAGCACGCCCACCGGCAGGTCGGTCAGCTGCAGGTGCGTCTGGTGTCCGAACATCGACACCTCGCCGCCCATCGGGATCACCGCGAACGCCATGAACGCGGGGACCATCGCGACGACCGGCGCGAGGATGTAGACCGGCTTGTCGGCGGCCTTGACGATGATGTCTTCCTTGAACGCCAGCTTCACGCCGTCGGCGAGCGACTGGAGCAGGCCCTGCGGCCCGACGTGCTTGGGGCCGATGCGCATCTGCATCCACGCCACGACCTTGCGCTCCCACCAGATCGCGAACAGCGTCATGAC
>NZ_JBFTRG010000195.1:0-392 GCF_056399425.1 Variovorax sp. 01N429 | reverse complement strand
GCGTGGCCCCGTGCCGCGGCGCATTAACGTCGCTTGTGTGAGCTACTTCGACGCCGCTTCCGCCGAGCCTCTGCACCCCGCCGCACGTGCGGCTTTTCTCAGCGCGATGGACGAAGGCTGGGCCGATCCGGCGCGGCTGTACCACGACGGGCGCCGCTCGGGCGTGCTCCTGGACGCCGCCCGGGAAACCGTGGCGAGCGTGCTGGGGGTTCGCCCGGACGAGGTGTCGTTCACCGGATCGGGTACCCAGGCCGCCCAGTTGGCACTGCTCGGCACGCTCGGCGGCCGGCGCCGGGTCGGCGCGCACGCGGTGGTGAGCGCGGTCGAGCACTCGTCGGTGCTGCATGCCGCGGAACTCCACGAGGCGCAGGGCGGCGAGGTCACCCGGGCGG
>NZ_JBFTRG010000194.1:0-392 GCF_056399425.1 Variovorax sp. 01N429 | reverse complement strand
GGTCATCCGCATGCTGGCGAGACCAGATCAGTATTCGTGCCGCCGCATGCGGTAGCGGATCACCAGCAGGTCGACCACCGCGACGACCCCGGTCAGGGCCAGCACGATCGCGGCGAAGATCCACAGCCCGCGTTCGGTCGGGAATGTCACGGCCGCGAACACGCACCAGGCCAGGCCCGCGAGCGACAGCGCCAACGCCCAGCGCGACAGGACCCTGCGCAGCGGCAGGTCCGTGACGGCGTCGTTCGGCTCCATCCCGTGATGGCGTACGCGCCGGTGAGCGATGATGCCCATACCCCTCGGTTACCCGGCTCGGCGCAAATGACGCGGAACGATCACGCGGGCGGGCCGGCCCTGGGGCCCGGCGCGTACCAACCGTACGGGCTCGGGAG
>NZ_JBFTRG010000193.1:0-392 GCF_056399425.1 Variovorax sp. 01N429 | reverse complement strand
CATCGCGGGCGCGAACACGACGGGACAGCGGGCGGTCAGGAGCGTGTTGGTCAGCAGGTCGTCGGCAATGCCGTGCGCGGCCTTGGCGAGGACGTCGGCGGTGGCGGGCGCGACGATCACCAGGTCGGCGTTCTGCCCGATGCGGACGTGCGGCACTTCGTGGACGTCGTTCCACACCTCGGTGGCGACCGGCTGCCCGGACAACGCGGCCCACGTCGGGGCGCCGACGAACTTGAGCGCGGCCGCGGTCGGCACCACGCGCACCTCGTGCCCGGACTCGGTGAACCGGCGCAGCACGTCGCACGCCTTGTAGGCGGCGATGCCGCCGGACACGCCGAGCACCACGCGGGGACGGGGCTGACTGGTCATCGGTACGTCTCCCTGCCTGGGCG
>NZ_JBFTRG010000192.1:0-393 GCF_056399425.1 Variovorax sp. 01N429 | reverse complement strand
AGCCGGCCGGCCGCCGGGTACGGCTGACCGGTGCCGCGCGCGTCCTGCTGCGGCACGCCGATCAGCTGTTTGCGCAGCTCGAACGGGTGAACGCGGATTTGGCGGCCTACCGGGACGGCGATGCGGGCGAGGTGCGAATCACCGCGTTCGGGTCGGCGATCACCGGCCTTGTCCTGCCCGCGCTCGGCGACCTGCGCGAGCGGCGGCCGGGGCTGTCGCTGATCCTGCGCGAGTCGGAGCTGCCCGACGTGCACGGTGAACTCGTCCACGGCGAAACGGACCTGGCGATCGTGATCGCGTCGCCGGACGGGCCGGTCGGGGACGACGCACGGTTCGCCCGCGTCGCGCTGCTCGCCGATCCACTCGATGTGATGATGCGGGCGGATCACCCGC
>NZ_JBFTRG010000191.1:0-395 GCF_056399425.1 Variovorax sp. 01N429 | reverse complement strand
GCTCCCGGGCGAACGCCGCGAAGGCCTCGGGGTCCGTGTCCAGGAACGCGGCGGCCTGCCGGTCGCGTTGCTCCGCGGAGAGTCCGCCGTCCGCGCCGCTGCCCTCGGGGGCGGGCTTGGGCTTCGGCAGCAGCTTGACGAGCGTGCCGAGCACGCCCATGCCGCGTCGGCGGACCAGCCCGCCGAGCGGGCTCATGAGCAACGACAGCGGGCCGCCCGTGGGTTCGGGTGCGGTGTCCATGAGGATGAGCGAGCGCACCCGGTCGGGGTGGGCGAGTGCGTACCGCTGCGCGACCACGCCGCCCATCGAGTGGCCGAGCAGGTCGACCGGCCCGAGGCCGAGCGCGTCCAGGCAGGCGTGCAGGTCCGCTTCCAGCGCGTCGAACGTATAGGCG
>NZ_JBFTRG010000190.1:0-396 GCF_056399425.1 Variovorax sp. 01N429 | reverse complement strand
CCGGCGGGCCTGTCCCTGCTCACCACGTCGTTCCCGGAAGGACCGCTGCGGCAGAAGGCCCTCGGCCTCAACGGCGCGCTGATGTCCGCCGGGTTCACCGCGGGCGCGGTCCTCGGCGGGGTGCTTACCGAACTCCTGTCCTGGCGCTGGGCGTTCTTCATCGACGTGCCGGTCGCCGCGGCCGTCCTGCTGATCGCGCCGTCCGTCATCGAGGAATCCCGCCCCGCGGAACGCCCCAAGCTCGACGTCCCCGGCGCGCTCTCCGTCACCCTCGGCTTGCTGGGACTCGTCTACGGCCTCACCCAGGCCGGCGAGCACGGCTGGACCGACCCTCTCGCCCTGACCGGCCTCGTCGCCGGCGCGGTCCTCCTCGCCGTCTTCCACACCGTCGAACGC
>NZ_JBFTRG010000189.1:0-397 GCF_056399425.1 Variovorax sp. 01N429 | reverse complement strand
ACACTTCGGCGACCTCGGTGTGCGCCAGAAACTTCACACCGCGTTCGAGGCAGCGCTCGAACAGGGCGTCCGCGACCAGGTGCAGGCCGCCGCGTACCGTCCACAGCCCGAAGGTCTGTTCGAGATAGGGGAGCACCGCGACCGTCGCGGGCGCCTGCCGCGGATCCAGCCCGGCACCCAGCGCGAACCGCTCCGCATGCATCCGCAACCGTGGGTCGCGCAGGTACGAGCGGGCCAGCGGGCGCAGCGTCCGCCACGGCATCGTGGTCCGGAAGTCCTTGAACCCGCCCGTCGCCCGCCGCGGCTTCGCGGGCTCCGACGGCACCTCGAAGAACCCGGTGCGCATCACCCCCCACATCGCCGCGCCGCGGTCCATGAACCGGTTCCAGTCCGCGCC
>NZ_JBFTRG010000188.1:0-397 GCF_056399425.1 Variovorax sp. 01N429 | reverse complement strand
GGCCTGTTCGCGGCGGAAGTCGCCGACGATGCCGATGACCGTAAAGGGTTCGCTGCCGACGAAGACCGCGGGGGCGTCGTCGAGGCGGGTGATGCCGAGTTGCCGGGCGGCTTCTTCGCCGAGGACGGCGACCCGGTCGTGCCGGGCGATATTGCCCGCGTCGTAGAACCGTCCGGCGATGATCCGGCCGCGCAGGGCGTCGGGGAGGCCGACGGTGGCGGCGGCCACGCCGAGTGCGCGAGCGGAGACCGTGGACGGGTCCTGGATCGCGTTGGCGCGGACCTGCGGCACGCTGCCGGGTGCCGCCTCGGCAAGCGCGACGGCGGCGACGGTGCCGTTGAGGCGGGCGAGCCGGTCGGGAGCGTCCCAGCCGATGAGCGGCCCGAGGCCGGGGACC
>NZ_JBFTRG010000187.1:0-397 GCF_056399425.1 Variovorax sp. 01N429 | reverse complement strand
CGTTTCAGCAGGTCGGGGCGGTCCTCGACCCAGCGGCGCACCGCGGCGAGGTCGGGGGATTCGGCGTGCCGGACGGTCAGCACGAAGTTGCGGCCCAGGAAGACGTGGACCTCGCCGAAGTCGACCTCCTCGGTTTCGTCGACGTAGCGCGCGGCGCGCAGGACGGCGAACAGGGTCTCGCCGTAGCGCTCCAGCTTGGGCCGCTGGTGCGCCACGATCGCGTCCTCGACGGCCAGTTCGTGCAGGCCGAACTCCTCGGCGGCGGACAGCAGCTGCGCGGCGGCCGGGCGGTACAGGCCGATCCACGCCATCGCGCCCGGGCGTTCGTGCAGGCCGCGGTAGGTGTCCGCGAGGGTGGTCGGCGAGGCCACCCGCTGCCCGTCGACGTACAGTGCGC
>NZ_JBFTRG010000186.1:0-397 GCF_056399425.1 Variovorax sp. 01N429 | reverse complement strand
GTACTCCAGCATGCTCCGGAACTCCCGCCACGCSGCGTYRCCGAYCGCSCGGGCGAGKCKSCGGTTCTTCATCAWWTTCCGCACCGCCARRTCCTCGACCACGAGCGTTTGGTTCTCACGCACGAGTCGGGTCGTCAGCTGGTGCAGGTGATCCCGCCTGCGGTCCGCGATCCGCGCATGCAGACGCGAGACCCGCAGCCGGGCCCTCGCCCGGTTCGCACCGCTACCCGGAGCCTTGCGGGACAGSGCSCGCTGYGCCCGSGCCAGGCGCGCCCGGTCGGCGCGYTCGTGCCGCGGGTTGGCGACCTTTTCCCCCGTGGACAGGGTCAGCAGGTGGTCGAGGCCGACGTCGATACCCACACACGTGTCCGTGGCGGGCAGCGGCCCGACCGTGGGG
>NZ_JBFTRG010000185.1:0-397 GCF_056399425.1 Variovorax sp. 01N429 | reverse complement strand
CGTCCGGGCTGGTCAGCGACTCGGCGAGCTGCGGCCGGACTTCGCCGGTGCGCTGGTCGGCGTACACGAGCACGTCGAATACCGCGGCCATGCGGGTGCCGTAGGTGATTCCGGTCGGGTTCACCAGCGCCGGATCGAAGCCGTTGGCTTCCAGCGACATCACCAGCGTGGCGGTGCCGCCGCGCACCGCGGCGGCGGTCGGTGCCTGTCCACTCTGCGCTGCGGACTTCCCGTCCGAGCCGCCGGACCCGCCGCACGCGGCGGCCGAGGCGGCGATGGCGGAGGTGAGCACACCGGTGGAGAAGGCGCGCCGGGTGAGACCGGGCGCGGCGGGCAGTCTTCGGGACGCAGGGGTCATCGGGGGCTCCTCGAAGGTGGGGCGGGAAGGCAGGCGGGG
>NZ_JBFTRG010000184.1:0-398 GCF_056399425.1 Variovorax sp. 01N429 | reverse complement strand
CCGCGGCACCGCATGGCCGATCCGCCCGTTCCCGTCCACCCGGTCGTGGCGCTCGGACGCGCCGCGGTCGCCGTGGCCGCGGCGACGAACCCGGTCCCGGCAGTCATCGTCCTGGGTCTGGTCGTCGTCGCCCGGGCCGTGCCGCAGGTGTGGCGTCTGCGGATCGCGGCCGCCGGAACGGCCGCGGTCCTGGCGGGTGCCCTGGTCGGTGCCGCTCGCTGGTACACCGCCCCGTATCGCGACCTGGCGGGCAGCTGCCTGCACGCGCGGACGTCGTGGGCGCAGTGCGCCGCAGAGCAGGCCGCGGAACGGTGGCCGGGATGGCTGCTGGCGCAAACCCCGTACGCCGTCGCGCTCGCCGCATGCGTCGGCGGCTGGTGGCTCGTGCGGCGCACCCG
>NZ_JBFTRG010000183.1:0-398 GCF_056399425.1 Variovorax sp. 01N429 | reverse complement strand
CGGTGCTTTCGGTGCACGAATGCGGTCGGCCGATTTCGCGCCGCCTGTCCGACCGCCGATCGGGTGGGGCGCTGAAGCAGCTTTCGCTGCCATGGACTTGTCGGCGGATAGGGCCCCTTCGGCCCATCGGTGCCCCGGTCTCGGCTTCTCCTCCACCTGCCGATGCGGTGCGGAGCCGCCGGGTCGCTGAGCCGTGTGCCCCGTGCGGTCTCGCGCCGTGCCTTGATGGTGCCGGGTGGGGGTTCTCCCGCCCCCGCTGCAGCCGCCGTCCGGTCCGCCGCCGGCCCCGAGTGCTCCGACCTGCCCGCCGTCCGCGTCCTTCCCTTCCGCCGCCTTCCGCCCGGCGTCCGACACCGCTTTTCCGGCACCGCGCCGCCGACGCGGCGCCCGCCGTCACC
>NZ_JBFTRG010000182.1:0-398 GCF_056399425.1 Variovorax sp. 01N429 | reverse complement strand
CTGTTCCGCCTGCGCGTCTCGCTCCCCGACCGGCCCGGCTCCCTCGCCCGGGTCACGCAGAGCCTCGGCACGGCCGGGGCCGACGTCCTTCAGATGACCGTGCTGGAGCGCCTGACCGGCCGCGCCGTCGACGAGTTCACCGTGTCCTGGCCGGGCGAGCGCCCGGCGGCCCGGCTGGTCGAGGGCCTGGAATCGCTGCAGGGCGTGCGCGTCGAGGGCTGCTGGGCGGCGGGCGAGGTACCCGGCGCCTCGCCCGAACTCGATGTCCTCGGCCAGGTCTCCCGCGACCCCGGCCGCGCGGTCGCCACCCTGGTCGACGCCGCCCCCGCGCTCTTCCACGCCGCGTGGGCGGTCGCCACCCGCGGCACCAAGTCCCGCGCCGTCGTCCACTCCAGCTG
>NZ_JBFTRG010000181.1:0-399 GCF_056399425.1 Variovorax sp. 01N429 | reverse complement strand
CGGTGCGGGTGGCTTCGTCGGGGTCGTCGCCGCGGAGGAGTTCGTGGCGGAAGCGGTGGAAGATCAGCAGGGCGTAGTCGACGCCGACGCCCAGGCCGACCAGCATCATGATCGGCGGGGTGAAGTCGGCGACGGTCGCGGCGTGCGAGGCGAGCGTGATGAGGCCGACCGCGCTGCCGAGCGCGAACAGCGCGGTGAGCAGCGGGAGAGCGGCGGCCAGCAGGGAGCCGAACAGGAGCACGAGGATKACCAGGGCGGCGAGCATGCCGGCGCCTTCGGCGCCGCCGCCGCCGGATTCCTCGGCGTCCCGGACCGCGCCGCCGCCGAGTTCGACGTCCAGTCCGTCGGAGCCTGCCTTGTCGGCGAGGTCGATGAGGGTGCGGATGTCTCCCTTGGGAA
>NZ_JBFTRG010000180.1:0-399 GCF_056399425.1 Variovorax sp. 01N429 | reverse complement strand
GCACCGAGCAGCGCGCCGGACTGCCCGGCGTCTCCGAGGGCCGGGCCGCGCAGCTCGTCGCCGGGGCGGTCGTCGCGGACGCCGCGCTGGACCTGCTCAACGTGTCGCAGCTGGAGATCTGCCCGTGGGCGCTGCGCGAGGGCATCATCCTGCGGCGGCTGGACTGGATGGCCGGCCACTGACCGCACCGACCGCCTGACCGCACTGACGCACTGACCGCGCCGGCGGCCCGGCGGTCCGGGCGGCGCCGACGGTATTGACGGCGATGACGGCATGATCGATTTGCGGCGGTTTCCGATCGCTGCCGATCGCACTTCGCGGGTGTCTCGCCGCCCAGCGTCCGTTTCATCCGGAACGCGGCCTTCCCGTCGACGCGACGCGACTGTGCGCGTTAGGGGG
>NZ_JBFTRG010000179.1:0-399 GCF_056399425.1 Variovorax sp. 01N429 | reverse complement strand
GGACGCCATCGAGGTCGCGCACGGCGACGGCCTCGCCGGCAGCTCCCTCAACTACGGCCCGGGCTCGCACACCGACTGGGCGTGGATCGAGGCGGCCGCCTCGGTCCTGGAGCGCGCCCGGCTGACCACGCTGCTGCTGCCCGGGGTCGGCACGATCCGCGAGCTGCGGCAGGCGTACGACCTCGGCGTCCGCTCGGTCCGGGTGGCCACGCACTGCACCGAGGCGGACATCTCCGCCCAGCACATCGCGGCGGCGCGCGAACTCGGCATGGACGTGTCGGGCTTCCTGATGCTGTCGCATATGGCGCCGCCCGCCGAACTCGCCGAGCAGGCGCGGCTGATGGAGTCGTACGGCGCGCACTGCGTGTACGTCACCGACTCCGGCGGCCGGCTCACCAT
>NZ_JBFTRG010000178.1:0-399 GCF_056399425.1 Variovorax sp. 01N429 | reverse complement strand
GCGCCATTCGGGCCGAGAAATCCGGTGACGCGCCCCGGTTCGATGCGGAAGGTCAGGTCGTCGACGGCGCGCCTTCGCCGGAACGCTTTGACGAGACGGTGTGCGGTGAGCACGGCAATGTCCTTTCGGAGGCAGGCGATTGAGGTCCTTCTCCAGGCTGTCCGGCCGCGTGGGGCGTGTCGTCTGCCTGCGAGCACGGGCCGGCGCCGCGGGTATGCCGTGCGGCATACACCGCGCGGTCGATGCCGTGCCGTCGGGCCGCGCCTACCCTCGGCGTATGTCCGTTCCTCCGCTGGCCCCGCCGCGGATCGAGCGGGTGAGTCCGCGCGGCTGGGGATTCCTCGACGCAACCGTGGCTCTGGTGGTCGCGCTGCCGGTGTGGGGCCTGCTGGGACACTC
>NZ_JBFTRG010000177.1:0-400 GCF_056399425.1 Variovorax sp. 01N429 | reverse complement strand
TCCAGCGGGTGTGGGACGACGTCGCCGCGTACCTGCCCTACTACGGCAGCGTGCACCGCGGCGCCGGCTACCTGTCGCAGCTGTCCACGGACCTGTACGAGCAGAGCCGCGCCACCGTCGCCGGCTACCTGGACGCCCGCGCCGACGACGTCGTGCTGTTCACCCGCAGCACCACCGACTCCCTCAACCTGCTCGCCGCCGCGCTCCCGGCCGGCACCCGGGTGTTCGTGTTCGAGACCGAGCACCACGCGGCGCTGCTGCCGTGGCGCCGCACCGCCGACGTCACCCAGCTGCCCGCGCCCGGCAGCCACGCCGAAGCGGTCGCCGCGCTCGACGCCGCGCTCGCCGCGAGCGACCCGGGCACGCCGCGGCTGGTGTGCGTGACCGGCGCGTCCAACGT
>NZ_JBFTRG010000176.1:0-401 GCF_056399425.1 Variovorax sp. 01N429 | reverse complement strand
GCGTCGAACAGGGCGTCGACGTCGGTCCAGTCCGGTGCGGGGTCGACGACCGCGCGGCCGGAGATCTGCACAGCGCGCAAGTCCGTCCACCGCTCGCCGGATTCGACGAGGAACGCGACCTTGTCGTCCTTGCGGACCCGGGTGAACTTGTGGGTCGCCGCAGGGCCGGCCACCAGGATCTCCCGGTCCCGCACCGCGAACCACACGGGGAGCGTCACGGGGAAGCCGTCCGCGCGCATCGTGGTGAGGATCCCGGTGTGTGCGGCGGCCAGCACCTGCCACGCCTCGTCGTCGGACAGCGCCACGCCCATGCCGGCCTCCCGCGGTCGATCTGATGGCCCGTCAGCATAGCAATCGCTTTACTCCGTCCATAGTGCTCACTATGGTCGGTCGCGATGCGG
>NZ_JBFTRG010000175.1:0-401 GCF_056399425.1 Variovorax sp. 01N429 | reverse complement strand
GTGGCGGCGTGACGACGGGCACGGTCGGCGGGGGGACGACGGTACGGGCGGCTGTGGCGGCGGGGCGCACGGTGCGGGCGTGAGCGGGCGGGTGGCGGGTGGCGTGGTTGCCGTCGACCGCGAGGGATGCGCGTGACCGCCCTCCCCGTCGTCCGCGTCATCAGTGACCGGCCGAACCACCCCACCCTGGCGGCGTTCGCGCGGCTGGTGGTGGGGGAGGCTGCCTCGGGCGCCGGTCTCGTCGGCGTCGGCGGTGATGGCGGTGACGGCGCGCGAGCGGCCGATGTCTCCGGGACGGGCATGTTCGTCGACTCGCCCGCCGCGTCGTCGCCGCGGGGACCAAGACCGCGCGGAATCGCCGAAGCCGGCGGGGGGATCGGGGCGACTGGCGACCCTGATGG
>NZ_JBFTRG010000174.1:0-402 GCF_056399425.1 Variovorax sp. 01N429 | reverse complement strand
GCGGTGTTCCTGCTGCCTCCGGCGGTAGCCTCGCGGTCTTCCGGGCGTCGGGTACGTGCCGAGCTGGTGCGCAGTGGCGCCATCCGTGCGGTCATCGGGCTGCCTGCCGGATCGGCAGTCCCGCTCCACATCGGTTTGCATGTGTGGCTACTTCAGCGTCCGGAACCCGGGGCCGCGCACCGCCCGCCTGTGCTGTTCGTGGAATCCGGTGCAACGCGTCGAGACCGCGAATCCGACCACACTCACAGCGCGCCACGGCTGCGCCATCGCCGCGACAACGTTGATTGGGACGGCTTGTCGGAGACGGTTTTGGGGCATTGGAGCCGATTCCGGTCGGCCCCCGAGGCGTACGAGGACACCCCGGGTGAAGCGCGCGCAGTCTCGGTGCTCGATCTGCTCGAC
>NZ_JBFTRG010000173.1:0-403 GCF_056399425.1 Variovorax sp. 01N429 | reverse complement strand
ATTGTCCCCCTCGTGGTGATGCTGTGGTGATCCCGGGAAGCGGCGGACTGCCGGGTGCGGCGGCGTGGGTGCGGGACGCGGCCGCCGGCGTGCGGCTCCCGCTCGACCTGCCGGGGGCCGACGAAGCACGGCGTACCCGGCGGGAACTCGTCGCCCAGCTGGACGACTACGTGCTGCCGCGCCTGCGGCACCCGGACGCGCCGCTCGTCGCCGCCTTCGTCGGCTCCACCGGCACCGGGCGCTCCACCCTCGTCAACGCGCTGACCCGCCGTGTCGTCAGCCCGCACGGTGTTCTCCGCCCCACCACCCACGTCCCCGTCCTGGTGTGCCGGGCCGCCGACCGGCACTGGTTCGCGGGCGCCCGCATGCTGCCCGGGCTGCGGCGGATCGCCCCGGGCCCGCG
>NZ_JBFTRG010000172.1:0-404 GCF_056399425.1 Variovorax sp. 01N429 | reverse complement strand
ATGTCGAACAGGCCGGAGCGCAGGCCCGCGATCAGCGCGCCGAAGTCGGCGGGCACCGGGTCGACCTTCGGGACACCCAGCCGGTCGAAGATCACCTTCGCCAACTCGGCGGCCTCGCCGGTGAGATCGGCGTTCTTGTCGAGGAAGCTGTAGGGGGCTTCGTTGGCGAAGCCGACGCGCACCGATCCGCGGTCGCGCAAACGTTTGAGCAGCGTGCCGCCGCCGGGTTCGCCGGTGAGGTCGACGCGGGCGCATCCGCTGGTCGCGGCCGCGGTGCCGGCGGCGGCGACCGCCAGCCCGGCTCCTGCTGTGCCGCGCAGGAAGCGGCGCCGGGATATTCCGGCGGTGAACGGGGGAAACAGGGGTCTGGCGTTGCGGACAGCCAAGCCGCGCATCTCCTTGCG
>NZ_JBFTRG010000171.1:0-404 GCF_056399425.1 Variovorax sp. 01N429 | reverse complement strand
GTCACCACCCAGCCCGACGTGACCCTCCACGAGCTGTACAAGTTCACGACCCTCGCCCTGAAGGGCAATCCGACGGTCGGGGAACTGCTGTGGCTGGACGACTACGTCGTGCAGACGGAGACCGGCCGGGCCCTCGTCGAGATACGCGACGCGTTCCTGTCCACCCGCGCCATCCGCCGCTCCTACACCGGCTACGCCATCCAGCAGGCGCACCGGCTCCGCACCCGGCACGACGAAGGCAAGGCCGGCTTCGCCGCCGACCTGACCCGCCGCACCGCCAAACACGGCCGCCACTGCCTGCGCCTGCTGCGCCAGGCCGGCGGCCTGCTGGCCACCGGGCGCCTGACCATCGACGTCTCCGACCAGCGCGACGAGCTTTTCGCCGCGGGCGAGTTGGCCGCCAC
>NZ_JBFTRG010000170.1:0-404 GCF_056399425.1 Variovorax sp. 01N429 | reverse complement strand
GGGTTGGGCCGACCCCCGCCTGGCGGAGGACGAGGAACTGGATGCGGCGGTCGCCGACGCCGCCGCAGCCGACGTGGCCGTCGTCGTGATCGGGACGACGGACGACACCGAATGCGAGGGCGTCGACCGCGAGACCCTGGCGCTGCCGGGCCGGTCGGACGAGCTGGTCGCCCGGGTGGCCGCCGCGAATCCGAACACCGTCGTGGTGGTCAACGCCGGGTCTCCGGTGCTGATGTCGTGGCGTGACCAGGTGGCAGGTCTCGTCTGGGCGTGGCTGCCCGGCCAGGAGGGCGGTGACGCCGTCGCGGATGTGCTCACCGGCGCGGTGGAGCCCGGCGGACGACTGCCCACCACCATCCCGGCGGCCGAGTCCGACGTCCCGGTGCTGTCCACCAAGCCAGTGG
>NZ_JBFTRG010000169.1:0-404 GCF_056399425.1 Variovorax sp. 01N429 | reverse complement strand
TCCCGGTGCACATCCTTCGGGTCATCGCCGGGCACGGCTCCATCGAGACGACCCAGCGGTACCTGCATTCAAGCCCGCGAACCATCCAGAACGCCGGGGTTACGCTTGCCGACTTCCTCGCCGGGAAGGTGAACTTCTGGCGAGACGCCGAACCGGAACCCCCGGCGAAGGCGGTGGAACCGCCCTCGCGAGGGCACCTCCGCCTCGTCCAGTAATTCCGTACGACCCGGCCGTTCAGGGCCCGGTGACGCTCCTCGTAGCGTTGCCGGGCCCTTTTGCTTCTGAGGACGCCCCGTCAGTCGCCGTGGTCGAGGATGTACGGGTGCACCGGGGCGTCCGCGTGGAAGGGCTCGAACCAGGTCATGGCGTCCGATGCCGCGTTGTCGAGGCCTGCGTCGTAGAGC
>NZ_JBFTRG010000168.1:0-405 GCF_056399425.1 Variovorax sp. 01N429 | reverse complement strand
CAGCTTGGCGACCGCCGGAAGCGGACGGCACAGCCGGATCACCATGAGCGTGATGTCGCCGAACGCCACGTCGGGACGTACCAGGCCGGCCGCCTGCGCCTCCCGCAGCAGATCCTCGATGGGGCTGCCCAGGCCCAGCCGCGCGTTGTCCAGCTCGTCGTCGAAGACCACGCGGCCGACCAGGGCGGGCATGGCCGCGCCGATCTTCTCGTCGAGCGCGACGTGCATGAAGCGGCGCAGCGCGTCGAACGGGTCGGCGGCCTCCTCGCGGACGGCCCGCACCGTGTCGGACAGTACCGTGAACGTGTGCATGACGACGCCGCGGATCAGTGCGTCGCGGTCCGGGAAGCGGCGGTACAGCGTGGCGATGCCGACGCCCGCGCGCCGGGCGATCTCGTCCAGCGG
>NZ_JBFTRG010000167.1:0-405 GCF_056399425.1 Variovorax sp. 01N429 | reverse complement strand
GCCGCAGCCGGTCCGCCGTCGGCAYCACCGCGGCCTGCGCCACGCCGGGGTGGTGGGTGAGGACGGTTTCGATTTCCGTGGGTTCGATGCGGTGGCCGCGGATTTTGGTCTGGTGGTCGGTGCGGCCGAGGTAGTCGAGGGTGCCGTCGGGGCGGTGGCGGGTSAGRTCGCCGGTCCGGTASAGACGGGTGCCCGGCGGTCCGAACGGGTTGGGGACGAACCGGGCGGCGGTCTGCGCCGGGTTGCGGTGGTAGGCCCGCGCCAGCCCGGCGCCCGCGACGTACAGCTCGCCCGGGGTGCCCTGGGGCACCGGCCGGAGATGGTGGTCGAGGACGTAGACCTCGGTGTTGTGGATGGGGCGTCCGAGGGCGGGTGTGGTGGATTCGTCGGTGCCCGCGCCGAGAG
>NZ_JBFTRG010000166.1:0-405 GCF_056399425.1 Variovorax sp. 01N429 | reverse complement strand
GACGATGATCGACCGCGGCGCCACCACGATCTGGGAGAGCTGGGAGGGAATCGGCTCCGACGGCACGCCGCGCGATTCGCTCAACCACTACAGCAAGGGCGCCGTCGTGTCCTTCCTGCACCGCTACACGGCGGGCATCCGCCTGCGGGAAGACGGGCCCGCCTACAGGCAGTTCGACATCCGCCCGGTACCCGGCGGCGGGCTCACCCGGGCCGAGGCCGAGTTCGACTCCCCGTACGGCCGGATCTCCTCCGCGTGGCGGATCGAGGACGGCCGGTTCCGCCTCGCCGTGACCGTCCCGCCGAACACCGGCGCGACGATCACGCTCCCGGACGGCAGCAGCTTCTCCGCCCCGCCCGGCGACCACCGGTATACCTGCCCGCTGCGCTGAAGGGCCCGGAACCC
>NZ_JBFTRG010000165.1:0-405 GCF_056399425.1 Variovorax sp. 01N429 | reverse complement strand
GCGTTGTTCAGTCGGGCCAGGTCGGCCGCGGTCGCCGGGAAGCCGCCCATGTGCGGTTCGATGTAGCCGATGCCGTTCGCGAGCTTGGCCGCGGCGACCTCGGTGCGAAGGCCCTTGGCGTCGAAGAGCACCGTCGGGATGAGCGACGTCAGTTGGGCGACCTTCTCGTCGAGGGTCATCCGGCCGAGCAACTCGACGGCGCGGGATTGTGCGTCGGTCATGCGCATGCTCTTTCTGTACGAACGGGACATCAGGTCCGGAGCCCGAATCCCAGGCGGAACAGCGGGTCGACGGTGTTCGCCGGCGCGTCGGGCGCGGACGCTCGCACGGCTTCCATCGAGCGCGGCAACTCGACGGGGAGCCTCCCCTGGGGGGTGACTCGGCCGGTGAGCGCAGCGAGCAGGG
>NZ_JBFTRG010000164.1:0-405 GCF_056399425.1 Variovorax sp. 01N429 | reverse complement strand
CATCAGCGCGTCGCCGCGGCCGGCGATCTCCGCGGCGGCCTTGACGACCAGCGTGGATTTCCCGGCGCCGGGCGGCGAGTCCACGACGACGCCGCGGTGCCGGCCCGAGCCGAGGTCGGCGAGGACGGCGTCGGTGACGGCGGCGGCGGCCTTGGCGGGGCTCGTCCCGGGCTTGATCCCGCCGGTCGTGCCGGGGGCAGGGCCGGGTGTGGTCAGCTCCACGGTTCCTCCGCGCCCGGGTCGTCGTCGTCCTCGGCGGCCCCGACGGCGCCGCCGGGGCGGCCGCCGTCCGGGTCGGGCGGGCCGCCGTGCGTCCACGGGGTCTCTTCGGGTTCCGGCCATTTCGGGCCGCCGCGGAAGCCGGGCGCGGCAGTCGTCCAGGTCAGGAGTTCACCCGTTTCGGGG
>NZ_JBFTRG010000163.1:0-406 GCF_056399425.1 Variovorax sp. 01N429 | reverse complement strand
CTCCAGGAGACCCTCGCCCTCCTCAACGACAGCTCCGCACGTATCCGCATCGACCAGGCCCGGCGCGACATCGCCGCCGGAAACTACGCGACCGTCGAGGAGTTGGCCGAGATCATGGCCGAGCGGAGACAGAGCGATGGCTGACGTCGAAGTCCGCCCGGGGGCCTATCTCCTGCGCATCGCCCCCGAAGCCCGCCGGGCGCTCACCGACCGGCTGCCCCAATCGGTGGCGTGCGCGGCCTACCGCTTCATCACCGGCCCGCTGCTCATGCAGCCCTACGAGGTCGGCCTGCCGCTGTGCGACTCGCTGGCCGGCATGTGGTGCGCCCAGCGCGGCACCTACCGGGTCCGCTACACCGCCGACGAGAGCACCGGCACCGTCGACGTCCTCGACATCGCCCCGCGC
>NZ_JBFTRG010000162.1:0-406 GCF_056399425.1 Variovorax sp. 01N429 | reverse complement strand
CGCCGCGCCGGGGCCTTCCGCGCCGCCCGTCCGGTCACCGCGGGATCACGTTCCGCTACCCCACGCGCAGCTCGCGGAGTTCCCGGCTGAAGCGGCGGATTTCTGCGGCGCTGAAGTTCTCGTGGTCCTCGCCGTAGGCGGTGACGCCGTCGAACGTCCATTCGGTGAGGCAGTTGACGGTGAACAGGTTCGGGTTGAGGAAGAACCCGAGGCGGTTCATCGTGCGGCCTTCGGCGTGGAGTTCGCGGCCGAGTTCGTCGACGCCTTCCAGCACGACACGTGTCGCCCAGCCGGATTCGGCGTCGCGTTCGACGACCTCGCGGCGGCCCTTGGCGAGCTTCGCCCACACGCCGTCGCGGAGCACGTAGCCGTGGATGGAGATGCAGCCGGAGCCGAAGTCCATGGT
>NZ_JBFTRG010000161.1:0-406 GCF_056399425.1 Variovorax sp. 01N429 | reverse complement strand
GGACGACAGAATCCTCAGCCTGCATCATGCCCCCGTTGCGTGTGCTTTGGCTGACCGGAGCCTAACGGGCGACAGGAACAGCGAAGTTGCGAGGGTGGTGGGGTCCACCGAGGCCGCCGGTAGACGGAGCGCTCCGACGCCGACCAAACCGGAGATAACGGTCGACACCCCCTCGGACACACACCACACATGATCCCCAGGTCAAACGACCTGGGGATTGTTGCTATGTGTGCGGCAACTGCTGTCGAGTCGTGGCCTCGTGACATGGGGGTGCGACTCGCACTCCGACACACTTCGTAACTCCATGTCGGGCAGCCGCGGTGTGGTTGGCCTGGTCAGGTGACGTCACGCCGTGCTCGGGTGCCGACAACGAGCGCGATTCCGCCCGGACCGCAGGGGCCGGTTC
>NZ_JBFTRG010000160.1:0-407 GCF_056399425.1 Variovorax sp. 01N429 | reverse complement strand
CGGCGCGGCGAGTTGGGCCAACTCCGGCAACAGCCGCGACATCGGCGTGGGCTGGCAGGAGCACACCCAGGTGCTGGCCGCGGACGACGGCCAGATCTTCGGGCTGTGCGGCGACGGCACGCTCGTGTGGTGCAAGTACACCCTGACCAACCCGGACACCGGCGAAGGCACCTGGCACCCGAACACCAACARCATCATCCACCGCGGATTCGGSAGCTACAGCTACATCTTCGGCGGCAAGCAAGGCGTGATCTACGCRATCGACGCCAACGGCGACATGTACCGGCGAAGGCACCTGGCACCCGAACACCAACAACATCATCCACCGCGGATTCGGCAGCTACAGCTACATCTTCGGCGGCAAGCAAGGCGTGATCTACGCGATCGACGCCAACGGCGACATGTAC
>NZ_JBFTRG010000159.1:0-409 GCF_056399425.1 Variovorax sp. 01N429 | reverse complement strand
GATCTCACACCCCTCACGCCGCCTGGCACCCCACCTCGCGGCGTTGCAGACCGTTGCACGTACGAAAAAGCACGAGCTGCGRGCCYGCGCCTTGCGATGCACGGCACCAGACRMCGTGAGGGGCGCGAAYAYCCACCAGACACGYCCTAGTCGAAGGTCAGCGGGACGACCTCGAAGGACGCCGCGAAGCGGGTGCCCAGCCGGGTCCCCGCGGTGCGCGCGAAGCCCTCGAGCCACTCGGCGGCGTCGGCCATGTTCCCGGCGCTGCCGCCCAGGCCGGCCAGGTAGGCGGCGTGCGCTTCGAGCGACGCGACGCCCTGGGCGAAGGTCTCGGTGGTGTCGACCGCGTGCGCCGCGTCCGGTGATCCGGCGGCCCAGATCTGCTTGACGCCGTTCCACGGCTCCAGGC
>NZ_JBFTRG010000158.1:0-409 GCF_056399425.1 Variovorax sp. 01N429 | reverse complement strand
CGTCGCGGAAGGCGTGCAGGAATGCGACCAGGGTGTCGGTGTCGCGGGCGGCGGCGAACCGGGCCCGGCCGACGGGCGCCGGGTCGGGCGGGGTGAGCGTCCCCAGGCGGTACAGCCGCTGCCGTTCCACTTCGCGGACGAGGGAGCCGGTCCGCGTCGTCCACGCGTCCGCGAACACGTCGGCGTCCCGGTCGCGGGCGTTCACCGACTTGACCGGGTGGCCGGCCGCGACCAGGGTGTCCGCGAGCGATTCGGCTGCGGATTCCGGGAGTTCGGCGATCAGCAGCGGAAAGGGCGGTGTGTGCACGAACGCGCCCGTGGCCCGGGCGTGTTCGTCGGTGTGCCAGCCGAACAGCGGCGTCCCGTAGCCGAATGCGGCGAGGCCGCGCGAGCGCAGGGCCTCCAGCAC
>NZ_JBFTRG010000157.1:0-410 GCF_056399425.1 Variovorax sp. 01N429 | reverse complement strand
GAGTCCGTCTGGCGTGGCCTCATGACCGACGCCCACACGTACGTCTCCGGCCTCAAGAAGACCACCCGATGACCGGCTGCCGCCTCGCCTCCCACCCGACGGCGACCTGACCGCAAGCCTGGCGCGCGCCTACAAGGCCATCGATCCCGCGGACCCCCCGAGCGCCCGCCTGGCGTACGCGCTCCGCGTCCTTGCCCGGTCACATGCCGAAAGCACCCCGCCTACCACCAGGACCGGCGCCCGTAGCCCGCGCGCGGCGCCGGGCGGGGCGCGCCTCCTCGATCTGCCGTCGCGCAGATGCGCCGCACCACCGTTGTCCGGCAGTGCGGCGCATCTCGCGCAGGTCGGTCCTCCGAGCCCGGCAGCGGCGCGTACCTGCGAAACGCCGCCGCTAGGGGTCCGCCCCCGTG
>NZ_JBFTRG010000156.1:0-411 GCF_056399425.1 Variovorax sp. 01N429 | reverse complement strand
GCTCGACCACCGTGAACTCGTGCTTGCCTTCGCCCAGCGGCGTATCAGGCGTGAAGCTCCAGTTGCCGTCYTCGTCGACCTTCGTCTCGCCAACGGGCGTGCCGTTGTCGATCACGACGATCGTGTCGCCCGGCTCGCCCTTGCCCACCAGCGTCGGTGTCGTGTCGTCCGTGCTCTCGCCATTGCGCACCGGACCCTGAACCAAGCCCACGTCGTCAGTCACTTCGCCAACGGCCGGCTGGCCCGGCGGGGTTGTGTCCACGATCACCACGTGCGGATCCGACGGCTTGCTTTCGTTACCCGCCTGATCACGCTCGACCACCGTGAACTCGTGCTTGCCTTCGCCCAGCGGCGTATCAGGCGTGAAGCTCCAGTTGCCGTCCTCGTCGACCTTCGTCTCGCCAACCGGCG
>NZ_JBFTRG010000155.1:0-411 GCF_056399425.1 Variovorax sp. 01N429 | reverse complement strand
CAGCGGCGACGTCGACGCCGGCTTCGCGCTCGAGGACGAGGCCCTTGCGGACCTCATCATGAGCGACGAACTCCGCGCCGGGCTGTACGCGTTCGACCTGATCCAGAAGCGTGCCAAGCGGCCCGCCGGGGCGCCGGACCGGTTGCTGGCCCGTCCGGTGACCAAGGTCGGCGTGGTCGGCGCGGGCCTGATGGCGTCGCAGCTGGCGCTGCTGTTCGCGCGGCGTCTGGGGGTGCCGGTCGTGATGACCGACATCGACCAGGAGCGCGTGGACAAGGGTGTCGGTTATGTGCACGCCGAGATCGACAAGCTGCTCGCGAAGAAGCGGATGAGCCAGGATTCCGCGAACCGCTACAAGGCGCTCGTCACCGGTTCGCTGACGAAGGACGCGTTCGCCGACGCGGACTTCGT
>NZ_JBFTRG010000154.1:0-412 GCF_056399425.1 Variovorax sp. 01N429 | reverse complement strand
GACCGCGACCCCGCGATCACGGTCGGTGGCGGAATCGCGACTCGGGCGATCGAATTCGCGAACACTTCCCGGAGATGGCCGGGCACCGGGGAATCCCCTGCCCGGGCAGGGCACTCGAGGCCGGTCACGCGAATGCCAGGGAAGCATTCACGCGGGTGTGGATCGAAAGGCGCGGCCCAGGTTCGCTGCGACTCCGATCGGCATTCGCGTGGGCTAACATTCGGCGCACACTGACCTGGCAAGGCGCCCAACCGTTTCCGCGGCAATCCTCCGGCGGCGCTGCGGCCGCGAACACTTCGGGAGTCGAAACCATATGCGTCCCCCTCTTGAGACACCTGGGGCGAGAAGGCCCGAATGGACGGACGACTTCGACCCCGGTTCCTTCGGCGAAGCGCGGCATCCGGTGCCGCTC
>NZ_JBFTRG010000153.1:0-413 GCF_056399425.1 Variovorax sp. 01N429 | reverse complement strand
CCGCCAGGTTGCAGGACCCCGCGGGCACGGAGTTCACCGCGACCCTCGTCCGGGTCGTGGACCCGGCCGCACCGGCGAATCCCGGGAGCGCCTTCACGGCCCCGCAGAGCGGCGACCGTTTCGTGGCAATCGAGTGGACCATCGCCAACACCGGAACAAAGACGCTGACGTCATCCCAGGTCTTCAGCACGCACATCGTCGACGACCACGGCCAGTGGCACCTGTCCATCGCGGCCCACGTCAGCGCGGGCGCCGCCTTCCCCGCCGACGTGAAGATCCCGCCGGCCCAGACCCTCAGCGGCTATCTCGTCTACGAACTCCCGGGCACCGCACGAGCAACCCCGGTCCAGTTCGACGGCGACCAGAGCAGCCCCGCCGGCCCGTGGAAACTGACCTGAGCGGCGACGTGAGGT
>NZ_JBFTRG010000152.1:0-415 GCF_056399425.1 Variovorax sp. 01N429 | reverse complement strand
GTGTTCTGCTGGTCCTTGCGCACCGCGTCGACCTCGGCCCGGTCCAGGACCCGCACGCCGGGGACGGTGCGGACGGCGGCGTCCAGCGCGGCGCGGGGGCTGTCGGCGGCCACCAGGACCTGCGCGGCCAGCGGGTTGTCGACGTGCGCGGCGACCAGGTCGCGGGACATCGTCAGGTCGCCGAAGCCGAGGCCGCGTTCGTAGACGGCCGCGACGGTGAGCGGGACCTTCGTGCCGTCGCCGAGGGTGACCACCAGCGGGTCGCCGGGGTGGACGTGCTTGAGGCGCTGGACCTCCTTGCTGACCGCGACGGTGGTGTCGGACAGGTCGGCGAGCCGGCCTTCGGTGGTCTTCAGGTCGAGGAGCCGGTCGATGCCCGCGGCGGTGACGCCTTGGGCGGGGAACTTGTCCGCGC
>NZ_JBFTRG010000151.1:0-417 GCF_056399425.1 Variovorax sp. 01N429 | reverse complement strand
GATTTCGGGGGGTCAGGGGGGTGCCCTGCTCACCCGAGGACCGGAAAGGGAGACACGAGTGCCCGAAGGCCACACCATCCACCGCCTCGCCGACGACCACGCCGAGCGTTTCGCCGGCCGTACCGTCGAGCTGTCCAGCCCCCAAGGCCGCTTCGCCGACGGGGCCAAGCTGCTCGACGGCGAGGTGATGGTCGGGGCCGAAGCACACGGCAAGCACCTGTTCCTGGAGTTCCCCGGCGAACGGTGGATCCACGTGCACCTCGGGCTGGCCGGCATCTTCCGGTTCGGTGCCTTCGCCGACGGGGTCGACGAGCCCGGCCCGATCGAAGGCGTCGTGCGGCTCCGGATGGTCGGGGACCGGGTCTGGTCCGACCTGCGTGGGCCCAACCAGTGCCGGGTGGTGACGCGGGCCGAGAA
>NZ_JBFTRG010000150.1:0-420 GCF_056399425.1 Variovorax sp. 01N429 | reverse complement strand
GCACGGCACTGGCCGAAGGGCGTCGAGCTGAGCGATCTGGAGATGCTGAAGGGCATCGGCCGGTCGGCGCACGGCGAGACGGTGGTGATCCCGGTCATCGAAAACAGCCAGGACATGGGCGAGTTGGGCGACCGGCTGGAAGCGGCGATGGTGCCCGGCGTGCCGGCGGTGCTGGTGGCGTCGCACGGCATGTACGTGTGGGGCGCGGACCCGATGCAGGTCCGCCACCACACCGAAATCGTGCAGTGGCTGCTGGAGTTCCGCCTCACGGAGGGCTGAGAGGCCACTCGGAAACGACGCACACAACAAGGAACCCCCGTGGCCGCCACGGGGGTTCCTTCATTTCCGGAAGAGAGCGGGAACGCCTCAGCGTCCCGGTTCCACCACCCCGTCCTCGCTGACGATCGCGTCGATCAGGCG
>NZ_JBFTRG010000149.1:0-420 GCF_056399425.1 Variovorax sp. 01N429 | reverse complement strand
GCCCGGACGAGGTCGCGGGTGGCCTCCTCGCCGACGCCGATGGGGGCGAGCGGGGTGCGGGCGAGCCAGGCGTCGACGGTGGCGTCGTCGGCCCACGCGACGTTGACGAGGCCGAGCGGCGGCGCGAACGGGAACCGGTCGCCGACCAGGTCGCGCTGGTCGGCGGGCCCGATGGGGCCGATCCGGTCGACCACGACCAAGTGCTCCTGGTGCACGGACACCAGGACGCACGGCATGCCGACGCGGTCGTACAGCCGGGCCATGTGCGGCCGGACGACGTCGAGCGATGCGAGGCCGGTTTCGGCGGCCCAGCCGAGGCGCAGGAGGGCCGGGCCGAGGCCGTACGTCTTGGCGTCGTCGCGGGTCGCGAAGCCCGCGTCGGTCAGCACGCCGAGGATGCCCAGGCAGGTCGCCTTGGTC
>NZ_JBFTRG010000148.1:0-421 GCF_056399425.1 Variovorax sp. 01N429 | reverse complement strand
GCCCGGACGGGCCGACGGTCACCGACCGGGGTGTCGTGGTGGGGACGGTCCTGCCGTCCCCCGGCTTCCGCTCCCCCGAACAGCTCGACGGGCGGACGGCGGAGGCCGCGTCCGATGTCTTCTCGCTCGGCTCCCTGCTGGCGTTCGCGGCCACCGGAACCCCGCCGTTCGGCGCCGACGACGAAGCCGGTACGGGCGAACGCGTCCTGCGCGGCGACCCCAACCTGACCGAACTCCCTGACTGGCTGCGCGAGTTGGTCATCACATGTGTCGCCAAGGACCCCGCCGACCGGCCGACCGCGGCGCAGATCCGTACCGCGACCGCCACCGAGGAAGACGGCCTCGGCTGGCTGCCGAGCACCCTGTCCGCGGAGGTCGCGCAGCGCGCGGCGGCGGTGTGGGGGCTCACGGCGGACGGGAC
>NZ_JBFTRG010000147.1:0-422 GCF_056399425.1 Variovorax sp. 01N429 | reverse complement strand
TCCGCGTACGTGTCGTACATCTCCGCGACGCCTTCCGGCGTCCCCGCCTCGCAGCCGCGCGCAAGTGCCGCGGCGAGTCCGGACCCCACGACCGGACCACCCCCACCATGCATGAGGCCTCACCGTACGCACGGCACGCCGGGCCCACCATGGTTTTGCTTGAGGACCACCCGATTCCGGTCGCGCTGTCACGGTCCCGTGACCATCCCGATGTCCGCGCTTCACGCGCCGGTCGCGCACCGGGCGGGTCGCGGCGCACGGTGTCGGTGCGGGCGGCTACCGTGCCGCACATGGCCAAATCCGCCGGGACGACCGGTAAGTCAGCACGCCCGTCGTACCGGTGCGGCGAGTGCGGATGGACCACGCCAAAGTGGCTCGGCCGCTGCCCGGAGTGCCAGGCCTGGGGCACCGTCGAGGAGTAC
>NZ_JBFTRG010000146.1:0-422 GCF_056399425.1 Variovorax sp. 01N429 | reverse complement strand
GCCT
This sequence comes from Variovorax sp. 01N429, assembly GCF_056399425.1. NCBI lineage: Bacteria > Pseudomonadati > Pseudomonadota > Betaproteobacteria > Burkholderiales > Comamonadaceae > Variovorax > Variovorax sp. 01N429. The sequence continues at coordinate 418 of NZ_JBFTRG010000146.1, read as the reverse complement.
TCCGCCTCGCGGGCGGTCTCGGCGCCGGTGCGGCCCGGGTCCGGGTCGATCCAGCCCAGGAGTGCGGCGAGTTCGCCGTTCTCCAGGTCGCTCTGGCCGGTCGCCCAGGTGCGGGCCAGCAGGTCGGTCATGGCGAGCAGCAGCGACGAGCCGGGCGTCCGGGCGCGTTCGGCGAGGTAGGTGCACCAGCGTCCGAGGAGCGGGACGTCGGGGTGGACGGCGTATTCGCCGTCGGTGCGGCGGAACCGGGTGGAGCGGCCGAGGAGGCGGACGTACTCGATACCGGCCGGGGACGGGACGATGATCTGCGGGGCGTCGACGGCGCGTTCGTACGGGTCGTCGTTCTTGCGTTCGATCGTCTCGGTCTTGGCGAGCCACTCGGTGAGGTACGGCAGGAGTACCGCGGCCAGGTCGGCGA
>NZ_JBFTRG010000145.1:0-423 GCF_056399425.1 Variovorax sp. 01N429 | reverse complement strand
GTGTCCGCGCCCTGCTCCGGATCGCGGATGACGGGGCGGGTGAGCATGCGGAACACGGGCATCCATCTGCGGACGCCCGGGGTGTCGACCCAGCCCGGGTGCATGGCGTGGACGTGGACGCCGTACGGTGCCAGGCGTTTCGCCCATTCCTGGGTGACGACGACCTGAGCGCGTTTGGTGCGGGCGTAGAACCGCTTGGGGGAGTAGCGGTCCGTGCGCGATTCGGGGTCGCCCACCAGGAGGTGTCGGGCGTACTGGCCGCCGGAGGTGACGTTGACGACCCGCGACGGGGCGGCCCGCCGCAGCAGCGGCGTCAGTGCCGCGGTGAGCACCCACGGTGCCAAGACATGGGTGGCGAAGGTCAGTTCGACGCCGTCGTCGGTGAGCGTGCGGTGGTCCGGCATCACTCCCGCGTTGTTCACC
>NZ_JBFTRG010000144.1:0-424 GCF_056399425.1 Variovorax sp. 01N429 | reverse complement strand
GCCCGTACTCGGCGAGGAGCCGTTTGAGGTCTTCTTCGACGGCGCTGTAGACGAGTTCCTGCCCGGCGTCCCGCTGGTACCGGCCGAGTGCGTACAGCAGCAGCAACGGCTTGTGCGGTGCCCGCACACCGTTCCCGGTCCACTGCCGCAACGCCCCCGCCCGCGCAAGCCAATCCATGGGGAGGATCTTAGAAACGGCGACGGCGGGACGGCGACGAACGAGCCGCGGTGCCGACGAGAACCCGCGCAGCCCTCAGGGACGCCCGAACTCCCCGTCCCCGTGCACCGTTTCCACCGTCGCCACGAACGGTGCCAGGCGCGGATCCGCCGACGCCTGGTCGAGCGCCTCGCGCAGTGCCGCGTCGTGGGTGGGCCGGGCTTCGGCGAGCAGGGCGAGGCCGGCCGGCGTGACGTCGGTGTAGAT
>NZ_JBFTRG010000143.1:0-425 GCF_056399425.1 Variovorax sp. 01N429 | reverse complement strand
GTGTTGGACAGGCCGCGTGCGACCAGGAGCAGGGTCTCGTGTTCGCGCGGGGTCAGCTCGGCCGCGAGGGCGGCGGCTGCGGGGCGGGGTTCGGCGCGGGCGGCGAAGTTCTCGATGAGGCGGCGGGTGATCGACGGCGAGAGCAGGGCCTCGCCGTCKTGGACCACGTGGAGGGCCTCGACGAGGTGCGCGCGGGACGCGTCCTTGAGCAGGAATCCGGCGGCGCCGGCCCGCAGTGCGCCGAAGACGTACTCGTCGAGGTCGAACGTCGTCAGGACCAGGACGCGCGGCGTCGGAGTGATGCCCGCGGCATGCAGGCGCCGGGTGGCCTCGATGCCGTCGACGTGCGGCATCCGGATGTCCATGAGGATCACGTCGGGCCGCAGTTCGCGGGCCAATGCGACCGCCTCCGCGCCGTCCGCGGC
>NZ_JBFTRG010000142.1:0-426 GCF_056399425.1 Variovorax sp. 01N429 | reverse complement strand
GAATTCACCCGGTGCAGCCCCGCCGCGTCGAACGCGGCAGCCACATCCGGGTCGTCCGCAAGGCGCTCGGGGACCGTCACCTCTACGTCGTACTGGCCCGACTCCTCCACGCGCGCCACCCCGGACGCGGACCGGTCCGGGTCCGGGTCTTCGGTGAGTTGGTGCAACCGCGCGAGGAGGTCGGTACCGCGCCACCCCACGTTGTGGAGGTCGAACGCACGGTCACCGAAATAGGCGGTTCCGCGGAACCCTTCGTTGTCGTCGACCTCACCGACCAGCGTTCCGTCCGGGGCGTAGACCTGGGTGATCTGCGCGCCGCGCATCGTTCGCATCGTCGCGCGGCCGCCCGTCCACCCTTCCGTCGTCGCGCCACCGCGCTTGTTCGCCGGCACGGTGGCCACCCAGTATCCGGGGACCGTGTTCAGG
>NZ_JBFTRG010000141.1:0-427 GCF_056399425.1 Variovorax sp. 01N429 | reverse complement strand
GCCAGGAGGCCAAGGCTTCCTCGTCGGTGATGTCGAGCGCCACGGGCACGGGATGCGCGCCGAGCGCTTCGAGCTCCTGGACGAAGGCGACGTTCCGGCCGACCGGGCTATCCGGGTCGGTCTCCCGCCACTGTCCGCGCTCAGGCAGGGCCGTGCGGCCCAGCAGGATCAGCCGCCGCGCGCCCCGCCGCACCAGCGTGCGGCACAGCAGCCGCCCGAGCGCGCCGAACGCCCCCGTCACCAGATAGCTGCCGTCGGCGCGCAGGCGCACCGGCAGTGGGCGGGTGAGATCCGCGGCAGCGGTCAGGCGGCCGGTCAGGCGGCGGTCGCCACGTAGCGCGATCTCGTTTTCGTCGTACACCGCGAACTCACGCAGCAGTGCCGCGGCTTCGGCGTCCCGTGCGTCCGCGGCCGGGTCGAGGTCGAC
>NZ_JBFTRG010000140.1:0-427 GCF_056399425.1 Variovorax sp. 01N429 | reverse complement strand
TCCTGGGCGCGGGCGTCGGCGTCATGTGTTCGACGGTCAACCCGTTCGCCACCGGTGTCGCGTCGTCGGCGGCCGACATCTCGCTCGGCGACGGCATCGTGCTGCGCGTCGTGATGCTCGTCGTGCTCACGGCGGTCACGATCGCGTACGTCGTCCGGTACGCGGTCCGCGTCAAAGCCGATCCGGCCCGTTCGCTGGTCGGCTTCCTCCCCGGGGACCGCGAGCAGGCCGCCGAGGCCGCGACCACCGAGCCGGAGGAGCTGACGCGCACCCACAAGATCGTGCTGGTGGCGGTGACGCTCACCTTCGCGTTCATGATCTTCGCGATCATCCCCTGGGCGCAGGTGCTGACCGGGGATGCGAATGCGGTGGCGTACGTCTGGGAGCTGGACTGGTCGTTCGCCGAGCTGTCCGCGATGTTCATCGT
>NZ_JBFTRG010000139.1:0-427 GCF_056399425.1 Variovorax sp. 01N429 | reverse complement strand
TCCTCCAGGAGTCCCCGCCCGCGACCTCGTCACGCAGGGTGCCGACCTGATTGCATCGTTGTCGGGACGGAAGACCGGACCGGAGCAGGACGGCCGAGGGACACCGAGGCGCCCGCCAGGTCCGCCACCGGACGTCGCCAGGACGGCAGCACAGCCGCACCAGCGCAGCACCAGCGCACAGCAGAACGGAACGCACGCGCACCGAGCCGCACCACCCCGGAACCACCGACGCACCACCGACGCCCGGACCGGATTCAGAGAGGACGCCTCCGTTGAACGCCGACGTGAATCGCACCCGGACGGCCGTGGTGCCGCAGGACATGATCCGCAACCCGCACGCACCGCGGCTGGTCGCGGCCGGCGAGACGTTCGACGTGATCGAGGTCGAGGACCGGCTCGGTTTCGAGGCGCTCGGTGCCCTCTACGC
>NZ_JBFTRG010000138.1:0-428 GCF_056399425.1 Variovorax sp. 01N429 | reverse complement strand
GTGCTCTACCGGATCCACAACCTCGACAAGCAGCCCGCACCGCGCGCCGCCGAGTTGTTCTCCGCGGGACCGCTGCACGATCTCGCCTCACGGTTGCTGGGGCGACCCGCCCGGGCACGCGTGTGTGCTCTCATCGTGAAGGGCGCCTTCCACGCCGCGGCGGTGCCCTGGCACCGTGATCGCGTCGATACGCCGCCGGGAACCGCCTGCAACCTCAGTGTCTTCTTGGATGCTTCCGAGCTTGACAACGGGTGCCTGGAATTCGCCCCAGGCTCCCATCGGCTGCCGGACTCCGCGGTGGTCGACGACATCCGTCGTACCGGTCCGGTCGTCGCGGTGTGCGCGGGAGCCGGTGATGTCGTGGCCCACGACGTCCGCGTCGCGCACTCCTCGCGCCCGAACCGGTCCGCGCGTCCTCGCCGCAGCAT
>NZ_JBFTRG010000137.1:0-430 GCF_056399425.1 Variovorax sp. 01N429 | reverse complement strand
CCGTGATCGTCCCGCCGGGCACGTCGGACGCGCCGGAAGTGGTCGGCCTCGGGGCCCGGCTGGCGGCGGCGGACGCGTTCGCCGTGGTCACGCCGGAGTACAACCACAGCTTCCCGGCGGCGCTCAAGCACGCGATCGACCTGTTCCGCGAGGAGTGGCGCGCCAAGCCGGTGGCCTTCGTGTCGTACGGCGGCATGGGCGGCGGCCTGCGGGCGGTCGAGCAGTTGCGGCTGGTGTTCGCGGAGCTCCACGCGGTGTCGATGCGCGACTCGGTGAGCTTCCACGGGGTGTGGAGCCTGTTCGACCAGGACGGCGTTCCGGTCGACGAGGCCGGGACGAACGCGGCGGCCAAGGGGATGCTGGGGCAACTGGACTGGTGGGGGCGGACGTTGCGGGACGGCCGGGCGGTTCGTCCGTACGACGTGTGACC
>NZ_JBFTRG010000136.1:0-430 GCF_056399425.1 Variovorax sp. 01N429 | reverse complement strand
CGCGCGGCTCCGGTCCCTTCCCGGGTCGGTTTCCGGGGAGGTGCCAGTCGTGGAGTACGTTTTTGCCGCAATGGCGGCGCTTTTCTTCGTCGCGCTCGCCGTGCTCGGCCCGCTGTTCGGCGCGGACAGCCGCGACGGCCGCGACTGGCGGCCCACCGGCCCGACGACGCCCTCGGCGCCGCGGCCGCCGGGGCGGATCCGGGCCTTCTGGTGGCGCCAAGTCCGTTTGTGGGACCGGGTCTTGACCGCGCATCAGCCGTGGCGCGGACAAGCCGAACCGCTGCGCTGGCGACGCGACGGCGACCGGTGGATCCTCGACGGTTCCACCGCACCCGCGGACGACGCCGGGCCGGTATCCGATGCCGGTGCGCTATCCGGCAATGAACTCGACAACCGCATCGACGACGGGGAAGACTTGCGGCGCATCGGG
>NZ_JBFTRG010000135.1:0-433 GCF_056399425.1 Variovorax sp. 01N429 | reverse complement strand
GGCGGGCACCGTCACGGTCGGCTCCGGCATGCGCCTGGAGCGCTTCAACGACGTGCTCGCCCAGCACGGCCTCGCGCTCACCAACATGGGCGACATCGCGGTGCAGAGCCTGGCCGGCGCGACCGGCACCGGCACGCACGGCACCGGCCGCGCGTCGGGCGCCTTGTCCGGGCAGATCCGCGGCCTCGAAATGGTGCTCGCGGACGGCGAGATCGTCACCTGCTCGGCCACCGAGAACGCCGAGCTGTTCGCGGGCGCCCGGGTCGGCCTCGGCGCCCTCGGCATCGTCACGGCGCTCACCTTCGCCGTCGAACCGGCGTTCCTCCTCGAAGCCCGCGAGGGGCCGATGACGCTCGACGCGGTCCTCGGCGGCTTCGACGAGCTGTGCGCGGACAACGACCACTTCGAGTTCTACTGGTTCCCGCACACCGAC
>NZ_JBFTRG010000134.1:0-433 GCF_056399425.1 Variovorax sp. 01N429 | reverse complement strand
GCCACAAGCTGATCGCGCTGCTGCAGAACGCGTCCGTGTACTGGCACGTGTTCGGCGTACTGGTGATCATCCTGGTGCTGTTCTTCGGCCCGGACTCGCACCAGAGCGCGAAGTTCGTGTTCACCGAGCAGATCAACAACTCGGGCTTCGGCGACGGCTGGTACTGGTTCTTCATCCTGCCGCTGGGCTTCCTGCTGACCCAGTACACGATCACCGGCTTCGACGCGTGCGCCCACGTCTCCGAGGAGACCAAGGGCGCGTCGGTGTCGGCCGCCAAGGGTCTGTGGAAGTCGATCTTCTACTCGGCGATCGGCGGCTGGATCCTCCTGCTGGCGTTCCTCTTCGCCGCGAAGGACGTGGCCGCGATCAACGACGGCAGCGGCGCCATCGACGTCCTGCTGACCTCCGCCCTCAGCGCGAAGCTCGCCAAGCT
>NZ_JBFTRG010000133.1:0-435 GCF_056399425.1 Variovorax sp. 01N429 | reverse complement strand
GCGCGGTGTCGGTGGCGTGCATGGGGCATCCCCTGTCGAATGAAGTTCCGGATGCTGTTCGGAACAACTCAGAAGATATGTCGAATGTACATCGGGGGCAAGGGCCGCCCCTGCACGCGAATGCTGGGGCGGCCCTTGCGGTGGCGTGGGCGGGGCCGGTGACCGGCCGGGCGGTCAGTCCAGCACAGGCGTCTGGACGATCCGCAGCACGTACGGGGAGCAGCTGGGCCCGAAGAAGAAGCGCAGCACCGCAGGGTCGGTCAGATCATCGGGCGACTGCGGCGCGCACCGCGTGTACGCCTCCGTCCACCTCTCCCGGGCGAACTCGACCGCGGACGCGAGGGCGTTCTGCGGCGAGCGGAACAGTTGCCGCCGGTCCCACGCGTCGTCGTCGTTGTAGGTCTCGATGATGCACTGCCACACGCTGTCGGGTTC
>NZ_JBFTRG010000132.1:0-439 GCF_056399425.1 Variovorax sp. 01N429 | reverse complement strand
CTCTAGGTATGTGAGAAATGACAGGAAGTAGCGCAATGAGCGCAGACGACGCGAAGCGTCAGTCGGCAGGCACGTGGACGGACTTCGCCCGCGAGGCGCGCCCAGCCGCTCTACCTGACACGGGACTTCTCGTACTCCGAGGACGGCACCTTCTCGCTGGTGTCGCCGGTCTCGGCGGATCCGTACGGTGAGGTTCCCCTTTCCGAGCTGGACATCCTTGGCGTTTCCGAGTGGGTCGGAGACCACCCGATCGCACCCGGTGCGCAAGAAGGCCAACGGCCGGCAGACCCCCAAGGTCTTCAAACTCACCAAGCGCACCCTGCCTCCCGGCGACACGACCGAACTGGGGCGCAGCCACTCCTTCCGCCCCATCAGAACACGCCGGTACTACCCCGACGCCCATGCAATCCAGCTCCAGGTCAACGGCCACCCCTACGAC
>NZ_JBFTRG010000131.1:0-439 GCF_056399425.1 Variovorax sp. 01N429 | reverse complement strand
CTCCCAGGACGCCACTTCCATGGACATCGCGCTCACCATCGACGGGGCGCGCATCCCGGCCCGCCTCAACGACAGCGCCGCTGCCCGCGACTTCGCCGCGCTCCTGCCGTTGGAGCTACCGCTCGCCGACTTTCACCAGCAGGAGAAGACCGCCGAACTCCCCAGGCCGTTGTCCACCGACGGCGCCCCCGAAGGCGCCCAACCCCACGCGGGCGACCTCGCCCTCTACGCCCCCTGGGGCAACCTCGCCCTGTACTACCGCGACGCCCCCTACGCCACCGGCCTGGTCCTGCTCGGCCGCCTGAACAACGCCGAGGACGCCGCCAAGCTCACCGACGCCGACCACGTCACCATCGCGACCGTGAGCCCCTGACCCCGCCCCACGCACCTCACACGCTTATCCAGGAAGGCCCACCGCAGCATGAGCACCACCTACGAC
>NZ_JBFTRG010000130.1:0-441 GCF_056399425.1 Variovorax sp. 01N429 | reverse complement strand
GCCCACCTCCGCGCTACGAAAGGCTCGCCGAGCTGCTCACGAAGGCCGTCAGCCGCGACGCCAGCCATGACGCGCTGCCCCCGGTCAAGAAGCTGATCGACAGGGAACTGAAGCAGCTGAAGGTCCCGCTCCGCCATCGGCGTGAACTCACTAACGCCCTGTTGGTGCGCTCGTGGCTGGGTTGCCTCCATAAGGCCCTGGTCCACCTCAAAGCCGTCCTGGCCGGTCTGTCCGCCGGCGACCAGTTGGCCGCCGGTCGAGAACTGGCCAAGGCTTTGGGAACGTTCAGCCACAATCCCGCGCTGCCGTACGGCCCACTCGGATACCAGCTTTTCGGCTTCAAGGTCGAGAAGAACGAGCGCGGCGGACGCCTGTCCGTACAGAGCCTCGGCGGCGACCCGCACACCAGCACCGTCCAACTCGGCGGGACGATCGCACTGG
>NZ_JBFTRG010000129.1:0-441 GCF_056399425.1 Variovorax sp. 01N429 | reverse complement strand
GTCCAGCACGCTGCCCGTGCACGGGTCGATGCTGGCCGACACCTATCCCATCGGCGTGCGCGGCCGCATTGCCACCGTCAACGCGGGAGCCGCGAGAACCGTCGGGGCGCTCAGCCCGCTCGCGGTCGGTGGCATCGCCGCGCTCGCGGGTGGAGACGACGGCTGGCGTTGGCCGTTCCTGATCCTGGGGTTGCCCGCGCTGCTCGTGGCCGCATGGGCGTTCCGGCTCCCTGAACCTCCCCGGGGCCAGCACGAGATGAAGTCGGTGCTCGGTGAGGTCGTCGAGGACACGAATCCGATGCCGATCTCGATGGAGGCGGCGTTCTCGCGCCTCATGCAGATCCGCACGATCAAGACGTGCATCACCGCCTTTTCCGCACTCGGCTTCACCCTCTTCACCGGCGGTGTCCTGGGAAACCTTTGGGCGGACGACCACTTCGG
>NZ_JBFTRG010000128.1:0-442 GCF_056399425.1 Variovorax sp. 01N429 | reverse complement strand
GCCGTTGCCCTCGGTGTCGGGTCGACCGCCTCAACTAACCCGCGAGGATCGTCTCCAGGCGCCGGGCTTCGACGGCGATCCGGGATGTGCCCTTCTTGACGTACGGCTCCAGGCCGGGGAGGAACTCCCGCGCTCCCGACCGCGCCGCGCATTCCGCCGCGACCGCGAGCAGATCACCGAGTCCGGCAGGGCGTTCGCCGCGCAGGCCCGGGATCATGCCGGCCATCACGGCCCAGACGGCCGCGCTCGCACCGCCGGCGACCGCCTGGCGCAGCGACTCGGCCAGGCGTGTCGTCCTGATGATGTCCATGCGGATCAGTTCCGACAGCGTTCGGCCGAGGTCGGCCGGCTTCCAGGCGTCCGTGCCGCGGCCCGCGAGGACGATCAGGCCGTCGACCGCGTGGGCCCGGTCGACGGCTTCGCGGGCCGCCAGGCCGTAGGC
>NZ_JBFTRG010000127.1:0-443 GCF_056399425.1 Variovorax sp. 01N429 | reverse complement strand
ATCACATTCTGGTCCCGAGCGCGCATCCGCCCTTTCGCGTATGAGCTGACGCGGCTCGGAGTCATGTCACACAAACGCGCTATCCGGCTGATGCTGATATCGGCATGCTGATGCACCAGACGGAATATCGCACCGATGTCTCGGTCCGCGCCTGCGGCCCACAGTCGACGGTCCGCCAGTAAGGCTGCCGACAAGGGCCCGGCCTGGCCCGCGGCTGCGCAAGTGCAAGGGGGCGTTGGGGAATTGCGCATGACTGCTCCACGCGAAAGTAGTTCGGCAGCGCCACATCGCGAGTAAGAAGCTATGTGCCACAGGCACTGGAAAGGCGAACGTGAGAAATACCAACTTCGCAAGCCCGAGTTCCGACGTTGGTTCCATCACGGACGTGTGGCACCTCGGCTGATCGCCGTCGAAAGCTTTGCAGGGGACGAGCAGGTCAGCAA
>NZ_JBFTRG010000126.1:0-446 GCF_056399425.1 Variovorax sp. 01N429 | reverse complement strand
GGATCGAACGGGACGGCTACCGCGACAGCGTCGACGGCCATCTGTCGTTCCTGGACGCCGTCTACTACGCCACCGTGACGCTGTCCACGACGGGCTACGGCGACGTCATCCCGGCCAGCGACTCCGCGCGGCTGATGAACATCGTGCTGATCACCCCGCTGCGCGTGGTCTTCCTGATCATCCTGGTCGGCACCACCCTGGAAGTCCTCACCGAACGGACGCGGGAGCAGTGGCGGCTCTCCCGCTGGAGGTCCACGTTGCGAGACCACACCGTCGTCGTCGGCTACGGCACCACCGGCTACAGCGCGATCAGCACGCTCGTCGCGCAGGGCGTGCCGCGCGACCGCATCGTGGTCGTCGACCCGGACGCCGAAGCGGTCGCGGCTGCCATGCAGGACGGGCTGGTCGCGGTGGCCGGCGACGCGACCCGCGCCGACGTGCTGCGC
>NZ_JBFTRG010000125.1:0-447 GCF_056399425.1 Variovorax sp. 01N429 | reverse complement strand
CGCATGGACAGGATGCGGCGGTCGCGTTCCGGCAGGGCGGCGATCAGGGGCTTGAGGACCGCCAGGTTCTCGGCCAGCTCGAGCCGGGAGTCGTCGTCCCCGAGGCGTTCGGCGAGCGGGAGCGTTTCGTCGTGGCCGTCGGTGCCCGGCAGGTCCAGGGAGCCGGTGCTGCGCGCGTTGGCGGCGGTGATGCCTTCGACGATCTCGTCTTGGGACAGCCCCAGGTGGTCGGCGAGTTCGGCGACGGTCGGCGAGCGGTCGAGGCGCTGGAACAGCTTCTCCTGGGCCTTGGCGATGTCCAGGTGCAGTTCCTGCATCTTGCGCGGCACGTGCACGGCCCACGTGGCGTCGCGGAAGTGCCGGCGCATTTCCCCGAGAATGGTCGGCAGCGCGAAGCTGACGAACTCGGCGCCGCGGTCCGGGTCGAAMCGGTCGATCGCCTTGATC
>NZ_JBFTRG010000124.1:0-450 GCF_056399425.1 Variovorax sp. 01N429 | reverse complement strand
GCTCCCGCCCGGGGGCCAGCCGAGTTGCGTGAGCGCGCTGTGCCGGAACTCGTGCAGGTCCCACCCCGTCCCCGCAAGCGCAGTGTGCAGGTCCAGGAGCGCGCGGGACTGGCCATATGGCATCCGCGCCATGCCGGTGTCCAGGCACACGTCCCGCGCCGCCAACACCTTGCCCGGGGCGGGCCTGCGTGCGTGGCGAACACCGGCCTACGGGTGCGGCCCTTGAGCACGCGCGGCATCAGCCGCGCGGCACCGGCGTCCGAGTACACCCACTCGCGCACCGCGTTCTCGTGCAGCCGAGCCGCGGCGGCGCGTCGCCGCGCCCTTCGCCTTCACCGATGCGCGGCGACGCGCGAGGTCCAGGTCTTCGACGTTGAGCCCGAGGACTTCCTCGGCACGGGTCGCGGTCTTGTAGAGCATTGGTAGAGCGCGTTCTCCCGCACCCCGCAC
>NZ_JBFTRG010000123.1:0-452 GCF_056399425.1 Variovorax sp. 01N429 | reverse complement strand
GGCCGGGACTCGCCCCGGCGGGCGACTTACTTTTCTTTGGGTCGCCAAAGAAAAGTAAGCAAAAGAAAGGCGACCCCACTGTGCGCGTCCCTGCGCTTCGCTTCGGGCAACCTGCGGTGCTCGCTTCAGGCGGGGTCCGCGCGAAACTCGCTGCGCTCAAACACGCGCAGCCCTTGTCCGCCTGAAGCTGCGCTCCTCGGCACGCACAGAGGGGACCCCGATGCGGGGACCAACACGAATACCAAGACACAACGCGCCGTGGCGCGTCCTTGTGTTTTTGGTTTGGCTGTTGGTATTCAACAGGCCGAGCGAAGCGACGGCCCGAGCACTCCCTTCTGGGGGTGCCGAGGAGCGGAGCTTTTCGTGGATCAGGGCCGCGCGTGTTTGAGCGCAGCGAGTTTGCGCGGACCCCACGAAAAGCGAGCACCGCAGGTTGCCCGTAGCGCAGCGAA
>NZ_JBFTRG010000122.1:0-455 GCF_056399425.1 Variovorax sp. 01N429 | reverse complement strand
TACACGCGCTTGACGGCCGCGCACACCTGGCCGCTGTTGGTGAAGGCGCCCCAGAAGATGCGTTCGGCGATCTTGACCGGGTCGGCGTCGTCGAGGATGATCGCGGCGTCGTTGCCGCCGAGTTCCAGGGTGACGCGCTTGAGGTCGGGGGCGGCCGACGCGGCGACGTGTTTGCCGGTGGCGACCGAGCCGGTGAAGCTGATCTTGCGGGCGAGCGGGTGGGCGGTCATCCACGCGCCGAGTTCGTCGCCGCCGCTGACCGTGTTGACCACGCCCGCGGGCAGGACGTCGCGCAGGATCTCGCCGACGATCAGCGTGGACAGCGGAGTGTAGGGCGACGGCTTGATGACGACCGTGTTGCCCGCCCGCAGCGCCGGGGCGATCTTCCAGAACGCCAGGGTGAGCGGGAAGTTCCACGGGGTGATGGCGGCGACCACGCCGACCGGGCGGCGGAC
>NZ_JBFTRG010000121.1:0-456 GCF_056399425.1 Variovorax sp. 01N429 | reverse complement strand
GTCCATGGTCTTCATCGCCCACGACCTCGCCGTCGTCCGGCAGATCTCGCACCGCATCGCCGTCATGCGCGCCGGACACGTCGTCGAGACCGGACCCGCCGAAGACCTGTGCGCCCACCCGCGCCACCCGTACACCCGCGACCTGCTTGCCGCCGTGCCCAGCCCCGCCCCCGCCCCCGCCGCCGCGGCCGCCGCCTGAGGAGCCCCGTGACCACGAACCCCGACCCCCGCCGCCGCGACCCGTACGCCGAATTCCCCGGCCGTGCCGGGCGCACCTTCGCCGAATCCGAAGCTGCCTGGCCGCCGCACCCCACTGCGCGGCCCGGCGCCCCCAACATCGTGGTCGTCCTCACCGACGACATGGGGTACAGCGACATCGGCCCCTTCGGCTCCGAGATACCCACACCCACGCTCGACCGCCTCGCCGAAAACGGCCTCCGCCTGACCAACTACCAC
>NZ_JBFTRG010000120.1:0-456 GCF_056399425.1 Variovorax sp. 01N429 | reverse complement strand
GGGTAGTGCCGCGGGGCGAACGCGCTGGTGGAGTAGTGCAGTCCGGGCCACTTGAGCTTGAGTTTGACGGCCAGGTCGGTCCACGGTTCGCAGCCGTGCCGGGTGACCAGGACGAGTTCCGGGAAGTCGTACATGACTTCGTCGATCAGCTCGACGTGCTGGGCGGCCATGGGCAGGCGCGGCCCGGGGACACCTGCGCAGACGAAGGCGGGAATGCCGAGTTCCACGCACTTGGCGTAGATCGGGTACATCTTCTTGTCGTTGATCGGCACCTGCGGGAACGCGCCGGCCGGGAACAGCGAGACGGCCCGCGAGCCGAATCCTTCGTGCTCGGCCACGAGTTGCCGGATCGCGGCCATGCCCTGGTTCGGGTCGAGGCTGCTGCATCCGACGAACCGGTCCGGGTGCAGGGTCACCGCGCGTCGGGCGGTCTCGGTGCCGAGGCCCACGAGGCCC
>NZ_JBFTRG010000119.1:0-457 GCF_056399425.1 Variovorax sp. 01N429 | reverse complement strand
GTCGACGACCCACTGCTGGAACAGCATCGCCTGGAAGTCCCGCTTGATCGCGTACTTCTGGATGTACGCGCCGATCTCCAGGGACTCGATCGTCATCGTCACGTTCTGGTACTGCCGCAGGCGGCTCTGCATGAACTCGGCGACCTTCACCGACGACGGGTTCTGCGGCACCAGGTAGCTGAACTCGACCTTCTTGCCCTCGGCGGCCAAGTCGTTGAAGAGCTTCTGCGCTTCGTCCTTGTTCGGGGCCGGCTGCTTGACGGCCTGGTCGACGAACGGGCCGGAGGAGTTGAAGTAGCCCGTGGCCGGGACGTACCCGTTGTCGAGCGTCTTGGGGATCTCCGTCGGGTCGAGCGCCAGCGCGATCGCGCGCCGCGCCCGCGGGTCGTTGAACGGCGGCTTGGCCAGGTTGAACTGCACCATCTGGCCGCCGTCGGTCTTGAACTCGGCGACGTTC
>NZ_JBFTRG010000118.1:0-458 GCF_056399425.1 Variovorax sp. 01N429 | reverse complement strand
CGTCGTGGTTGCTCGGCGTCGCGTGGCCCGACTCCAGCTTGGTGACTCCGGCCTGGGTGACGATCTGGTATGAGAAGCCGGCAGGCAGCGCGAGGCGCCCGGCCGGGTCGGCGACCAGCGGCCCGTAGCCGAACTCGGGTCGCGGGCCGCGGCCGTTGCCGTTGCGGTCTTCGCCCTGGCCTCCGCCCTGCGCGGCGGACGCGCCGGGGGCCAGCAGCATCTCGGTGCTGCCGACGAAGGCGATACCGGCGCCGACGACCGCGGAGCGGCCGAGGAAGCCGCGGCGGGACACGCCACTGGACTGGGGCATCGTTTCTCCTGCTCGGACTTGCTCGGCGGGAACGGATGCGCACTGATGGGTCGTGCGCGTCCACGGCTCCGGCGTGTCCGATGCGCCGGGGCGCTCACACGTTCCCGCGCGGTGATGTCCGCCCGGTGAACGCGGCCGGGCGGACGGG
>NZ_JBFTRG010000117.1:0-458 GCF_056399425.1 Variovorax sp. 01N429 | reverse complement strand
GTGGCGCCCCCGCACAGCACCCCCGCGGTCCTAGGGTTGGGGCAGACGCCCGCGACCACCCATCCGCGGGCCGGACTCGGGAGTCACCACAGTGACGACAAGCACCACGGGCACCACGACGCGGACCGGCACCCCGGGACCCGTGTTCGGCAGGGGCACCGGCCACGAGCAGGTGGTTTTCTGCCAGGACGAGGCGAGCGGCATGCGCGCCGTCATCGCGATCTACTCCACCGCCCTGGGCCCCGCCCTCGGCGGCACGCGTTTCTACCCGTACGCGACCGAGGACGAAGCCGTCGCGGACGTCCTCAACCTCGCCAAGGGCATGGCCTACAAGAACGCCCTCGCCGGACTCGACCACGGCGGCGGCAAGGCCGTGATCATCGGCGACCCAAAGCGCGACAAGACCGAAGCGCTGCTGCGCGCCAAAGCGCGACAAGACCGAAGCGCTGCTGCGCGCC
>NZ_JBFTRG010000116.1:0-460 GCF_056399425.1 Variovorax sp. 01N429 | reverse complement strand
GTTTTCCGACGCTATCCGGCGAGATCTGGCTGATTCCGGCTGGTTCGGTAGGTTCGTTGACTGTTGGGGGTCGGGCATGTCTCCAGTCGTACGCGCCGCACTCGTGCAGGCCAAGTGGACCGGCGACACCACGTCGATGGTCGACCGGCACGAGGCGTACGCCCGCGAGGCCGCGGCGCAGGGCGCGCAGGTGATCGGGTTCCAGGAAGTCTTCAACGCCCCGTACTTCTGCCAGGTCCAGGAGCCCGAGCACTACCGGTGGGCCGAGCCGGTCCCGGACGGGCCGACGACCGCGCGGATGAGCGCGCTCGCGCGCGAGCTGGGCATGGTGATCGTCGTCCCGGTGTACGAGCGCGAGCAGTCCGGGTTCCTCTACAACACCGCCGCGGTGATCGACGCCGACGGCACGGTGCTCGGCAAGTACCGCAAGCACCACATTCCGCAGCTCAAGGGCTTCTGG
>NZ_JBFTRG010000115.1:0-461 GCF_056399425.1 Variovorax sp. 01N429 | reverse complement strand
GTGGTGATGCCGGTGTTGCGGCCGTCGCCGGCGAGGGTGCCGTCCGGGTTGACGTACCCGGCGTAGCGGATGAGCTGCTCGTTCCAGATGCGGGGGCCGCGGCGGCCGGGGGCGTCCGGGGCGAACACGGTGATGGTCGGGCGGATGCGGCCGCCGCGCCAGGTCGCGCGCAGGTGCTGGAAGCACTCGGCGGCGATGTCGTCGGTGCGGTGGACCTCGCGCCGGTCGCGGACGACGAGGCTGTTCCAGTACAGGCGGCCGATGCAGCGCGCCGAGTTGCGCCAGGCGACGCGGGCGCCCCAGGTGAGTTCCGCGCCGGTGTGGACGTAGGTGCCGGTGGTGTCGATCTGGCGCGCGATCTCCTGCCAGCGGTCTTCGAGCGCGGCGGCGGTGCCGGTCTCGCGGTGGAAGTCCTCGGCGAACTTCCGGGCTTCGGCCCGGTCGACGGCGGGGGCGTGCGG
>NZ_JBFTRG010000114.1:0-461 GCF_056399425.1 Variovorax sp. 01N429 | reverse complement strand
GTGTAGCCGTCGGCGCGCTGGATCAGCCGCGGGCAGTCGCCGGGCAGGTCGTACACCACCTCCGGCGGGTGGGCGCGCAGCCGGTCGAGGTCGATCACGTTGAGGTCGGCGCGCAGGCCGGGGCGGAGCGCGCCGCGGTCGCGGAGGCCGTACAGCGCGGCCGTGTCCGCGGTCATCTTCTTCACCGCCAGCTCCAGCGGGAGCTTGGCGCCGCGGCTGCGGTCGCGTGCCCAGTGGGTGAGCATCGTGGTCGTCATGCTGGCGTCGCAGATGGTCGCGCAGTGCGCGCCCGCGTCGCCGAGGCCGAAGACCGAGCGTGGGTGCAGGAGCATCTCGCGGACGGGTTCCAGGTCGCCGGACGCGTAGTTGAGGATCGGGATCATGAACATGCGGCGGCCGTCGCGCTCGAGCATGAGGTCGTAGAGCACCGCGTCGGCGGCGCGGCCTTCGCGGTCGGCGCG
>NZ_JBFTRG010000113.1:0-461 GCF_056399425.1 Variovorax sp. 01N429 | reverse complement strand
CGGTACCCGGCGGGGAGGCGCGGTCTCCCGACGGCAGGGGCGCCGCGCCGGACATGTCGCCCGGGTACGAGGAATTGGATGATATTCCGGACTTCCTCAAACCGGGCCCGGACGAGGCACGCGAGGCCCAGGCAGACGGAGGGCTGAGCGGCGGGGTCGGTAGGTGGGTTGAGTATGACGACTGGGGCGACGGATCCGGCGACCCGGTCGAGGTCGACCGTCCCGCGGCGGAACCCGCGTTGCCGGGAAGAGAAGCCGAAAACGGTTGGTGGATGCAAAGCTACGCATCGCCCGACGGGAAGGCCGAGTCCCCGCCGTCCGCGTCCGCCACGGCGAGCGGAGCGGAGGAACGTGCCGGAGCAGCCGGTGCCGAGCCCGCCGAGCTGGACGAGCCGGCGGTGGAGGAAGACCCCGGCCGGGCGGGCGGCCTCTGGGGACGGGTCCGCGCGAGTGCCCAGAAG
>NZ_JBFTRG010000112.1:0-462 GCF_056399425.1 Variovorax sp. 01N429 | reverse complement strand
CCCATGCCGCCGTACTCCTCGGGGAACGGCAGGCCGAACAGCCCCATCTTCCCCATCTCGCGGATGATCGGGTACGGGAACGCGTGCCGTTCGTAGTAGTCCCCGATCACGGGCGCGACGACGTCGTTCGCGAACTCGCGGACGGTCTCGCGCAACAGGTCGTGTTCTTCGCCGAGCCGGTGGTCGAGCATGGTCACTGCTTCTCCCCTGCGGAGGCCCCCGCGAGTGCGCGGACGGTACGGGACGGGCTGGGTCGGCCCAAACGGTCGGCCATCCACGTGCTTGTGGCGACGAGGCGGCCGAGGTCGACGCCGGTGTCGATGCCGAGTCCGGTCAGCATCCACACCAGGTCTTCGGTGGCGAGGTTGCCGGTGGCGCTCTTCGCGTACGGGCAGCCGCCGAGGCCGCCCGCGGACGCGTCCACCGTTGTGACGCCGAGCCGGAGCGCGGCGAGCGTGTTGG
>NZ_JBFTRG010000111.1:0-462 GCF_056399425.1 Variovorax sp. 01N429 | reverse complement strand
GGTGGAACGGTTCACAAGGACGATGCCCATGGCCAGCAGGCCGACCACCAAGCCGGCGACGGCACCGTCGAACAGCAGTTGCAGCGTGGGGATTTCCATGGCCGTCAGCCGCCTTCCTTGCCGAGGAAGACCGCGCGGGCGAGGTCGTCGCGTTCGGCCAGCTCGCGGGCCGGCCCGGTGAAGCGGACCTGGCCCTTCTCCAGGAATACCGCCCGGTCGGCGATCGCCAGGGCGATGTTCAGCGACTGCTCGACCACGACGATGGTCAGCCCGTCCGCCTTCAGCCGTTCCAGGACGGCGAGCAGGTCCTGCACSACCACCGGKGCSAGCCCGAGCGACAGTTCGTCGATSAGSAGCACCTCGGGKTCGTGCATCAGCACCATCGCGAGCGCGAGCATCTGCTGCTGGCCGCCGGACAGCGATCCGGCGAGCTGCCCGCGGCGGTCCGCCAGGTCGGGGAAC
>NZ_JBFTRG010000110.1:0-463 GCF_056399425.1 Variovorax sp. 01N429 | reverse complement strand
GGCGTCAGCGGCCGCGGAAGAACTCGACTTCGGCGATGGCGGGGGGCTGGTCGGTGGGGGCGTAGACGCTGTCGATGCGGATGCGTACTTCGCGGACGTCGGTGTGGCGGAGGTCGAAGGTCTGCGGTCCGGGTTGGTCGCGCAGGCGGACGGCGACGTCGCTTTCCTCGCCGTCGGCGGCCACGATGCGGAACGTGAGCTTCTCGGGGCGGCCGTGGGCGAGGAAGTCCTMGGGCTTGCCGGACGTTCCCGGCGACACGATGACCTTGAGCAGCCGGACGGGGTGGTCGAACGTCGCGACGAGTTCGGCCCCGGGTCCGGGGTCGCTCGGCGCCCACGCGCGGTTGCTCACCCCGTCGAACGCGGCCGCCGCGGGCATCCCCGGCGCTTCGCTCGACGCGGTCTTGCCGGTCGGGGGCGCGGCTTCGGGGTCGGTGGTGTGGTCGCGGACGAAGTCGAACAC
>NZ_JBFTRG010000109.1:0-464 GCF_056399425.1 Variovorax sp. 01N429 | reverse complement strand
TCGCCGTCCTCGCCTGCGGCATCGACGTGGCGTACCCGCGCGGCCACGAACGCCTGTTCGCCCGCATCGCCGAAGTCGGCACCCTGGTCAGCGAACTCCCACCCGGCAGCTCCCCAAGCCGCATCCGCTTCGTCGAACGCAACCGCGTCATCGCCGCACTCACCCCCGGCACCCTCGTCATCGAAGCCGCCGTACGCAGCGGCGCCCTCATCACCGCCCACCGCGCCGACGCCCTGGGCCGCGTCGTCATGGGCGTCCCCGGCCCGATCACCTCGCCGCAATCCGCCGGCGTCCACCAACTGCTCCGCGAGGAGGAAACCTACGTGGTCACCAGCGCCGCCGAAGTCCTCGAACACCTCGGCCGCATCGGCGAAGACCTCGCCCCCCGCAAAGCCGGTCCGGCCCGCCCCTGGGACCGCCTCCCACCCGACCTCTTACGCGTCCTCGAAGCCGTCTCCCCGTTC
>NZ_JBFTRG010000108.1:0-466 GCF_056399425.1 Variovorax sp. 01N429 | reverse complement strand
CACCCCGGATCCCGCCGCGCGGGAAATGGCCGCACTCGGGAAAACATCTCCGGGAAAACCCCAGTCAACCAGGGGCGCGGAATATATCCGCCCCGGACATTCGATTGAGCTCTTCGAAACCAGAATGCGAAACGTCTGTGCGCTGGGAAACCGGAACCCGTGCACGCCAGGGGATGGGCAATCCCCCAGGGGCCTACTAACATGCAGACGTCCCAGGCCAGTTGGGCCCCTGCATACGCCCGCGGGACGAAACGGGGCCGGGTGTTGCAACTCTCATGGCAAAGGATTTCGGCATGCCCAAGTTCAGGGAATCACGATTCGGTCGAGGAATAATGCGCGGCGTCCTGGCCGGCGCCTTAGCGACAGGCGCGCTCGCCGCCGCGCCGGGTAGCGCGAACGCCATCATCGGCGGCGAACCGGCCAGCGAGAGCTACTCGTTCGTGACCGCCATCGACATGCTGCGGGA
>NZ_JBFTRG010000107.1:0-467 GCF_056399425.1 Variovorax sp. 01N429 | reverse complement strand
GCGTAGATCCTCACAGGGGTAGTCGGGCTCGGCGATGAGCCGTGGCCCGCTGCGTCCGTCACCGTATAGGAGATGTCGAACGCCGTGTCCTGCCCGATCAGATCGTCTGCAGGGATCCTCACCTTGACTGACCCGAGGATTACTTCGAACGACTCCACCTTGTGCTCGTAGCTCTTGCCGTTCCAGTCAATCGTGATCACGTCGCCCTCGGCCATGCCCGCATAGAACGGGACAATCACCCACGTGCCATCGCTGGCCTCTGCCGAGTCGATTACACCGTCTGCCATCTCCGGTACTTCAGGTGCCTTCAGTACCAGTGCTGGGACTGTCGTATCGATGATCACCACGTGCGGACCCGACGGCTTGCTTTCGTTGCCCGCCTCATCACGCTCGACCACCGTGAACTCGTGCCTGCCTTCGYCCAGCGGCGTATCAGGCGTGAAGCTCCAGTTGCCGTCCTCGTCGAC
>NZ_JBFTRG010000106.1:0-467 GCF_056399425.1 Variovorax sp. 01N429 | reverse complement strand
TTGGACTACCCGTGAAGCTCGTCACCCCCAAGCTACGGGAGCGCGTCGTCGAGGCCCGTATCGGCCGACTGGCCACGCATCTTGCCGAGCCGGCACCGATCGACACCCGCCAACGCTGGCTTTGGATCAAGCCGCTTTTCAAGTCCTGCGGGAGCAYTCCGTGTACTTTGTGCTGCCAACAATTTTGCAACGGCATTCGCAGAAGCCGTYGYGCGCGACCGTTTCGAAGGCAAGACGAGGCGTYTCCTCTATCGACCGCATCTGGAACAGCTGTGCGTGACATCGATCARTTCGAGCCGCGAATTGACGCTGSTCGATCTGCGAGGTGCCGCCGTCTATGAAGTTGGGATCGATACGGATGCCAGCCGTGCACGCTCTCACGCCTCGGGGCAGGCGCTGTCGGAAGCGGTACACGCTGATATGCCCGATATCGACGGCATTCTCTTCAACTCGCGCTTGACCAGCGG
>NZ_JBFTRG010000105.1:0-468 GCF_056399425.1 Variovorax sp. 01N429 | reverse complement strand
CCTTGTCCGGGAGGAAGCGGTCCGAGATGTACCGGTCGGCCAGCGTGGCGGCGGCGACCAGCGCGGCGTCGGTGATCGACACGCGGTGGTGCGCCTCGTAGCGGTCGCGCAGACCCTTGAGGATCTCGATGGTGTGCGACAGCGACGGCTCGGCGACCTGGATCGGCTGGAAGCGGCGCTCGAGAGCCGCGTCCTTCTCCAGGTGCTTGCGGTACTCGTCGAGCGTCGTGGCACCGATGGTCTGCAGCTCGCCGCGGGCCAGCATCGGCTTGAGGATGCTCGCCGCGTCGATCGCGCCTTCGGCGGCGCCCGCACCCACGAGGGTGTGCAGCTCGTCGATGAACAGGATGATGTCGCCGCGCGTGCGGATCTCCTTGAGCACCTTCTTCAGGCGCTCTTCGAAGTCGCCGCGGTAGCGGGAGCCGGCCACCAGAGCGCCCAGGTCCAGCGTGTAGAGCTGCTTGTCCT
>NZ_JBFTRG010000104.1:0-468 GCF_056399425.1 Variovorax sp. 01N429 | reverse complement strand
GCGCCGAGCTGGGTGGGGACGCCGAGGCCGACGATGACGGTGGGTCCGACGAAGACCCAGTTGTCGCGGTCGACGAGGCGGACGGCGTCGGCGAGGCGGTTCCACAGGTCGGTGAGCTGCCCGGCTTCGAACCGGCCTGCGGCGGTGGGCAGGTCGGTGTCGGCGGCGAGTTTGCCGAAGGGCTCGTTCATGAGGTCGTAGCCGAGCACGGCGGGGTGGCGGCCGAGGGCGGCGGCGACGGTCATCCACATGCGGGCGTGCGCCGCGCGGAGGTCGTTGTCGGTGTAGAGGTGGTCGAAGGCCGTTTGCACGGACGGTTCGAAGTACTCGGAGAACCAGTCGCCCGGGATGGGTTCGTAGGGCAGGCCGTCGGTGCGGGTGGTCCAGGCGGGGATGCCGCGGTGGCCGTTGAAGGCAGGCCCGTAGACGTCCTGGTGGGCGTCGAGGACGACCTTGATGTGGTAGCGG
>NZ_JBFTRG010000103.1:0-469 GCF_056399425.1 Variovorax sp. 01N429 | reverse complement strand
GTTCCACAGGTTCCAGACGTCCTCGAAGTCGGCGCGGGCCTTGGCCGGGTTGGCGTCGCCCTTGCTCGCGAGCATCTCGTTGAGGGGGACGTTGATGCCGGACGTGGTCAGCACCGTGGTCGTGTAGAGGGCGAACGCGGCGACGGCCCACTTCATCGCGGTGCCGCCACCGGTCTTGCGCTGCTTCCAGGCGGCGATCGCGGGGAACGCCATGGCACCGAAGAACGCGGCGAAGAACAGCGGGTTCTCGATCTGCACGTTGATCTTCTGCATGCTGTCGACGAAGCCGGCGTCGTTCTTGCGGCCGAGCATCGGCATGACCCAGACGCTGAAGAGCACGTAGGTGCCGGCCATCAGGCCGTTGGCGACCGCGCTGGAGACCAGCCAACGGCCGATCCAGACGCGGGTCTTGGCCTCCGCGGCAGCGCCGGCGGCGGCGGGGGCGGCAAGCGGGGCGGGGGTCCAGGGG
>NZ_JBFTRG010000102.1:0-471 GCF_056399425.1 Variovorax sp. 01N429 | reverse complement strand
GACATGTACCGGCATTCCGCACCAATCGAGGGGTGAAAAACCGGACCACTTCACCCGGCCGCTCAGGCGACCGGGCCGCCGGGCAGCAGCGCGGGCGGTTCCTCGTCGTCCATCTCGAAGGTCACCGGGTAGGGCGCGTGGCCGGCGAGGCGCAGGTAGCGCACCAGGCGGTGGCGGCGGACCGCGCGAGCCGCCCGGACCGCGTCGTTGTGGAAGCGCCGCGCCATGGGCACCCGCCGGACGGCGGTGCGCAGCTCCCCGACGAGTTCCTCGCCGCCCAGACGCCCGCGCAAGTCCTCGACCTGGCCGGGGTCTTCGAAGACGAGCCGGAGGGCCCGGGTGAGTTCGCTCTCGGCCATCTCGCGGTCTTCTTCGGCTGCGCCGCGGGCGTCGTGTGCGGCGCCCGCGAGGACGAGGGAGCTGGCCGGGTCGAGCAGGCCCGACGTGGCGACTTCCAGCGCGATCGAGGCG
>NZ_JBFTRG010000101.1:0-471 GCF_056399425.1 Variovorax sp. 01N429 | reverse complement strand
TGTTGTCAGTCACTTCGCCAACGACTGGCTGGCCAGGCGGGGTTGTGTCCACGATCACCACGTGCGGACCCGACGGCTTGCTTTCGTTGCCCGCCTCATCACGCTCGACCACCGTGAACTCGTGCCTGCCTTCGYCCAGCGGCGTATCAGGCGTGAAGCTCCAGTTGCCGTCCTCGTCGACCTTCGTCTCGCCAACGGGCGTGCCGTTGTCGATCACGACGATCGTGTCGCCCGGCTCGCCCTTGCCCACCAGTGTCGGTGTCGTGTCGTCCGTGATCTCGCCATTGCCCACCGGACCCTGAACCAAGCCCACGTCGTCAGTCACTTCGCCAACGGCCGGCTGGCCAGGCGGGGTTTTGTCCACGATCACCACGTGCGGATCCGACGGCTTGCTTTCGTTGCCCGCCTGATCACGCTCGACCACCGTGAACTCGTGCTTGCCTTCGCCCAGCGGCGTATCAGGCGTGAAGC
>NZ_JBFTRG010000100.1:0-474 GCF_056399425.1 Variovorax sp. 01N429 | reverse complement strand
GCGGTCCGCCACCGCGTGCAGCAGATCATCGCGGTCCGGGAAGTAGCGGTAGAGCGCCATCGGCGCCGAACCRACCGCGTCCGCCACGGACTTGATGGTCAGCGACGCATGCGGGTCCTCGTACACCAGGCCGACCGCAGCCTCGACGATCAGGTCGCGCGACAGCCGCCGGGGCCGGCCCCGGCCGCGCCGAGGGGTGTCGTCGGGTTGCTGAGCCATGTTCCGTCCCTTCGCCACGCCGCCGTCGGGCGGTGCGTGCGCGTCCAGGGTACGCAGTTCGGCCCGTGCGCCACCCGGCAGACCCGGCTACGGTCAGGAACCGTCCGCGTGATCGGCCCCGAGCGTGGCCCGCCACAYCGCSGTCAASGTGTCGAGCATGGCGGAMCGCTCSCGGTCCCAKCGGCCCGMCTGCCACGACGGCATGARCGTCTCSAGCTGGTTGATCAGCAGGAACGCSCGYCTCTTGGCCTCGGG
>NZ_JBFTRG010000099.1:0-475 GCF_056399425.1 Variovorax sp. 01N429 | reverse complement strand
CGTTTCGCGCAGGAAGTCGCCGCGGCCCGCCGGGTGAGCGGTGTGTTCACCGCCGCCGTGGTCAACGCCGACCCCGATGCCGCCGTGCCGTGGCTGGCCACCGCCTACGTGCCCGCCCCCTCGCTGGAAACCCTCGTGCGCGCCTGCGGTCCGCTGCCCGCCGGTGCGATCCGCTGGCTCGCCGCCGGCATCGCGGAAGCCCTGGAGTCCGTGCATGCGGCCGGGCTGGTGCACCGSGACCTCAAGCCGTCCAACGTGCTGGTCGCCAGCGACGGCCCGAAGGTGATCGACTTCGGCATTTCCCGGGCCGCGGACTTCGGTTCGCTGACCATGACCGGGGTCGCGGTCGGCACCCCCGCCTACATGTCGCCGGAACAGGCGCAGGGCGTGCGGGACATCACCCCGGCGAGCGACATGTTCTCGCTCGGTGCCACGCTCGTGTACGCGGCGACGGCGCATTCGCCGTATCCGGACC
>NZ_JBFTRG010000098.1:0-478 GCF_056399425.1 Variovorax sp. 01N429 | reverse complement strand
ACTCAACACCGCGCTCAACGCCCGCCAATCCGGCGGGCCGCGCACCTGGTGGCCCACCGCCGACAGCGACGTCGTCTGGCCGGACACCGTCTACGACGACGCCCTGACCTTGCAGATCAGCGGCGAGGAATTCCACCTGCAGCACACCCGTGCCGAGACCGACGACGCCACCTGGGTCTGGGCTCCCGCCCGCAAGGCCGTCTGCGTCGGCGACCTGTGGAACGGCGTGTGCCCGAACGCCGGGAACCCCCAGAAAGTCCAGCGCTACGCCGAGGAATGGGCCGACGCGTTCGACCGTATCGCCGCACTCGGCGCCGACGTGCTGATCCCCGGCCACTCCATGCCGATCACCGACGCCACCGCCATCCGCGAACGCCTCGGCAACGCCGCCGAACTGCTCCGCCACATCGTCGACCACACCATCGACGGCCTCAACGCGGGACTGCGCCCCGACGCCATCCTCGACACCCTGCGGATC
>NZ_JBFTRG010000097.1:0-479 GCF_056399425.1 Variovorax sp. 01N429 | reverse complement strand
ACGTTCCCGCGCCTGGCTCGCGAACACCGTCTCGCCGGCTTCCCGATTCCGCAGGGGGCCTACTGGCGGGCGATCGACACGGCGAAGGACCTGACCGAGGCGGCGAAGGAACTCCGCAGCTGATGCGGTGATGCGGTGATGCGGTGCTGCAGGAGCGGGCGGCGGGGTCGGTGGGGAACCACCGGCCCCGCCGTTTTTGTGGACGCGGACTGCGCACCGGGAGATCTCTGACTAAAGTCAGAGAATGACTGACGCTGCGCACATCGACGACGTCCGCCGCTTCAACCGCACCGTGACCGCCCGGGTGGGGGTGCTGCACGATCGGTACCTCGGGCGGGACCGGCCGATCGGGGAAGCCCGCTTGCTGTGGGAGATCGGCGAGGACGGGCGGGACGTCCGGCAGTTGCGAGAGCGGCTGGGGCTGGATTCCGGCTACGTCAGCCGGCTGCTGCGTTCGCTCGAGGCGGCCGGGCTGGTGA
>NZ_JBFTRG010000096.1:0-480 GCF_056399425.1 Variovorax sp. 01N429 | reverse complement strand
GCCTCAGGCTGCCCGGCAGTTGCCGTCCCGTACGTTGCTTCGCGTGCGTCAGTGCCTCGCGTCCGCGCGGTCCTTCTCCAGGACGAAGCGGTCGACCGGGGTCAGGTCCGCGTAGGCGCCGTCGAAGGTGTAGTAGGTCACCTTGATGCGGGTGCGACCCGAGCGCCTGTCGCCCGGGTCGACCTCGAACGCGGCGAAACCGTGCTTGTGGACACGGTCTTGGACCGACGCCCACGGGGCGTCCTCAAGGACCTTCACCGAGTCCTTGTGGCCGGGCAGGATCGGACTCGGCTTGTCGCTGAGGGCGACGACGACCTGGCCCTGCGGGCGTTCGAACAGAGTGTTCTCCGAGGTGGCGAAGTTGCCGCCACCGCCGATGATCATGTGGACGGTGCCGAAGCCGGTGTCGATCACGTCCTGCTTGGTGGAGACCGGCGTCGGCGTGCGGGTCTCGTTGGGGAGGCGGCCGCGGACCGGGTG
>NZ_JBFTRG010000095.1:0-482 GCF_056399425.1 Variovorax sp. 01N429 | reverse complement strand
GTGAAGTCCATGGCCGCGTAGCCGGCGTCGGTGTACCCGGCCGGATAGCCGGCCGCCAGAAGCAGGCGCCAGATCCCGGTCGGCAGGGTGACAAGCGCGGCGACATGAGAGGCCCGGACTGCCCAGCGAGGCGGGAGTGGAACCGTGGGATCGGACGCGACGGTGATCATGCCCATCATCCTGTCGGCGTCCCGTCTTCGCGACGTCGGTTCCGGGCATGGTCTTCCCGAGCGGCCCAGGACGGAGACCCGCACAACGGCCTCCCCCATGAGGGGGAGACTCCCTCGTCCTCATCCGCTTGAGCCCGCGGGCAGCCATGCGGCCCGAGCGTCCCCTCCCCCGACCCGCGGGCTGCGACGGCGCCGTGCGGTGCGTTGCCTGCGTCTTCGGAGCCGCAGCCGGCCCGCCCGGGAGTGGCCCGATGCGGCTACACGTCGCGCCCGTGCAGAAGCAGGCCGCCGACGAGCAGGGCGGCTGCGGCC
>NZ_JBFTRG010000094.1:0-483 GCF_056399425.1 Variovorax sp. 01N429 | reverse complement strand
GAGCACCTCGTGGTGCGGAGAATCCTGTTCGTCGACGCCGAGCACGACGGCTTGCAGCGGCGTGTAGCGGGTCTTCACCAGGTGGCCGGGGCCGCGCGGCGGGTCCGCGGGGAGCCGCTCGGGCAGGGCCACGACCAGCGCGTATCCGCCGGTGCCCAGGCCCATCGTCTGCGCGGTGGTGTTGAGCAGGACGGTGTCGCCGACGGCCGGGTCGCCGACCAGCGCCGGGTAGGCGAGCGCGCGCACCGGGTCACCGGTGCCTTCCTGGCGCACGGTCAATTCGACCGCGCCGCGCCATGCCCGCCGGACTTCGAGGACCTCACCGCGCCGCCACGTGATCACGGGCGGTGACACTAGTGGAACCGCGGGGCGGTATGCCATTCCCTCTCGCTCCGTGCTCTTCTGTGCTCTTCCCGTCCGGTGACGGGCGGTTCGTCCACAGCCTGCAGTGGCCGGGCGGACGCCGGGCGCGCGGACGCGGTA
>NZ_JBFTRG010000093.1:0-486 GCF_056399425.1 Variovorax sp. 01N429 | reverse complement strand
TCGTGGGTCTGCACGGCCAGACGGCTCCGGTAGGCGGTGAAGCCCGGCGACAGTTCGTGGTCTCCCACCCGGATGCCGTTCAAGAACAGCTCGTAGATGCCGTGGGCCGTCGCGTACACGCGCGCCGACACGGGAGCGGCGGGCAGCGTGAACGCCTTGCGCAGCAGGTAGCCCGGCCTGTTCCCGGCCACCGGGGGCTCCGCCTCGGCCGGTTCGATCCACGCCGCCCCGTCCGAGGGCAGAACCACCCGTTCCCACGAACAGGGCTGAGACCAATCGCTCTCCCCCAAGTCCGTGGTGACCTTGACCTGCCAGGTCACCCGGCCACCCGGAGGAGGCTCGGGGCCGGAGTACGCCACCAGGACACTGCGGTCGTCCGTCACCCAGCCCGAATCCCACGCGCCGGCCCGGATGCGGTACGCCTGCTGGCGCGCCGCGCCGAGGGGAAGCCACCAGGAAAGACGCGGCCGCGGCACGTCGATGCCG
>NZ_JBFTRG010000092.1:0-493 GCF_056399425.1 Variovorax sp. 01N429 | reverse complement strand
GCCGACGGCCGGTGCGTCCGGCTTCCCCGTCGGCGGGGACACCGGGAATCCCGCGGGCGGCGACCAGCCTCCGGCCGAGGCCAAGACACCCCCGCCGCCCGGCCCGCTGATCATGCAGATCCAGGACGGCGTGACGATGGCCCCCTTCGCCCCCGGCGGGGGCCCGCAGTTCGTGCAGGGCGAACTCAAGCCCGTCACCGTGGTCGACGGCCGCAACAGCACGCTCGGCTGGACRCTCACCGGGCAGATCGACGACTTCGTCGCCATCGACGGCAGCCGCATCCCCGCGGACCGGGTGACCGTGGTGCCGAACTGCGCGCCCACGGTGACGAGTCCGAGTGCCGTCATGGGCGGCCTGCCGGGCACCGCGGCGGGCTTGCCGGAGCTGCTGTGCCGGCAGAACCCGAGCATGGGCGAGCTGACCGGCGGCAAGTTCCAGGTCGGCGCGTCGCTGAACCTGGCCGTCCCGGAGGGGACTCCGGCGGGCGACTAC
>NZ_JBFTRG010000091.1:0-495 GCF_056399425.1 Variovorax sp. 01N429 | reverse complement strand
GCCCTGATCAGCGACGCCACAGCCAACGGCCCTGTCGCCGTCGTGCTCGACGACATCCACTGGGCCGACCCGTCCTCGCTGCATCTGCTCGGCTATGCCGCCGAGATGTTGGCCGGGCAACCGGTGCTGCTGGCGGTCACGTTGCGGGACAACCATGCGCGGGCGGATTCCGCGCTCGATGCCTGTCTGGCGACGTTGGCGCGGCTGCATCCGCTGCGGTTGCGGCTGTCGGGGCTGGATCCGGCCGAGATAGGCGAACTGCTGCGGCAGTCCGTGCGTACCGACATCGACGGTGCGACGGCGAATCTGATTCACGCGCGGGCGGACGGCAACCCCTTCTATGCACGTGAGTTGGCGCGGCTGCTCGGGCGTGATGCGGACTTCGACCTCCACTCGTCGGCGATCCCGGACGGCGTCCGGGATGTGGTGCGGCGGCGGGTCGGCCTGATCTCCGAGACGACGCGGACGCTGCTGCGTCTCGCGTCGGTCGTGGGG
>NZ_JBFTRG010000090.1:0-496 GCF_056399425.1 Variovorax sp. 01N429 | reverse complement strand
GCCTTGCGCCGGAAGAGGTGCGCTGCGACTCGGAGTTGTGCGTGGAGCGCGGCTGACGGCTGCCGCTTCCGCATGGGCTGTGCCCTGCGGGCGGCTGTCCCTTCCGGGGGCAGCCGCCCGCAGGCGTTTTCAGCACTGGTCGTTGCGCCACCTTCCGGCGTCGAGGACCCACTTGTCGTCGATGCTGCGCGGGGTGCCGTCGACGATCACGACGTAGCCCACGTCGCCGGAGTCCGGTCCGGCGTGCACGGTGAACGACGTCGGGGTGAGGCGGGACAGCTTCCCGCCGCTCGTCGCGGCGTTGTCCGCGACCTTGGCGGCGAAGTCCCGGTCCGGGAGCGCKCCGCCCGGGGCGGCGTTCTGTGTGCCGGCGGAGCCGCCGGAGTCGGACGAGCAGCCGGCCGGCACGGCGGCCGTGGCGGCCGCGGAGAGGGTGGCGAAAGCGAGGGCGGGGATGGCGGGCGCGGTGGCCGTGTCACCGCTGCCGGATCCGGAG
>NZ_JBFTRG010000089.1:0-498 GCF_056399425.1 Variovorax sp. 01N429 | reverse complement strand
CGCAGATCCGCCCGGCCAGGCCGGTCGAGGCGGCCTGGCCGGTTTCGGGGCCCGCGCTAGTCACCGAGCCCCATTCCGCGGAGCATGTCGTAGGCGACCTTGAACCCGCTCATCTCGATGACCTGGTCGGTGTCGAACTGCACGCCGAACTCGTCCTCGATCGCGGCGACGAGTGCCATGTGGCCGAGCGAGTCCCACTTGTCGATCTCGCGGTAGCGCAGTTCCTCGATCTGCACCGACGGGTCGAGATCGAGCGCGTAGGCGAAGACGCCCTTGAGGCGGTCCCTGGTGGTGGCGCCGTCCTTGGTGGTGGAGTCGTCCGTGGTGGTGGACATGTGTCCCCCTTTCGTACGCGGTGGCCGTTCGGCCCGGTCGGCCGTGGCGGTCGGTTGGCCGCGGCCGGTCCTTCGCTGTCCGGCCCGGCCGTCGGATGGCCGGGCACCGGAAACGCGGGTGAGGCGGGATACCCGCTCCCTACCGGGTGCCACGGCAGAGCGC
>NZ_JBFTRG010000088.1:0-499 GCF_056399425.1 Variovorax sp. 01N429 | reverse complement strand
ACACGGGCCTACCTTGACCACCTTGCCGTAGAACGAGGCTTGGCCCCCAACACCCTCTCCGCCTACCGTCGCGACCTGGGTCGATATCTGGCCTTTCTCGACGGCCTCGGCCGCCGTAATCCGGCCGACGTCGCCGCGGCCGATGTCGCCGCCTACGCGGGCGCGTTGCGTACCGGCGACGATTACGGCCCCGCGCTCGCCGAATCCTCCGCGGCGCGCGGGGTGGTCGCGGTCCGCGGGCTGCACAAGTTCTGGCTGCGGGAAGGCCGGGTCGAACGGGATGTCGCGGGGGAAATCGCCCCGCCGGCACCGCCGTTGCGGCTGCCGAAAGCCGTGCCGCTCGACTGCATCGAGGCGTTGCTGGCGGCCGCCGGCGCGGCGGATCCGCCGTTCGGACTGCGCGACCGGGCACTGCTGGAAGTGCTGTACGGCACCGGGGCGCGGATCTCCGAAGCGGTCGGTCTCGATATCGACGACGTCGATCTGACGGCCCGTACCG
>NZ_JBFTRG010000087.1:0-499 GCF_056399425.1 Variovorax sp. 01N429 | reverse complement strand
GGCCCTGCACCAAGACGAACCGCTGCGGATCGGCGGCATTCAGCTCGTCGGCGTGCTCGGAGAGGGCGCCATCGCCCAGGTGTTCGTCGGCGCCACCGCCGAAGGCAAGCCCGTCGCGGTCAAAACCGTCCGCGCCGCCGCCGCGCGCGAACCCGGTTTCCGTGCCCGCTTCGCCCGCGAAGTGTCCGCCGCGTCCCGCATGGAGAGCCGCTACGCCGTCCCGGTCGTCGACGCCGACACCGCCGGGCCCACACCGTGGTTGGCAACTGCCTACCTGCCCGGCCCGTCGCTCGCCGAAGCCGTGGAAACCCACGGCCGGTTGCCCGGCCGAACCGTGCGCGCGCTCGCCGCGGGCATCGCCGACGCCCTCGCCGCCCTGCACGAAGTCGGCCTCACCCACGGCCGGCTCGCCCCGCACCACGTCGCGTTCGCACCCGACGGCCCGCGCATCGTCGACCTCGGCGTGGCGCGCAGCCCGGACGGGCCGACGGTCACCGAC
>NZ_JBFTRG010000086.1:0-504 GCF_056399425.1 Variovorax sp. 01N429 | reverse complement strand
CATACGTCCGACCGACCAAGTCGTCCGGCGCAGCACGCCACAGCGGCGGCGCAGTGAACTCCTCCGACACCGTGACCCATTCGACGCCGTGCGGTGTCAGCGTTTCCACGCCGGTGGCCATCACGACGGCGGCCGCCGTCAACACCGTGCCGTCCTCGAGGACGACTTCGGCGCGATCGTCGTGGCCGTGCACCGCAGAGGCGCGGCCGCGGACCACAGTGCAGCGTTTGCCCTCTTGGAGMCGGACCAGGTCGGCCGCGAGCGCATCCGCGAGCTGCTTGCCGGTCGACCAGCCCCCGGACACATTTTCCACCGCACCGATGCAGTTCAGCGCGCCGCCGACCCGGTCGGCCTCCACGACCACGGTCCGGAGCTGGAGGCTCGCGGCCATGAGCGCTGCGGCGACCCCGGCGGGCCCGGCGCCGACCACGACCAGGTCCACGTCGTACGACTGCGCGCTCATGCGTGGGCTCCTTCGGCCATCCGCGCCAGCATGTCGTCAGC
>NZ_JBFTRG010000085.1:0-511 GCF_056399425.1 Variovorax sp. 01N429 | reverse complement strand
CCTCTACCGGTCCGGCGGCAGCGCCGCCGACCTCACCGCGGACGCCGCCCGGCACATCGTCGGCATCCAGATCAGCGACGCCCCGGCGCCCGCCCGGTCCGACGCGGACGCCGCGGCGATGATGGACGAGACGATGAACCGCCGCCTGCCGCCCGGCGAAGGCGACGCCGACGTCGCCGAAGTGCTGCGGGCCCTGCGCGCCGCGGGCGTCGACGCGCCCGTCGGCGTCGAGGTGTTCTCCGCCGAACTCCGCGATGCCGGAACGGCCGAGGCCGCCCGCCGCTGCGCGGAGGCGACCCGGACCGTGCTGGCCGCGGCGCGCTGACCCGCCCTCCGGGGCTCTGCCAGTGCTGTGCGGTGGCAGAGCGGGTGATCTTTGGGGCTTCGCACAGTCGGCCGCCGTGCGGCTCAGTGGAACAGCATCGGCGCGTCCGGGCGCGGTGCGGCCTGCGGGCCGGCGGTGAGTCCGCCGTCGACGGGGAAGTCGGCACCCGTGACGTAGGACGCGCCG
>NZ_JBFTRG010000084.1:0-511 GCF_056399425.1 Variovorax sp. 01N429 | reverse complement strand
GACGAGGGTGCCGCGGACGGCCGCCGTCCCGAGGCGTGGGGTGGCGGCCGGGGCCTGGTGGGCCTCGCGGAACGCATCGCGCTGCACGGCGGGGAACTCCGGGCCGGGCGCCGACCGACCGGCGGCTACCGGCTGAGCGCGGTGATTCCGGTGGCCGCCGACCCGGAACCGCCGCGGTGACCGGCGGGCTGGCCGGCGGGGTGGCCGGCGCAGCGGCCGGTGTCGAGCAGGGTGCGGTGCCGCTGCGTGTCGTGGTCGCGGACGACCAGGCCCTCGTCCGTTCCGGATTCCGCATGATTCTCACGGTCGCCGGGATCGATGTGGTGGCGGAGGCGGCGACCGGCGACGAGGCGTGTGCGGCGGTGCGGCGGACGCGCCCGGACGTGGTGCTCATGGACATCCGCATGCCGAACCTGGACGGTCTGGCGGCGACCCGCCGCATCATGGCCGATCCGCCGTCGGCGGCGGACGGCCGTCCGTGCCGGATCCTCATGCTGACGACGTTCGATCT
>NZ_JBFTRG010000083.1:0-521 GCF_056399425.1 Variovorax sp. 01N429 | reverse complement strand
CACCTGCTCGCTGCCGCGCGTCCAGCTCTTCAGCATGAACGGACCGGCGCCCACCGGCTGGGTGCCCGCCGACTCGAGACCCTTGGCGATCGCCGAAGGCGCCTCGATGTAGGTGAGCTTGGTGGCGATCATCCGGTCGAACGTCGGGTTCGGCGACGTCGGCGCGACCGTCAGCGTCAGCGGGTCGACGACCTCCGTCTTGAGGCCGGTTGCGTAGGCCGCCAGGTAGGAGCGGGTCTCCGGCTTCGCGTGCGTCTCCCAGTTCAGCTTCACCGCGGCGGCGTCGAACGGGGTGCCGTCGGAGAACGTGACGCCCGGTCGCAGCTTGAGCGTCCACGTCGCGCCGCCGTCGCCCGTGGTCAGGCTCTCCGCGAGATGCGGCTTGACCTTCCCGTCGGCGGGGTCGAAGTAGAACATCGGGTCGTACAGCGCACTCATCCGCGGCTCGTCGGTGACCGCGAGGTACAGCGTGCGGAACGGGTCGAGCGATTTGGAATCGGACACCGCGACCATCGTCATCG
>NZ_JBFTRG010000082.1:0-523 GCF_056399425.1 Variovorax sp. 01N429 | reverse complement strand
GTGTGCGCCCGCGACGACGTCGACGACATGGACGCCTACCCGGGCATGTGGGCCTTCCCCATCGAGAACCAGCAGAGGTGCGCCGGCAGCGCGCTCATCTGGCTCGGCGAGGCCGAAGACGCGATGATCCACCTCGAGGACGCCCTCACCGGATACGCCGGCGGCTCCTACGCCCACCTCGCCGTCACGCGTCTCGACCTCGTCCGCGCCCGGGTCCACCTCGGCGACTTCACCGGTGCCCACGAGGCGATCCTGCCCGTGCTCGAACTCCCCGAAGAACGCCGCCTCGCCGGGGTCGTCCGGCGCGCCGCCAGCATCCAACGGCAACTCACCGCACCGGTGCTCGACCGGCCGACGGCACGGCGCGCCCTGACCGAGCACGTCATCGACTTCTTGGAACACAACGCCGTGCGCGCGCTGCCCGGCTCGACCGCGACCCCCTGACCACGACGCGAGATACGGACTCCCGTGATGCCCACACCCGACGCCGTGCTCACGGTCCTCGGCTGCGCCACCCCCTACC
>NZ_JBFTRG010000081.1:0-525 GCF_056399425.1 Variovorax sp. 01N429 | reverse complement strand
TGTGGACGGCCGCCCGGCGATCGTCGAGGGCATCCGCGTGCTCATCGTCGACGAAATGGACATGAGCGGCTTCGCCGACCGGCCCTGGTCGGAAGCGCTCATCGCGTGGGGCCGCTCCTACCGCACGGCGTTCGCCCGGCACCCCAACGTCATCGGGCTGATCACCACGACCACGGTCACCTCGCCCGCCACCCTGGACATGTTCGAAACGGTCGTCGACGCGCTCGCCCGCGGCGGATGGCCGCCCGAGACAATCGTGCCGGTGCTGACGTCGGTGGAGAACTTCCTGGTCGGCGCGTCCTTCGACCAGGCCGCCCCGGACGTGATGATCGACGTCGCCGAGCGCGAGCACGAAGTCCCGCAACTCGCCGCCGCCTTGCGCGCCGCGGGCACCGCCAAGGCGGGCCGCGCCGAGGTCGCCTTCGAACTGGGGCTGGCGGCGCTGATCGACGGTCTGACCGCACAACTGGCGGCGCTGACGGACGGGCCGGGATAAGCTCCCGGACCCGCGGCGTGCCCCGGTTG
>NZ_JBFTRG010000080.1:0-530 GCF_056399425.1 Variovorax sp. 01N429 | reverse complement strand
GCTCGGGGTCGAGCGCGTCGAGGACCTCGTCGGCGGTGGGCGGGGGGCCGTAGTGGTCGATCACCGGGACATCCTCTCAGGCGGCTCCGTCACATACCGGCCGTTGTCCACAGGCCCGCCCCCCCCCGGGGGTGAGGTTGTCCACAGGCTGCGGGGCCGGCGGAGGGAAGAAATCCGAATCCGGCGTACGTTGTGCGGAACGCCCGCAGCACCCGAGCAGAGGAGATCCCCGAGATGTCGGCCACCGTGACGATGTACAGCACCCCCTGGTGCGGGTACTGCCGCCGCCTCAAGAGCCAGATGGAGCGCGAAGGCGTGGCGTACACCGAGGTCGACATCGAGCAGGACGCGCAGGCGGCCGAGTACGTGATGAGCGTCAACGGCGGCAACCAGACCGTCCCGACGGTCGTCCTCGCGGGCCCCGGCGGCGACATCCAGTGGGTCGCCACCAACCCGAGCCTGGCCCAGGTCAAGGCCGCCCTGTCGGAAGCCGCGACCTGACGCCGACGGAGCCCGGCCCGGCCCTGCCC
>NZ_JBFTRG010000079.1:0-530 GCF_056399425.1 Variovorax sp. 01N429 | reverse complement strand
GAACTGGTGCAGCTGGGCCTGGAACCCGCCCGCGCCCGCCAACTGACCGAAGAAACCGCCCAGCAGGCCGCCGAGTTCGGTGCCTCGGCGGAGGAACTCTTCGGTCCCGCCCACCTGTACGCCCGCCATCTTGTCGCGGCCCTCGGCACCCCGGGCGAGCCCGCTCCCCCGATCCACGAGCCGGGCGGCGGACGCGTTCTGCTCCGCCTCACCGGCGTCGGCAAGCGCTACCGGCGGGCATCGGTGTTCGCCGGCGTGAACCTGACCGTGCGTGCCGGGCAGGTCGCCGCAATCGTCGGCGCCAACGGCTGCGGGAAATCGACCCTGCTGCGCATCTGCGCGGGGCTGACGAAACCCAGCGCCGGCACCGTCCACCGCACCGCGCGCGTCGGATTCGTCCCCCAGGACGGCGGCACCGCCGGGTGGCTCACCCCCGCCGAACACTTCACCCTCTTCGGCGCTGCCGCCCACATGGCCCCGCGCCGGGCGCGCTCGACCGGCGAACACCTCGCTCGGCGGCTGGCCTGGCG
>NZ_JBFTRG010000078.1:0-536 GCF_056399425.1 Variovorax sp. 01N429 | reverse complement strand
CCGCCGCCGCCCCTTCGCCTGCCCGAGTGAACCACCCCGCACAAGGGGCGGCCGTGGTCACTGATGGTCGCACGATCGACACGAACAGTGGCTACCCTGAGGAATCGGCTGACGTCCCCGTCTCACCTGGGGACCCCCCGTCGATCCTCGCGGAGGAAACGACAGAATCAGTTGGAGGGAACGTGTCCGTGAGTGGCGTGCAGCCGATGGCCGCCAGGTCCACCGAAATGGCGCTCAAGCCGCCGCCGGTCTGGGGCAACGTGCCTCCGCGGAACCGTGCGTTCACCGGGCGCGGGCTCCTGTTGGAGCAATTGCACGCCCGCTTGCAGGAGGGGACCACCGCGGTCCTTCCCGAGGCGCTCCAGGGCATGGGCGGGGTCGGCAAGTCGCAGCTGGCGGTCGAGTACGTCTACAAGCACATGCACGAGTACCAGGTCGTGTGGTGGATTTCCGCCGAGCAGCCGCAGCAGATCCGGCAGGTCCTGGTCGAACTGGCCCGGAGGCTGCACTTGGAGGTCGGCAGCGGTGAGGCGAAC
>NZ_JBFTRG010000077.1:0-541 GCF_056399425.1 Variovorax sp. 01N429 | reverse complement strand
ATCTTCACCAGGTCCATCAGCTCGATGGCCTTGGCCTTGGCGTCCTTGCGGGACATGCCGCGGTGCACCCGGAACATCTCGCCGAGCTGGAAGCCGACCGAGTAGACCGGGTTCAGCGCGGAGAGCGCGTCCTGGAAGATCATGGCGATCTTCTCGCCGCGCAGCTTGCGCCGCTCTTCCTTGCCCATCTTGAGCATGTCGCGGCCGTGGAACCGGATCTCGCCGCCGGTGATGACACCCGGCGGCATGTCGAGGATGCCCATGATGGTCTGGGCGGTCACCGACTTGCCGGAACCCGACTCGCCGAGCACCGCGAGGGTCTCGCCGGCGTCGACCGAGTAGGACACGCCGTTGATCGCCTTCGCGACGCCGTCGCGGGTGCGGAACTCGACGTGCAGGTTGTCCACTTCGAGGAGCGGCGCACCGGGCACCGGCTCGGTCTTGGCGGGCTTCGTCAACTGATTCGTCGTCACTTGGTGTCTTCCCCTCCCCCGGTCAGCGGAGCTTCGGGTCGAGGGCGTCGCGGACCGCGTCGCCGAGC
>NZ_JBFTRG010000076.1:0-542 GCF_056399425.1 Variovorax sp. 01N429 | reverse complement strand
GCCGACGGGTGCGGCGAGGTTGGGGCCGACCACGCCGCCCACCGTCGTGGCGACCAGCACGGTGGACAACGCCCGGGCGCGGTACGCGGGAGCCGCCAAGTCGGCGCCGGCATAGCGGGCCAAGAGGTTCGTGGCGGTACCTGCGCCGTAGACGAACATCGCGACGAACAGCAGCAAGGGGCTACCGGCGACTGCCGCGGCTGCGACGCCGGCGCTTCCGATGGCGCCGGCCGAGTAGCCGGCGACCAGACCTGCTCGACGTCCGTGCTCCTGCGAGACGCGTCCGAGCGCGATCGCGGCCGCTGCCGAACCGGTGATGGACAATGCGCCAAGCAGTCCGGCCAGGCCGGTGGAACCGAGCATGTCCTGGGCCAGCAGGGCACCGACGGTGACGCCCGCCGCGAGTCCGGCTCCGCTGAAGACCTGGGCGGCGACCAAGACGAGCAGCACCCGGCGCTGCGCCTGGGA
Organism: Variovorax sp. 01N429; assembly: GCF_056399425.1. Lineage (NCBI taxonomy): Bacteria > Pseudomonadati > Pseudomonadota > Betaproteobacteria > Burkholderiales > Comamonadaceae > Variovorax > Variovorax sp. 01N429. Next base: position 74 of record NZ_JBFTRG010000076.1, on the reverse strand, counting down.
CCGCTGGGGATCTTCGATCAGGGCGGTTGTGGTCGTCACGGCGTGGTTCCTTCGTCGGATGCGCCCTCGTGGGA
>NZ_JBFTRG010000075.1:0-546 GCF_056399425.1 Variovorax sp. 01N429 | reverse complement strand
GTCGTGAACACGCGGACCTTCAGGTCGTCGGCGTGCCCGGCGAACGTGAAGTCGATGTGCGCGCCCTCGGACCGGCCGATCCAGTTGCGCTGCATCAGCTTGACCGGCTCCGGCCAGTCCAGCTTGTCCAGGTCGTCGATCAGGCGGTCGGAGTACGCGGTGATCCGCATCATCCACTGCTTCAGGTTCCGCTTGAACACCGGGAAGTTGCCGCGCTCGCTGCGGCCTTCGGCGGTGACCTCCTCGTTGGCCAGCACGGTGCCCAGGCCCGGACACCAGTTGACCGGCGCCTCGGACAGGTAGGCCAGCCGGAACCCGTCGATCACCTTGGCCTGTTCGGCACGCGGCAGGTCCGCCCACACGCCGCCGCCGGGGACCGCGCGGGTGCCCTTCTCGAACTGCTCGACCAGGTCGGCGATCGGCCGGGCGCGGCCCTTGCCGCCGTCCGCCTCGGTGTCGTACCAGGAGTTCCGCAGCTGCAGGAAGATCCACTGCGTCCAGCGGTAGTACTGCGGGTCGATCGTGGAGATCGACCGGCGCGGGTCG
>NZ_JBFTRG010000074.1:0-547 GCF_056399425.1 Variovorax sp. 01N429 | reverse complement strand
GCTGACGCCCATCATCGGGTACAACACCGTGACGTCCGGCGTGACCAGCTGCAGCGAGTCGCGGTCGCCGGTCAGGATGAGGACCTCGAAGCCCTCCTCGGCGGCCTGCGTCGACACCGTCGCGATCACGTCGTCGGCCTCGAAGCCCTCCACCCGCATGGTGCGGATGCCCATCGCCTCCAGGACCTCGACGATGAGTTCGACCTGGCCCTTGAACTCGTCCGGCGTGGCCGACCGGTTGGCCTTGTAGTCCGGGAACCGGTCGGTGCGGAACGACTGCCGCGACACGTCGAAGGCCACCCCGAGGTGCGTCGGCGCCTCGTCCCGCAGGACGTTCGCCAGCATCGACGTGAACCCGTACACCGCCTGCGTCGGCTGCCCCGTGGCCGTCGACATCGCGGCCTCCTTCAGCGCGTAGAACGCGCGGTACGCCAAGGAGTGCCCGTCGAGCAGGAGCAGCCGGGGCCGGACACCGGACGAGGTGCCGGACGCCGCGCTGGAAGTTACGGAAACCTGGGGTGCGTCAGTCGAAGCCACCCCCAGATCC
>NZ_JBFTRG010000073.1:0-550 GCF_056399425.1 Variovorax sp. 01N429 | reverse complement strand
GGCCACGACGTGGCGCCGCGCCGGGAGTTCATCGCGGCTTCGGCGGCGGCACTGGACCGATCGCGCATCGACGCTTAGCAGGCTCGACCGCCGCGGCCGTCGGCCACCGCGCCTCGATCGCGCGCGCCGCGCCCCGTCCCTCGCGGCGGCTCCGCCGGGTCCGGGTGCGCCGTCGCGGGCGCCTCTTTACTTCTTCGGGTCGAGCCGACACCATCCAGATGTTCCCAATGGGAACTTCTCGTCGTCGTCCCTTGAACCCGCCCGCGGAGGCCACCATGTCGCCCCTCTTCCCCCGCACCCTGGCCGCCGGTCTGCCCCTGGCCGGGTGCACCGCCGCCGAGGTGTCCGAGCGCCTCACCGGAGCCGACCCGCGGGCGCTGCTCATGGCCCTCGTGCACCTCACCCGCGATGCCGACGCCCTCACCGCGTTCGCGGCCGTGTGCGAACCCGGCGCGGCGGACGACGACCTCGCCGCCGCCCTGCGCGACCGCCTCGCCGCGGTCCTCACCGAACCCCCGTCCGCCGAAGCCGGCGCTCCGCTGTCCGACAC
>NZ_JBFTRG010000072.1:0-559 GCF_056399425.1 Variovorax sp. 01N429 | reverse complement strand
GTCTTCGCCAAGCAGATACCCCTGACCGACGCGGAACGCCGGCCGGAGGACATCCTGCTCCGGCACGCACCCGCCGCGGTCATGGGGGAGTTCATTCGCCGGTTCCGGCACGAGAGCCGCGAGGCCGTCTACCCGGAGCAGGCGCTGCGCCGTTACTCCGCCGTTCCCGTGCCGCCCGCTGAGTCTGCCGACTCGGCGGCCATGGCCAGGGCGGTGGGGAGGGCGCCCCACAGGAGTTCGGTGAGGTAGACGGTCAGTTCGGCGCGTTCGCACGGGTGTTCTTCGAGCCACCAGTCGCCGCAGGCCTGGACCATGCCGACGATGCCGTGCGCCCAGGCGCGCGCCAGCACGCCGGTGGCGCCGACCGGGTCGAAGGAATGTGCGAGTTCCTCGCCGACGCGGCGCTGGTAGGCGGTCACGTGGCCGTGCACGTCGGCCGATTCCGCTCCCGCGCGGTGCAGCAGGAACCGGTATACCTGCGGGTTGGCTTCGATGTGCGCCAGGTAGGTGTCGATGGTCGCCTGGATGCGTTCGCCGGGGGAGTGGCCGCGCGCCGGGT
>NZ_JBFTRG010000071.1:0-567 GCF_056399425.1 Variovorax sp. 01N429 | reverse complement strand
GCCACGGGCTGCTCGCCGACAGCCGGTCCTGCATGGCGTCGCTGGTGCGCGCCGAGCAGGCGTTCGGGCAGGCCGGGCCGCCGAGCGAAGACCCGGAATGGGTCCGGCACATGGACGAGGCCCAGCTGCACGACGAGCACGCGCATTGCTTCCGGGACCTGGAAGACCACCGCAGAGCCAAGGAGTTCGCCGAGCGGTCGTTGAAGCTCCGGGAGGAGGAGTACGCGCGCAGCCGGTTGTTCTGCGGCACGGTGCTGGCCACCGCGCTGCTCGGGCTGGGCGAACTCGACCAGGCGTGCGAGGTGTCGGCGGCCGCCACCGAGCAGGCGGGCGGTCTGCGGTCGGCCCGCGCGGTCGACTACGTCCGGGAGTTCTCGCTGCGGCTGTCGCCGTACCGGGACTCGCCGGCGGTCCGCGACTTCACCGAACGCACGCGGGAGTTCCTGCGTCCGGCGCGGTGACCGGACAGGTCCGGCGACCGGCAGCCCGGTGACCGGACGGGGGAGCGGCAGGCGTGCCGCTCCCCGCCCTCAGTCCGGGTCGCGAGACGGTCAGGCCGCAGGGGCC
>NZ_JBFTRG010000070.1:0-570 GCF_056399425.1 Variovorax sp. 01N429 | reverse complement strand
GTTCCTGCCCGGCCGCGGATTCCGGCTCACCGGCGGGCCGACCCGCTTCGAGGCATGGTCGGGGGATGTCCGCGTGCTGCACGTCGACGTGGACGAGGCGGCGCGCACCGTGGTCATGGCCGGCGACTGGTGGTACCGCGGCACGTACCGGATCCACGAGCGCGGCGGCGCGGCGTGGGTGGAGTACCGGGTGGAGAACGTCGCGCGGCGGGGGCGCTGGGCGGTGCCGTGGGCGAACAAGCTGTTCGCCGGGTACCGCACCACGATGCTCGGCACGGCGGTCATCGTCGCCTCGCGCATCGCCAAAGCGGTGGACGCCGAGCAGGCGCCCGAGGGCGGCGGCGAAGCCGCCGGCTGAACCGGCCGGACTGCACACCCAGACCACTTGACTTGGTCAAATGCCCGGGCGAGACTCGCAGGCCAGCACGCCATGAACTTCGCAGGAGGCCGTCCGTGCCGGTGCCCAGCCCGCTCGACGAGTACCCGATCCACCAAGTGCCGCTCTTCATGAGCGAAGTCGGCACCAGCGACCGCAACTTCTACGACCGCTGCATCTACCACGCGTACACC
>NZ_JBFTRG010000069.1:0-570 GCF_056399425.1 Variovorax sp. 01N429 | reverse complement strand
GTCCTCGAGGACGTCGGCGCGGCGGCCGGGGAACCCGGTCTCCCGTGGTGGGACGCCGTGGAATCGTGGATGCGCGACGTCCGGCACCGGATCGTGGAAAGCCCGTGGACCGCCCAGTTGATCGGCACTCCCACCCAGATCGCCCCCGCGTGGGTCGCCGCGCTGGACCGGCTGCTCGCCGCACTCGAACGCGCCCCGCTGGACGACGACGCGCGGGCGGGCGCGTTGACCTGGATCGCCCGGACGACGGTCGGCGTCGTGCTGCTGGAAGCCAAGTCCCCGCTCGCGCACGCGGGCCGCGCCGTCGGTGCGCCGCTGGAGGCCGCGCTGGAGACCGCATCGCCGGAGATGGCGGCCCGCTGGGCGCGGATCGAACGGCCGCTCGAACGCTACGGGGACGACTATTTGTTCGAAGACCTGGTGCGGCAGACACGGGCCCGATTGCACGCGGCAGCCCGTTTTGAAAAACACGAAGTCGTGGCCGCGACCCCCGAAAGCCCCGAAAGCCCCGAAAGCCCCGGTATCCCCGACACCCCCGACACCCCCGGCGATCTGACCGACGCCCAGTGG
>NZ_JBFTRG010000068.1:0-574 GCF_056399425.1 Variovorax sp. 01N429 | reverse complement strand
CCACGGTGCCGCACGCCGCGCCGCCGCCGAAGTTCACCCGGCTGAAGAACGACAGGTCGCCGATGCCGCACGCCTGCGCGACGGAGATCTCCGGGTTGGTGTCCATCGTGAAGGTCACCAGGCCGTCGACGTCCGACGGCTTCAGGCCCGCGTCGTCGAGTGCCGCGCCGACCGCCTCGGCGGCCAGGCGCAGTTCGGACCGGCCGGATTCCTTGGAGAACTCGGTCGCGCCGATACCGGCGATCGCGGCCTTGCCCTTGAGGTTGTCCGCGTGCTTGAGGCTCATGCCTGCCCTCCCGGGAGCGCGACGGTCACAGTCCCCGTCACGTGGTTGCCGAGCTTGTTCGCCCCGACCACGGACACCTCGACCAGGCCGTCGGCCTTCGCGGTGACCTTGCCGGTGATCGTCATCGTGTCGCCCGGGTAGTTCGGAGCACCGAGGCGGATGGCGACCTTGCGCAGCTCGGTCTCCGGACCGCCCCAGTCGGTGACCATGCGGCCCACGAGGCCGTTGCTGGTCAGGATGTTCATGAAGATGTCCGGCGAGCCCTTGGCCTGCGCGAGGCCCGGGTCG
>NZ_JBFTRG010000067.1:0-575 GCF_056399425.1 Variovorax sp. 01N429 | reverse complement strand
CCATCAACATGCACATCGGCTCGTCCTCGACGATGCCCGCCGCGTCCCCCGACGCGCCCGCGGCCGTCCAGGCGTCGCTGAGCTTCAACAACGCGATGGCGTCGATGGCGGACTTCATCTTCGCCGGCATCCCCGCCCGCTTCCCGCGGCTCAAGCTGGCCTACTCCGAGGGCCAGATGGGCTGGATCCCCTACGCCCTCGAGCGCATGGACGACGTGTGGGAAGAGCACCGCGCGTGGGCCGGCGTCGGCGACGGCCTGCCCGAGCGCCCGTCGTACTACTTCCGGCAGAACATGTTCGCGTGCTTCTTCCGCGACCAGCACGGCGTCAACTCGCTGGACGCGATCGGCGTGGACAACGTCACGTTCGAGACCGACTACCCGCACGTCGACTCGACCTGGCCGCACACCAAGAAGGTCGCCGAAGAGCACCTGGCCGGCCTCGACAAGGAGACCGTCTACAAGATCATCCGCGGCAACGCCATCCGGATGCTCAACCTGGACTTCGACAAGTAGTACGCGGAGTCACCGGCGGGAGGCCGACCGGTAGCGCAAGACATCGGCACCACCCGACGG
>NZ_JBFTRG010000066.1:0-584 GCF_056399425.1 Variovorax sp. 01N429 | reverse complement strand
GTCCGTCACCAGCGCGGGGGTCTTCGTCCCCTTCTCCACCGCATACGTGGAGACCGCGCCGGTGAACGGCATCCGCTCCATGTTGAGCTTGCCGTCGGCGCCGTAGAAGCGCTCGCGCGCGGCGGTGACGTGGGTGCGCCCCATGCCGTCGCCGAGCAGGTAGATGACGTTGCGGACGTCGCCGCCGCGGTCGCCGCGGTCGGCCAGCGCGACGTTCGCCGTGATCCCCGCACCCGCCAGGAGCCCGCCCGACAGGGCCAGCACCGTGGCGGTCTTCCAAGTCACTCTCACCGCGGTTCTCCTCGAACCCTCGGCGCGCGAAGGACCCGAATGCCTGCGCACGCGCCCTTAGCGGGCGCCGCGACGTTACGAGGCGTCGGTGAACGCGTCCGCGCGGTCGGGTGACGCGGTGCGGAACTTCGGGTGGGACGGAACGGGCGGAACGCGTCCCGCAGGATTCACCCGGGCAAGTCCCCTGGTCGGCCCAGCGGTGCCGGCCGCGGCACCCGACTTTAAAGGTTGCGCAAACACTGAAGTATCATGGTGGCCCGGGTTGTCGTCCTCGGAACCTCGGAGGTTGGCCA
>NZ_JBFTRG010000065.1:0-600 GCF_056399425.1 Variovorax sp. 01N429 | reverse complement strand
CCCCGGCGGGCCTGCCGGTCGGGCGGCTGACCCCGGACGTCCTCGCCCCGCACGCCGCGGCGGCGGTCGCCGAGGACCGCGAGGTGTACGTCTGCGGGTCGACGGGCTTCGCCGAGGCGGTCGGCCGCATGCTGACCCGGGCGGGCGTCCCGGCCACCCGCATCCGCCTGGAGAGGTTCGGGGACGCGGTGTAGCCGGGACGCGGTGTAGCCGGGACGCGGGGCCGCTTGCGGACGGGGCTCGGGTGCGAAGCTCGGGTACGTGGGTCGGTGCGGCTCAGGCCGCGATGACCAGCTCCGGGCGCGGGGTGCCGGATACGGTCGCGGTCGCGGTGCGGGACTTCGGGCGGGCGAACACCACCAGCCGCAGCACCACGAACCGGCCCAGGCCCGCGAGGCCCTGCGCGGCCAGGTAGACGGCCTGGATGGTCAGCGCTCCCGCGTGCGGGGCCGCCGCTTCCAGGGCGAGCATCGCGCCGGTGGTGAACAGGTAGGCGATGACGGCGGTTCCGGTCGACTCCGCGTGCACGCGCCAGCCCGCGGCGCCCTTGCGGAACGTGATGCGACTGTGGAGTTCGTTGCACAGCAGCGTGCCCAGGAC
>NZ_JBFTRG010000064.1:0-600 GCF_056399425.1 Variovorax sp. 01N429 | reverse complement strand
GTGCGCGGCCGCGGTGTTGGCCCACGACGAGGCGGTCGGCGTCCTGCTGACGGGCGGCGCCGACCCGAACCTGCGCGAGGACGGCGGCTTCGGCAACTCCGCCATCCACTGGACGGTCCGCGAGGGCCACACGTCGACGACGGCGCTGCTGTCGGCGGCGGGCGGCCGTCGGCCGCTGCTGTTCGCGTAACGCGAGCGCGGCAGCCGGACACGGGCCTGTCCGACCTGTAGCGGCCGTGGCGCCGCGACTCAGTCGGCGAACCGGCCGTCGACGTACACCCACCGCCCGTCGACCCGGCTGAAGCGGCTGTGCTCGTCGAGGACGTGCTCGCGGCCGCCTTCGCGGTACCGGGCGCGGAACGCGACCGCGCCTTCCGCGTGGAACGGGCCGCCGTCCTCGGTGGCGAGGATCTCCAGGCCGAGCCAGCGCGTGCGCGGGTCGAGGTCGAGCGTCGCCGGGCGGGTGTCCGGGTGCCAACTGGCCAGCAGGTAGGCGGCATCGCCGACCACGAAGGCGCCGTACCGCGACCGCATCAGCTGCTCGGCGGTCGCGGCGGCCGCCTCGCCCCGGTGCAGGCGCCCGCAGCAGTCGGTGTAGTC
>NZ_JBFTRG010000063.1:0-603 GCF_056399425.1 Variovorax sp. 01N429 | reverse complement strand
GTTCAGCGTCGCCAGGACCAGCTCGGGGTTGTGCACCTCGACCCCGGCCGGCGGCGCGATGTCGCCGGCGGTGACCACACCCGGGCCCTGCTTGCGCAGGTACATCACAACCGGCTCGTCGTGCTCCGAGGAGACGACCAGCTGCTTGATGTTGAGGATGAGGTCGGTGACGTCCTCCTTGACGCCCGGCACGGTGGTGAACTCGTGCAGGACGCCGTCGACGCGGATGCTCGTGACGGCGGCACCCGGGATCGACGACAGGAGCGTGCGGCGGAGCGAGTTGCCGAGGGTGTAGCCGAAGCCCGGCTCCAGCGGCTCGATGACGAACCGGGAGCGGTACTCGTCGACGACGTCTTCGGTCAGCGTGGGACGCTGCGCGATCAGCATGGTCTTCCTCCATGTCTCGGTGCCCGCTATATGACACCGACGGCTATGGCAAGGGTACGGGCGGACCGGTAAAACCCGGCCCGCCCGACCCGAAAATCCGTACTACGTTCCCGAAGGAATACGCGGAATGCCGCGGATTACTTCGAGTACAGCTCGACGATGAGCTGCTCCTGCACCTGCGTGTCGATGACCTGACGCGCGGGCAGGGAGTGCACG
>NZ_JBFTRG010000062.1:0-613 GCF_056399425.1 Variovorax sp. 01N429 | reverse complement strand
GCACCACACCGTGCAGCGTCTTCGGAACCCGCGGCCGGAACCACGGCAGCATCAGCACCAGCAGTCCCAGCGCGATGAATCCGAGACCCGCGTACACAATCGGCCGCCGGTCCGGACGGACCGAAATCAGCACCGTGAACGACGCGATCAGGCCGGACCAGAAGTACATGATCAGCACCGCGCGGCTGTGCGAGTGCCCGATCTCCAGCAGCCGGTGGTGCAGGTGGCCCTTGTCCGCGGCGAACGGCGACCGGCCGGCCCAGCCGCGCCGGGTGACCGCCATCACCAGGTCGATCAGCGGCACGATGAGCACCGCGAACGGCAGCACGAGCGGGATATACACCGGCACGAGCTTGTGGGTGGCGAACGTCTCGGAGCCCGCCTGCGCGGCGATGACCTCGGGGTCCAGGCGCCCGGTCAGGGTGATCGCGGCGGCGGCGAGCATCAGGCCGATCAGCATCGAGCCGGAGTCGCCCATGAAGATCCGGGCCGGGTGCAGGTTGTGCGGGAGAAAACCGGCGCAGACGCCGATGAGCAGCGCGGTGAACATGGTCGGGGCGGCGGCGCCTTCGATGCCGTACCCGAACCAGAGCCGGTAGGCGTAGGCGAAGAA
>NZ_JBFTRG010000061.1:0-623 GCF_056399425.1 Variovorax sp. 01N429 | reverse complement strand
GGTGGTGATTCATCCAGATGATCCCAATCACCAGAAAGCTCACCACATAGGCCGCATACGACGGCCACAGATGCCCCAGAGCCCCCCACAGCGACTGCCCCGGCTCCACCTCGGGCACCTTGATCTCCAGAATCAACAGCGTGATCGCAATAGCGAACACCCCATCGCTGAAGGCCTCCATCCGCCCGGTCTCATTCACGCCCGCCTCCGCCTCCACAACTCCGTCCCGGTCTGGCGGATCACCGTACAGCGGGGAGGAGTTCCGTTCGTCGTCACTCGGCCTGCGCAGCGACTCCGTCACCAATAGGCGTGCGGATCCGCGATCTCACGCAGACGGGTGGAGACCTCGGCGCCCCCGCCCTCACCCGCCCTCGCCCGCGACCTGGTCGCCGACCTCGGCATCGCGCATCGGAACGCGCGACCACCGCGCTGCCGTGGCTCACGGAGCAGGGCGCATCCCGGCTCTCGGACCGTGGGTGGGAGTCGACCGGATCGACTCCTGCCGCTGTCGGCCATTGCGGGCGACCAGACGATCCATCCGGATATGAAGGGCACCACGCCCTCGTCGGACCTGCCGTGAGTGCGTCCGAGGAGGGAGGCGCGGCCCACCCGCTGCCCACGCC
>NZ_JBFTRG010000060.1:0-639 GCF_056399425.1 Variovorax sp. 01N429 | reverse complement strand
GTGTCCAGCCATGTCCGGATCCAGCCGCTCTCCGGCGACGCCTCGGATGCATGTTCGAGCTTGTCGACCTCCTTCAGCGCGGCCTGGAGCACCTTCTCGGGCAGGTCCGCGGCCTCGACCCGGGCCCGGTAGTCCTCTTCCTCACTGCCCGGCGTGCCGTTGAGTTCGCCCAGCTCCTTGCGGATCGCGGCGAGCTGCTGCTTGAGCAGGAACTCGCGCTGGGTCTTCTCCATGCCTTCCTGGACGTCCTTGCGGATGGTCTCCGCGACGTCCAGTTCGGCCAGGTGGTCGCGGGTCCAGCCGACGACCCTTTCCAGCCGCTCGGTGAGGTCAGTGGTCTGCAGCAGGTCGATCTTCTGCTGCTGGCTCAGGTACGGGGCGTAGCCGGCGTTGTCGGACAGCTCGCTCGGGTCTTCGATCTGCTGGACGAAGTCGACGACCTGCCAGGCGCCGCGCTTGCCGAGGATGGTGGTGACGAGTGCGCGGTACTCGCGGGCCAGCTCCTGGTCCTGCTCGGTCGGCTCGGCCTCGTCGACGGGCGTGGCTTCCACCCAGAGCGCCGCGCCGGGTCCGGTCGTGCCGGTGCCGATGCGGACGCGGGCGGTGCCGCGGACCACGACGGCGGACTCGCCGCTGGGC
>NZ_JBFTRG010000059.1:0-639 GCF_056399425.1 Variovorax sp. 01N429 | reverse complement strand
GGCATGGACCGGCGGGCGGTCGCCGCCGTGGCGGTGCTGGCGCTGCAGGCGGTCGTGCTGGCCGGGGACGGGTGGTGGCGAGCCCGTCCTCAGGCGGTTGCGGTGCCGCCGATGGTCGGGGTCTCCACCCGGGCGACGCCGGTTTCGGGTGCGGAACGGGCCCGTGTGGCACCGGGATCGGGCTCGGCTGCGGCCGCCGTGGCGCCCGGTGTCGAAGCGAGCGCTGCGCCCGTCGCGCCGTCGAACGTCTCGGTGCACGTCGTCGGCAAGGTCGCGCAGCCCGGTGTCCTTGCCTTGCCCGCCGGTTCCCGGGTGGACGACGCGCTCAAGGCGGCCGGCGGGGCGCTGCCCGGGACCGACCTGTCCGTCCTCAACCTCGCCCGCGTGCTGGTCGACGGCGAACAGATCCCGGTGGGCGTGCCTGGTGCCACGGCGCCGCCGCCGGTGTCTGCCGGGGTGCCGGGGTCGGCTGCCGCGGGCGCGGGTGGTGGCAAAGCCGCCGCGGTTGGCGGCATGGTCGATCTCAACACCGCGACCGCCGAACAACTCGACGCCTTGCCCGGAATCGGCCCCGTCATGGCCGCCCACATTCTCGATTGGCGCCGCGAACACGGACGTTTCACGTCGGTCGACCAACTC
>NZ_JBFTRG010000058.1:0-646 GCF_056399425.1 Variovorax sp. 01N429 | reverse complement strand
GGCAGTGACAAGCACGGCCCGATGATGGACGACGCGATGCGGTCCGAGGTCGACAGCGAGCTGCGCAGCGGCCACTCGAGCCGCGTGCACGAGTGGCGGGAGGCCGAACCCGAGGGTGACGACCAGGCCCCGGCATTCCCGAGAGGCGGGCCGCAGCCGGGCAGCAGCGAAGGGCTCACCCCGGCCGACGTCGAGTTCAGGTCCCGGCTGGCACGCCACCTGGACCGGTCCACCTTCCCCGCCGACCGCAACGCCCTCACCCGTGGCCTGGTCGCACACCACGCGCCGGAGCCGCTGGTGGAAGCCGTCCGCGGGCTGCGTGGCGGGCGGAAGTACCGCAATGTCGACGAGGCGGCCCGGGCGATCTTGCACCCGAACGGCTGAGGCTAGGCACCCGAAGGGCTGAGGCTCGGGAGTTCTTCGAGAACGCCGGCGAGCCGCACGCCGAAACGCCGCCCCCCGCCCGCAAGGCCGAAACGCCGCAGCCCGGCGGGTCCGAAAGGACCGTCGCCGGGCTGCGGGTGCCGGGGGTTGCCGGGGTCAGACGCCCGCGGGTTCGCGGTCGCGGTCGTCGTCGGCGGACGGCCGGTGCGGTTCCGCGGTGGCGCGGTGGCCGGCGTCGATGTGCTTGCGCAGGCTGTCGCCC
>NZ_JBFTRG010000057.1:0-668 GCF_056399425.1 Variovorax sp. 01N429 | reverse complement strand
GCCGAACAGGTCGCGTTCGAAGTCCTCGGCGGTGGCCCGGGCCTCGTGCGGGGCCTGTTCGTAGGCGGCGAGTTCGTACACGAACCGGACGATGGTCGGGACGTCCTCCCGCACAGCGCTTCTGATCATGCCGGAACGCTACCGCCGACCGCGCCGCCCGTGACTGCGCAACCGGCGCGTCGCGGCTACGATCGAGCCGGTCCCGGGGGGTGCGACGCGGCAGGTCCACGCCCCACGTCCTGCGCACGTTCCGCCCCGAAGGAGTCGCCGTGAGCGCCCCCGTCCCCTGGACGCTCGACCACATCGCGGCCGACGAGGTCGCGCGCCCCGCGATGCGCGCCGCGATACGCGCGCTCTATACCGAGGTGTACGCCGAGGAACCGTATCTGCGGACCGAAGCCGATGCCGAGGCGTGGGACGAGGGCGTGCTCGCCCTGCACCTGGCGAACCCGTACTTCCGCCTGGTGTTCGCCCGTTCGGCCGAGGGCGGGGTGCCGTACGGCTTCGCGCTCGGCACCGCGCTGCAACCCGACACCCGCTGGTGGGCCGGCATGCTCGACCCGCTGCCCGACCGGATGACCCGGGAGGACGGCCGGCAGACCTTCGCCGTCTACGAGTTCGTCGTCCGCAAGCAGTTCCGCCGGCAGCGCCTCGGCACCGCCATGCAC
>NZ_JBFTRG010000056.1:0-694 GCF_056399425.1 Variovorax sp. 01N429 | reverse complement strand
GCCTTCGAGGGCCTGGTCCTGGTAGCCGAGCCGGTCGGCGAGCGTGCGCTCGTCGGTGCCGTCGGTGGCGTCCAGCGACGACGGCGCGTAGGCGTTGGTGGCTTCCAGGCAGGCGACCACTTCTTCCTGCGTGACCTGCAGGTATGCGGCCATCTCCGCKACGGTCGGCGCCCGGTCGTTGGCCTGCGACAAGGTCTCGATCGCCTCGGAGAGGGACAGCCACAGTTCCTGGACCCGGCGGGGGACCCGCAGGGACCAGCCGCTGTCCCGGAAGTAGCGCTTGATCTCGCCGMTGATSGTCGGCATGGCGTAGGAGGGGAACTGCACGCCGCGGTCGGGGTCGAAGCGGTCGATGGCCTTGATGAGGCCGATGGTGCCGACCTGGACGACGTCCTCGTGCGGTTCGTTGCGGTGCCGGAAGCGGTTGGCCGCGTAGCGGACCAGCGGCAGGTTCTGCCGGATGAGCTGGTCGCGGACGAAGGTGTGCTCGGGGGTGCCGCGTTCGAGGGTGGCCAGGCGGGCGAAGAGCGCGGCCGACAGCTTGCGGACGTCGGAGCCGGCGCCGTCTTCGGCGTCCGTCCCGCTGTCGAATCCGGCATCGGGCGAGCGGGCGGTGAACGGTCCCGGGTCGGCGGCGGACCGCCGCCCGGAAGGGACCTCGGGGGGAGTGCGAGGTGCCGGTTCGGACTGATCG
>NZ_JBFTRG010000055.1:0-701 GCF_056399425.1 Variovorax sp. 01N429 | reverse complement strand
GTGACGGGCGGGGCACGACCCGACGCGGAGGCTGCCGGCCTGCGCGGGGGGCGGTTCGGGACCGACAGGCATCCCGGATGCCCGCGAGGGCCGCCGTGTCCCGGCGACGAGGGCGTCGTCCCGGTTGCGCGGTGGCCGGTGCGGCTTCTCTTCGGCGGCACGGGCTGACTGTTAGGTGGGGCCGGTGCGCTGGGTCGTGGAGGCGGTCAGCGGTTGAGGTCGAAGACCGGCACGCCCCGCCCTTCGTAGGCCTTGGGGTCGACCGTGGCGATAAGCGCGTCCGTGCCCCAGGCCGGAAGGTGGCGTGCGGCGTGGATGGCCGCACCGACGCCGACGGGGACGCCGTCGCGGTGCAGTTGCGCGACCGCGAGAACCGCAGGGTAGTCCAAGTCGACGGTATGGACGACTTCAAGCTGCCCGACGTGTTCGGCGAGGCCGGGGTGTGCGCGGTCGGCCTCCAACACGCTCAGCACCGGCGCCCACAGCCGGGTGTCGGTCTCGATGCTCGCGCGGTGGATCAGCGCGGACACCTGCCGGTGCCCGGCCAGCGCGGCCAGGGACGGCGTGTCGAGCACGAGGTGGTGGAGGATCACACGACGTCGCCGGGCTGCGCAGCGAACGCCGAACGGAGCCTGCGGCCCATCGCACACGACGTCGCCGGGCTGCGCAGCGAACGCCGAACGGAGCCTGCGGCCCATCGC
>NZ_JBFTRG010000054.1:0-703 GCF_056399425.1 Variovorax sp. 01N429 | reverse complement strand
GGCCACGGCGGGGAGTTCCTGGTTGAGGTAGAGCGTCGCGCCGGTGCCGTCGTAGGGGCGGTCGAAGCTGACGATGCGGGCGCGGTCGCCGTAGTTCTTGGGGCCGTTGTAGAGGCTGTAGCCGCCCCACAGGTTGTAGGCCTGCCAGGTGGTGACGGCGTTGACGAGCACGGTGCGGCCCTTGGCCTGCGCGCTGTGCACGGTGATCGGCACGTAGGTGCCGAAGCCGGCGTCGGAGGTCAGCAGCAGCAGGTAGGTGCCCTCCGGCCAGTCCGTCGGGGTGACGGTGAGCGAGGGCTGCCAGTCGGCGTGCACGGTGTTGACGCCCGGGTCGACCTTCGGGGCGGCTTGGCGGGTGCCCGCGACGTGGCCGGACTTCCAGACTTCGCGGCCGCGGGCGCCGCCGTACCAGCCCATGCGGTACGCGGTGACCGTGAAGCCGGGCGCGGTCGTGGAGGCGAACAGCCGGAACGGCGCGCCGGGGCGCACGGCGACCTGGTCGGCGTACGCGTCCATCGCCCCGGCGGGCCCGGTCTTCAGCCCGGTCTTCCAGGCGTCGGTGCCCGGCTTGGCGTTCTCCGCCGCGACGTCGAACCCGGCCGCGGCCGGGGACGCCGGGTTCGACCCGGGGGATTTCGTCGCGCCGGGCTGCGGCGCGCTGCCGCCGCCGCCCGACGAGCAGGCGGCGCACGCGACGAGCAAC
>NZ_JBFTRG010000053.1:0-706 GCF_056399425.1 Variovorax sp. 01N429 | reverse complement strand
TCTCCTATACGGTGACGGACGCAGCGGGCCACGGCTCATCGCCGAGCCCGACTACCCCTGTGAGGATCTACGCGATGGGACCGGGCAAGCCGGCAATTGGCGAAGTGATTGACGACGTGGGCTTGGTTCAGGGTCCGGTGGGCAATGGCGAGAGCACGGACGACACGACACCGACACTGGTGGGCAAGGGCGAGCCGGGCGACACGATCGTCGTGATCGACAACGGCACGCCCGTTGGCGAGACAAAGGTCGACGAGGACGGCAACTGGAGCTTCACGCCCGATACGCCGCTGGACGAAGGCAGGCACGAGTTCACGGTGGTCGAGCGTGATGAGGCGGGCAACGAAAGCAAGCCGTCGGRTCCGCACGTGGTGATCGTGGACAMRACCCCGCCTGGCCAGCCAGTCGTTGGCGAAGTGACTGACRACRTGGGCCCGATYMAGGGTCCGGTGGGCAATGGCGAGAGCACGGACGACACGACACCGACGCTGGTGGGCAAGGGCGAGCCGGGCGACACGATCGTCGTGATCGACAACGGCACGCCCGTTGGCGAGACAAAGGTCGACGAGGACGGCAACTGGAGCTTCACGCCTGATACGCCGCTGGACGAAGGCAGGCACGAGTTCACGGTGGTCGAGCGTGATGAGGCGGGCAACGAAAGCAAGCCGTCGGGTCCGCACGTGGTGATCGTGGACACAACCCCGCC
>NZ_JBFTRG010000052.1:0-709 GCF_056399425.1 Variovorax sp. 01N429 | reverse complement strand
CTCCTCGACGTCGCCCTCGTCCGCGACCTCGGCCCCGGCGGCCCCACCTGGCACCCCACCTCGTCCGTGCGCACCGTCTACCGGGCCGGCGCACCCGTCATGCTCAAACTGTCCCTCGGCCTGCGCATCACCAACTCACGCCGCGAGAACCTCCGCAAGGAACTCCTCCGCGGCATCGAGGTCGACCGCATCCTCCGCGCCGGACTCGCCGCCGAACTCCACGCCGCCCACCCCGGATTCGACATCGTCCGGGACCGCGCCTGGCTCGCCGTCGACGCCCCCCGCACCACCGGCCCCGAGCGCGCCGAAAGCGGCCTCGAACTCGTCCTCCGCGAAAACCCGTTCGGCGACACCGACACCGTGTGCGTGGCCGGCCTCGTCGCCGAACGCCCCGGCCTCGGCCCCTCCCGCCTCGCCACCCTCGTCCGAGGCCTCGCCGCCCGGACCGGCCACAGCACCGCCGACATCGCCCACGAGTGGTTCACGCGCTACCTCGCCGCCGTCGCCGCGCCCGTCCTCTGGCTCGACGCACACGCCGGCATCGCCCTCGAAGCCCACCAGCAGAACACCCTCGTCGTCCTCGACCCCGACGGCTGGCCCGCCGGCGGCCGCTACCGCGACAACCAGGGCTACTACTTCCGCGCCTCCCGCACCGCCGACCTGCGCGACCGCCTCCCCGCCGCGGGCGCCGCCAGCGACACCGTCGTCG
>NZ_JBFTRG010000051.1:0-982 GCF_056399425.1 Variovorax sp. 01N429 | reverse complement strand
GCTGGCCGCCGCGCTCACTGAGACGGGCCTTGGCAAGACCATGGGCGTGCTCGCGGTCGCTCTGGCCGCGGTCAACGTCTTCGGCGGGTTCCTGGTGACCCGGCGCATGCTGGAGATGTTCAAGAAGAAGGACAAGAAGGTGCCCGCTGGCGGTGACGCCGCCAAGGCGGGGGGACGCTGATCATGTCGATGAACGTCGTCACGCTGCTGTACCTGATCGCCAGTGTCTGCTTCATCCAGGCTCTGAAGGGCCTGAGCCATCCCACCACTTCCATCCGCGGCAACGTCTTCGGCATGGCCGGCATGGCGATCGCCATCCTGACCACCGCCGCGCTGGTCGTGCAGCTCTCCGGCGGCAGGCTCATCGGCCTGGGCTGGGTGCTGCTCGGGCTGGTGGTGGGCGGCGGCTACGGCGCCTACCGCGCCAAGACGGTCGAGATGACCCAGATGCCCGAACTGGTCGCCTTCTTCCACAGCATGATCGGCCTTGCCGCCGTCTTCATCGCCGTGGCGGCAGTGGTCGAGCCCTGGGCCTTCGGCATCACGCCGCTGCCGGTTGCGGCCTCGGGCACCGTCAACACGCCCGAAGGCGCGATGGTCGTGGACGGCTTCCTGCGCTATGCAATCCCCGCGGGCAACCGGCTGGAGCTGTTCCTGGGGGCGGCCATCGGCGCGATCACCTTCAGCGGCTCGGTCATTGCCTTCGGCAAGCTCTCGGGCAAGTACAAGTTCCGCCTGTTCCAGGGCGCACCGGTGCAGTTCAAGGGCCAGCACATGCTCAACCTCGTGCTGGGGCTGCTGACCATCGCCCTGGGCCTGGTCTACATGGCCACCGAGAGCTGGGCGGCCTTCCTGGCGATGCTGATCCTCGCCTTCGTGATGGGCGTGCTCATCATCATCCCGATCGGCGGGGCGGACATGCCGGTGGTGGTCTCGATGCTCAACAGCTACTCGGGCTGGGCGGCCGCGGGCATCGGCTTCA
>NZ_JBFTRG010000050.1:0-1231 GCF_056399425.1 Variovorax sp. 01N429 | reverse complement strand
TGCGGATTCAACCGGTCGATGCAACCCACTGATGACTGCCGTAGGCAGAAGGAGTGTTGCAGATGGCTTACCGGACGCGAACCTACTACACGGACAGCCAGAAGGCATTGATGTGGGAGCGATGGAGGCAGGGATGGACCCTGCATCAGATTGCTCAACTGTTCAATCGGGCACACACGTCCGTGCAAAAGATTCTGTCCCGTACGGGTGGCATTCAACCACCGGAGCGAAGCCGTTCATCGATGGCGCTGACACTCGCCGAGCGCGAGGAGATCTCGCGTGCCATGGCGGCTGGCTTCTCGATTCGCTCGATCGCATTGATCCTCGGGCGAGCTGCATCCACCATCAGCCGTGAGATCAAGCGCAATGGTGGTCCGGGATGCTATCGAGCGACCCAGGCCGATCAGGCGACCTGGGATCGGGCTCGTCGACCCAAACGCTGCAGACTTGTTGAGAACCGGGACCTGGCGCGCATCGTCACTGAGAAGCTTCGACTGCAATGGTCTCCGGAGCAGATTGCCGGTTGGCTCAAGCATACTTATCCGAGCGACGAGACCTCCCACGTGTCCCACGAGACCATCTACCGCAGCCTGTTCATTCAAGCCCGCGGGGCCTTGAAGAAGGAGCTGCTGCAGCATCTCAGGCGCACCCGGGGCATGCGCCGCTCACGCCAGTACACGCAGAAGACAGACGTCCACGGAAGAATCGTCGACGCCGTCTCCATCAGCGAGCGGCCAGCCACGGTCGAAGATCGAGCAGTTCCCGGCCACTGGGAGGGCGACTTGCTCTTTGGAAGCGCCAACAGCCAGATCGCCACGCTGGTTGAGCGTCAGACGCGATATGTGATGTTGGTCAAGCTGGATGGCAAGGACTCTCAGACTGTCGTCAACGCGCTCGTCAAGAACGCCCGCAAACTGCCCCAGGAACTCTACAAGTCACTGACTTGGGACAGAGGCACGGAGATGCATGCTCACAAGAAGTTCACGTTGGCCACCGACATTCAGGTGTACTTCTGCGATCCTCAGAACCCATGGCAGCGCGGAAGCAACGAGAACACGAATGGATTGCTCAGGCAGTACATGCCCAAGGGCATGGACATCTCAGGGTTCTCACAGCTTCAACTCAACGCGATCGCGAGACAATTGAACGAGAGGCCGCGCAAGACGCTCGGTTTCCATACACCGGCTGAGATGTTCAGCGAATGTGTTGCATCGACCGGTTGAATCCGCAG
>NZ_JBFTRG010000049.1:0-1479 GCF_056399425.1 Variovorax sp. 01N429 | reverse complement strand
ACCTCCATGCTGATAGGCGTGCCGGCCGAAACTGTGCCAGGCGAGACCAGAGTGGCCGTGACTGCGGAGACCGCCAAGAAGCTGGTTGCGCAGGGCCACACCGTGCGAGTGCAATCGGGTGCGGGGGTGGCGGCGAGCCTGACCGACAGCGCCTATGAGGCCGCGGGTGCCGAGATCACCGATGCTGCCGGGGCCCTCGGCTGCGAGATCGTGCTGAAGGTGCGCTCGCCTTCTGACAACGAGATCGCGCTGATGAAGCCGGGCGCCGTGCTCGTGGGGATGCTCAACCCCTTCGATGCGCCCGGGCTGCAGCGCCTGGCATCGGCGGGGCTCACGGCCTTTGCSCTGGAGGCGGCTCCGCGCACCACGCGTGCGCAGAGCATGGACGTGCTCAGCTCCCAGGCCAACATCGCCGGCTACAAGGCCGTGATGATGGCCGCGGACAAGTACCAGCGCTTCTTCCCGATGCTGATGACCGCCGCAGGCACTGTSAARGCSGCYCGCGTSGTGATYCTGGGCGTGGGCGTTGCCGGCTTGCAGGCCATCGCCACTGCCAAGCGCCTGGGCGCCGTGATCGAAGCCTCGGACGTGCGCCCTTCGGTCAAGGAGCAGGTSGAGTCCCTGGGCGGCAAGTTCATCGAAGTGCCCTACGAGACCGCCGAAGAAAAAGAAGCCGCCGAAGGCGTGGGCGGCTAYGCCCGMCCSATGCCCCCGAGCTGGCTCGATCGCCAGAAGATCGAAGTGGCCAAGCGCGTTGCACAGGCTGAYGTGGTCATCAGCACCGCGCTGATCCCGGGGCGCGCCGCTCCGACGCTCATCACCGAGGAGATGGTCAAGTCGATGAAGCCGGGTTCGGTCATCGTGGACATCGCCGCGGGGAAGGGCCCCGATGGCGTTGGAGGCAACTGCCCGTTGTCCGAAGCCGACAAGACGGTGGTCAGGCACGGCGTGACGATCGTCGGGGAGACGAACCTCGCAGCCCTGGTGGCCGCSGACGCATCGTCGCTCTACGCGCGCAACGTGCTCGACTTCCTCAAGCTCGTGCTGCCCAAGGAGGGCGGCCTGAAGATCGATCTCGAAGACGACATCGTCGCTGCCTGCCGCATGGCCCAGGACGGCCAGGTCACGAAGAAGTAAGCGAACAAGCGAACCGCCAAGCCCGAGGAGAAGCCGCCATGGACCCCGTATCCCACACCGTCATCAACCTGATCATCTTCGTGCTGGCCATCTACGTGGGCTACCACGTCGTGTGGACCGTCACCCCGGCGCTGCACACGCCGCTCATGGCSGTSACCAACGCCATCTCCGCGATCGTGATCGTSGGCGCCATGCTGGCCGCCGCGCTCACTGAGACGGGCCTTGGCAAGACCATGGGCGTGCTCGCGGTCGCTCTGGCCGCGGTCAACGTCTTCGGCGGGTTCCTGGTGACCCGGCGCATGCTGGAGATGTTCAAGAAGAAGGACAAGAAGGTGCCCGCTG
>NZ_JBFTRG010000048.1:0-1480 GCF_056399425.1 Variovorax sp. 01N429 | reverse complement strand
CGGAGAGAAGATGCCCTGACGGGTCTGTAGGTCGGGCCGATAGATAACGAAGCCTCCGCTGGCAGCTCTTACCTTGTATGACTTGGACGGCGTGGTTGCCGATTCGACCATGTTCCGGAGCACCCGCTGGGCGCGCGGGGACATCTCTCTACAAATGGCGCGCCCAACGATACTGGTCATCGAATTCTCCTTTGGCCATATTGTGCGCGCCACCTCGACACAGTCGACCCAGACCAAGGTCGACCCAGAGTAGACGATTTTCAGCCCAAACCGTTCCTAGAGCCGTTGCGACGGTGCGAGCGCGCCTCTTCAAAGCKTCGATGCTTGGCMGTCATCTATCTAGGACGAGACAGAACAGYCTCGACCTCSTCAGTAGCATCAAATTCATCTTCGACCTGGATGCCTCTCGCTTGCTTCCATGCTCCCCAGACGTACAGGGCGTCAGTATTGACTCCGGAGTCTCCGGCCAACYGGTAGACGCGGCCTGAGCGAGTCAACACACGCCGACTGACCGGATCAAGCCTTGCAATCGCGGTGCTGACGCGGCCGCGGCAAGTCTCGCGCACAAACCCCCACAAGTGGCCCGTCCTGGGGCGGTCTWGTCCATCAGCGGGAACGATACAGACTCGCCAAGCATCGAGCGTTTTGGTCGGTAAAGCGTCGACTGGTCCAACTTCCCACTTGCTCATACCTCAAGTCCAATCAGSAAGAGCGCCCTCGCGACATTTCGGTTCGGCGAGGGCGCCGTACAGATTCGGCCATATCGCACCAGATGCTGGCAGCCAGTCTTAGGCCTCGGCGTTCTTACGTGCCGGCGGTAGCGGCGTCCAGCGGCGCATGGACCCAGAACTTCGGTCGGTAGGCGGATCCTTCTTCTTCCCAAGCCTTYTGAGCGGCCGGCGCCTCGAYTACGGCACGCTGCAGTTCTTCTTCACTCCACCAACGGTAAGGCTCGAAGTTGTAGCCGGCCCCGATTCCTGACGCTTGGTCACGAGCGAGCAATAGGTCGGGATCCTCCGCGTGGAGACGCCGTACCCAGACGTCTTCTCCACACACGACAGCCACGACGAGAACGATTGCTCCACTTCGTTTGCGTAGAGATTCGTCCATCGGATACGTTGCAAGCTCCAAGGACTTGCCGCCCCCCTTGAGAACCAGGCAGGTGGTCGATGTCGTCAAATCGAAAGACGTSAGGTTCACGATATCYGCGTCKTCCTCGAGCAAGGCAGGCAAGGARTCRYGARCTCGCTCGGGCAAACAAATCAGGACCACAGTCGGCTCGCCAGCGCTCATCTTGGGCAAGTACCTGGCCTTTACGACGCCCGCCACAGCGCCGCCCAGGACCCCTGGCCGATCGGTGGTCTCCCGAAGACTCTGGACAATGGGAAGAAAGTCAGGTTGTCCTTCGGCAGCCTGCTGCAAGGTCATCTTCAGGGTGGGTTCGCATTTTCGAAACATTCGCATTCACTCCGGTGTTGGT
>NZ_JBFTRG010000047.1:0-1651 GCF_056399425.1 Variovorax sp. 01N429 | reverse complement strand
GCGTACGATCGGCCGCCAGCGCAAAGGCGCGGGCCGAATCGCGGTACGACAGGGTTGCCGATATCAGCGGCTTGACGTCGACCAGCCCCTTGTTGAGCAGCTCGACGGCGACCGCGAATTCCTCGTGAAAGCGGAAGGCTCCACGAAGATCGAACTCCTTGGCGACGATGGTGTTGATCGGCAAGGTCATCTCGCCGCCCAAGCCCAGTTGCACGATGATTCCGCGCGGGCGGATGGCGTCGAAGGCGCCGCGCAAGGCACGCTCGTTGCCGCTGGCCTCGAACAGCACGTCGAAGCTCCCCTTGTCGGCGGTAAAGCGCGCAAGGCCGTCCGGCTGCTCGGCCACGTTGACCACTTCATCCGCGCCGACCTTGAGCGCCTTGCCCAGCGTGTGGCTGCCGACATCGGTGGCGACGATGTGCGTCGCACCGGCTCGCCGCGCGGCAATGATCGCCAGCGCGCCGATGGGCCCGCATCCTGTGACCAGCACCCGCTTGCCGAGCAGCGAACCCGCGCGGCGCACCGCATGCAGCGCGACCGACAGCGGCTCGGCCATGGAGCCTTCGCCATCGCTGACCGAATCGGCCAGCCGATGCGCCTGCCATTGCTCCACCACCATCTGCTGCCTGAAGGCGCCCTGCACGTGAGGCGTGCGCATGGCGCTGCCGTAATAGCGCATGTCCAGGCAATGGTTCTGCAGGCCCTGCTGGCAATACTGGCAGCGCCCGCAGGGCCGGCTCGGGCTGATCGCCACGCGCTCGCCCGCCTTGAACGACGTGCCGGCACCGACCGCTTCGATCATGCCGGCGACTTCGTGCCCCAACACCATCGGCTCCTGGATGCGAACAGTGCCGAAGCCTCCATGCTGGTAGTAGTGCAGATCCGAGCCGCAGATGCCGCCGCAGCGAACCCGCACGAGCAATTGCCCCGCTTCCAGTTCGGGCGTGGGGACTTCCTCGACGCGCAAGTCGCCGGGGGCATGAATGACGAGGGCTTCCATGGCGTTTGTCTTCCTGGGTTGTTGATCGACTGAGGATCAGAGGCTTGCCGTGACGCCGCCGTCGACATAGAGGATGTGGCCGTTCACGAAGCGCGAAGCGTCGCTCGCGAGGAACACCGCCGCGCCCACGAGGTCTTCGACATCGCCCCAGCGACGAGACGGTGTGCGGCCGATGAGCCATGCGCTGAACTCGGCGTTCTTGACGAGCGCATCGTTCAGTTCCGTCTTGAAGTAGCCGGGCCCGATGCCGTTGACCTGGATGCCATGCGGCCCCCAGTCGATCGCCATCCCCTTGGTGAGCATCTTCACGGCGCCCTTGCTGGCTGTGTAAGGCGCAATGCCTGGGCGGCCGAGTTCGCTTTGCACCGAGCAGATGTTGATGATCTTTCCGCGCTTGCGCTCGATCATGTGGCGCGCGACGGACTTGCCGACGAGGAACACGCTGTCGAGGTTGGTCCGCATCAGCTCGTGCCAATGCGCTTCGTCGAACTGGTCCAGCGGTGCGCGGCGCTGCATGCCGGCGTTGTTGACCAGGATGTCGATCGGTCCGATATCGGCTTCGATCCGTTCGACCGCAGCGTTCACGGCATTGCCATCGCTGACGTCGAAAGCCGCGGTGAAGACCGTGCCGCCTTCGCCGCGCAATTGCGC
>NZ_JBFTRG010000046.1:0-1682 GCF_056399425.1 Variovorax sp. 01N429 | reverse complement strand
TCAAGACTGAGGCCGTGTGAGAACCACGGTGCAGACGTGACGTGACGTGACGAGAGGCCGCACGCGACTTGCGCCGCATCCAGTATCGAGGTCTCGGTGAGCTACAGAATTTTGGTGGCAAAGGGGTCCACCTTCTGTTGGATAGGGCCTAGGTGCCCATCAACTTGATCGCCTTCATCGTCTTGGACATACCCAAGATGCCAATCAATCGCTTGAGGTTGTAAGCCAACACATGGAGGCTCATCTCAGTGCCAACGTTGGCCAGCGTGCGGGTCAAGAAGTGCGTCGACCCCATCCAGTGCTTGAGTGTTCCGAACACGTGCTCGATGGTTCGCTTTCTCACTGTCATCGCCTTTGGCTTTCTAGTGAGGCGAGCCTGGACGCGGTCAATGACGGCTTCGTGCTCCCAACGGCGAACGCGCCGGAACGAACTGGTCGTGCATTGCTGTTTGATTGAGCACGAGGGGCAGGCGCTCGGCCAATAGACGCGGATCTTTTGTCCGTGCTCCTCTGAAGTGCACCGGTAGATCGCCCGTTGATTCGCAGGACATCGATACTCGTCGTCTCGAGCGATGTAGACGAAGTCATTCTTGCTGAATCGACCTTCCGCCTTGGAATTCGACGTCATGGTCTTCGGCACATACGCCGCAATTCCCGCTTCCTCGCAGGCCTTGAGCTGCGGCCCACTGAAGTACCCGCGGTCCGCGAGCGCGTGCAGCTTCTTCGATCCCATCGCCTCACGYGCGGCGATGGCCATCTTGCTGAGGTGATAGCGGTCGGTGACGACGTTGGTCACCTCGTGCGTGACGATGAGGTGATGCTTGGCATCAACTGCCGTTTGGACGTTGTAGCCAACAAGGGCTGAGCCCAGCCGGCTGGTTGCCATGGAGCGCGAGTCGGGATCTGTCAGCGACAGTTGAGCGTCTGGCTCAGACTGCACCTGGTGCCTGATTTGGTCGAGGCGACGCATCTGGTCGCGCAGCCCGCGAATCTTTTCCTGCAGATGCTCCGTCTTGGCTTCCAGTCCAGCCGGTTGGGTGCGATCTGCGGTTTCCAGTGCGTCGAGGTAGCGATCAATGCTCTGTTCGAGTTGCTCCTGACGGCGATCGACCTTGACTGGAGTGAAGTTTCGATCTCGATTGTTGACCGCCTTGAACTTGCTGCTGTCGATGGCTACGACGCCCTGAGAGAACAACTTCAACTTGCGACACATCACCACGAATTGCTTGCACACGTTTCTGATGCCCGCACCGTTGTCTCGACGGAAGTCCGCAATTGTCTTGAAGTCTGGGGCGAGGCGACCCGTGAGCCACATTAGTTCCAGATTGCGCTGAGCCTCTCGCTCCAGCCGCCGGCTCGATTGAATCTGGTTCAGGTATCCGTAGATGTAGATCTTGAGCAGGACTGACGGGTGGTACGCCGGGCGTCCAGTCAGAGCCGGATTTGTGCCATCAAACTCCAGTTCGCGAAGGTCAAGCTCTTCAACGAACGCATCCACCACACGTATCGGGTTGTCTTCGGCGATGAAATCGTCGAGGCACTGCGGTAGCAAGGTGACCTGGCTTCGGTCCTCGCCCTCGATGAATCGCTTCATGGCTCATCCTGGTCAGCCGCGTTGATTCAATCTAGGCGACGGCCCCCACGGATTCAATGTGTTTTCACACGGCCTCGACTGGTTGCAG
>NZ_JBFTRG010000045.1:0-1885 GCF_056399425.1 Variovorax sp. 01N429 | reverse complement strand
TTGACGGTCGATGTGAGCTCTTCCATCGAAGCGGCGGTCTGCTCCAGCGAGCTCGCCTGCTCTTCGGTGCGCGAGGACAAGTCCTGGTTGCCCGTGGCGATCTGGCTCGATGCCGTGGCGATGGTGTCCGTGCCCGTACGCACTTCGCCGACGATCTTCACCAGGCTGGCGTTCATTTCTTTCAGCGCCTCGAGCAAGAGGCCTGTCTCATCCTTCGTCTGCGCTTCGATGCGGCTGGTGAGATCGCCGGACGCCACCGACTGCGCAATCTTGACGGCGTGGGCCAGCGGCTTCGAGACGAGGCGCGCAATGAAGACCGCGAGCAGAAGGCCCAGGGCAACGCTGCCGATCAGCAAACCGAGCACCCATCGGCGGGCTTGCGCGTAGACCGCATCGCCCATTTCGCTGGCATTGGCCGCGCCCGTCGTATTCACCGTGGCAAGCTTGTCCAGGATGGTGTTCAGTTCACGGTTCAGCCGCAGCGATTCGCCCCGTACCAGCGCCGTCGCTTCTTCGTTGCGCTGCGCTCGCGAAAGGACGATCACCTTTTCATGCTCTTGCGCATACTGGTCGAGCAATTTGACGAGCTCGGGGTAGGCGGCCTTCTCCTGGGAATCGGACAAGAGCTTTTCGTAGACCGCGCGAGTCTTCGTCAGTTCGTTCCAGGTAGCGCCCATCGACTTCTCGTAGTCGTTCATCTCCGCCTCTTGCGACGAGAGGATGTGTTGCAACTCCTGCGCCCTGTAGCGCGACATCAAGCCCTTCAATTCGAGCAGCGAGCGCGTGGAGGGCATCCAGTTGGTGGTGATGTCGGTCGACATCTGGTTGACCTTCTCGAGCTGCACGATCGAGAAGACGCCGACGAGGACGGTCAATGCAAGGACCGCAATGAAGGACGCGAGAAGCTTGGTCGCGAGCCTGAGGTTGTAGAACGCTTTCATGATTTCTCTATGGGCATTCGCCCTCGGTGATGTATTTGGAAGAGGTCAGCGTTCGTTCAGAACTCGGTCCAGTCGCCCGCGCCCGCGCTGGCGCTGCTCACGGCCAGTTGGGGTTCGACGCCACGACCGTTGCCCCGTGGACTCTGGAGCGCCTTGTTGCGTGCTTCTGACGGTTTGCGCGGCGCGGCTGCCGCCGGCGGTAGGCTGGGCTTGGAGTGGCTCCTCGCGTCCAGCTTGAAGGTTCCGACCACGTGCAAAAGGCCCCCGGCTTGCTCCTGCAGCGATTGCGCTGCTGCCGATGCCTCTTCCACCAGTGCCGCGTTCTGCTGCGTGACTTGGTCCATCTGCGTGATCGCCTGATTGATCTGCTCGATGCCGGACGTCTGCTCCTGGCTCGCGGCAGTGATCTCGCCCATGATGTCCGTCACGCGCTTGACGCTGTCGACGATCTCTTCCATGGTCTTTCCGGCTTCGGCCACCTGTTTGCTGCCTTCCTCGACCTTCTCAACCGAGTCGCCGATGAGCGTCTTGATTTCCTTGGCTGCGGCGGCCGAGCGTTGGGCCAGGCTGCGCACTTCGGAGGCCACGACAGCGAAGCCGCGGCCCTGCTCGCCAGCGCGGGCGGCTTCGACCGCTGCATTCAAGGCAAGGATGTTGGTCTGGAATGCAATGCCGTCGATGACACCGATGATGTCCACGATCTTGCGCGACGATGCATTGATGGAGCCCATCGTGTCGACCACCTGCGAGACGACACTGCCGCCCTTGACCGCCACTTCGGAAGCGGAGACGGCGAGCTGATTGGCTTGGCGCGCGTTGTCGGCGTTCTGCTTGACGGTCGATGTGAGCTCTTCCATCGAAGCGGCGGTCTGCTCCAGCGAGCTCGCCTGCTCTTCGGTGCGCGAGGACAAGTCCTGGTTGCCCGTGGCGATCTGGCTCGATGC
>NZ_JBFTRG010000044.1:0-2460 GCF_056399425.1 Variovorax sp. 01N429 | reverse complement strand
GTATGCGTCCGGCGAACCCGTCTTGACGAGCGGTGGCGCAATCAGGCCGCAGGCTGCCAGCGATGCGGCAACAGATCTTGGATGCGACTGGCAGGTTGAGTGGGCAGCCGTTCGAGCACGTCCTTCAGGTAGGCGTACGGGTCGTGCGCGTTCAGTCGCGCGGAGTGCACGAGACTCATGATCGCAGCGGCGCGCTTGCCCGCGCGCAATGAGCCAGCGAACAGCCAGTTGTTGCGTCCAATGGCAATGGGCCGGATCTGGTTTTCAACCCAGTTGTTGTCAATGGGCAAGTCGCCGTTAGTGATGTAGCGCGTCAGTGCTTCCCATCGTTTGAGGCTGTAGTCGATTGCCCTGGCGGTCGCCGACCCGTCCGGCACCTTCTGCCGCTGCTGCGTCAGCCACTGGTGCAAGGCATCAGCAATGGGTTGGGTCTTTTCCTGTCTGATCGCCTTGCGCTCATCGGGTGCAAGTTGCTGCGTCTCACGCTCAATCTCGTAGAGCTTGACGAAGAACTTCAGCGCCTGTTCGCCCACTTGGCTGCCGTGGTTGGCCCAGAGCTCGTGGAACTTGCGTCGCGCGTGGGCCATGCAGCCCACCTCGGTGACGCCGAGCTCGAAGCAGGCCTTGTAGCCGCTGAAGTCGTCCGTGACCAAGTGTCCCTTCCAGCCCGGGTGCTCGTCGCTGCCGGGCAGCCCCAAGAAGTCACGTGCATGCTGCCCGCTGCGGCTGTCGGCGAAGTCGAAGACGACTGCCTTCATCGGGTTGAAGCTCGTTGTGCAGTAGCTCCACAGGTATGCCCGGTGCGTCTTGCCGTTACCTGGCTTCAACATCGCCACCGGCGTCTCGTCGGCGTGCAGCACGTCGTGCTTCAAGAGTTCTGCCGCCAGTGCATCGACCAGCGGCTGGAGTTGCACCCCGCACTCACCGACCCACTGGGCCAGCGTGG
Organism: Variovorax sp. 01N429; assembly: GCF_056399425.1. Lineage (NCBI taxonomy): Bacteria > Pseudomonadati > Pseudomonadota > Betaproteobacteria > Burkholderiales > Comamonadaceae > Variovorax > Variovorax sp. 01N429. The sequence continues at coordinate 1,514 of NZ_JBFTRG010000044.1, read as the reverse complement.
AGCGCGAGATCGCCAGTCCCGCGCGCTCGAAGATGCTTTCCTGCCGGTACAACGGCAGGTGATCCAGGAACTTGGCCACCAGCACCTGCGCCAGCAGTCCGGTCGTGGGGATGCCCTTGTCGATGATGTGCGGGGCCACCGGCGCCTGAACCAAGGTCTCGCAATGTGCGCACACCCACTTGCCTCGGATGTGCCGCTCGACGGTGAAGACGCCGGGTTGGTAGTCCAGCTTTTCCGCGACGTCCTCGCCGATGCGCTTCATCGCGCAACCACAGCCGCATGTGGTGCTCTCGGGTTCGTGGTGGATCTCGCGGCGTGGCAGATGCGCCGGCAGCTTGTCGCGCTTGGGCTTTTGCTTGTCTTCGGCGAGCTTCTTGCCAGGCTCGAGGGACTCGATCTCGGCAGCGAGTGCGGCGAGATCGGTGTCGATGGTCTCCTCGATCAGGCTCTTCTGCTCGGCGGTGAAGGCCTCTGACTTTGCGGCGAACTTCAACCGCTTGAGCACCGCCATCTCATGCGTGAGCTTGTCGATGGTGGTTTGTTTGAAGGCCGACTCGCGCTCCTGCCGCGCGATGATCTCGTCCTTGAGGGCCACCTCCGCTCGCAGCGCGCGCAGCACTTGGCGCAGTTGCTCCGGATTCAGCGAGTCGATGTTCTCGGTGGCGATCACGGACAGTGATCGTGCCTGACCATCGGCCGACGGGCATCGGCACATCCGGCAATTGCGCGATGCGCTGGCCCGCGTTCTACAACACGGTGATGATGCCTGCCTCGCCGATTCGCTGCCACGGCAGCCCCAGCACCAGGGCATTGAGTTGCGCATGGGTCAGTGCCAGCGTCGAGCCGCTGTCCTTGGGCCAGACGAACTTGCCGCTGTTCAAGCGCCGAGCTGCCAGCCATACGCCGATGCCATCGTGCACGAGCACCTTCATGCGGTTGGCGCGCCGGTTGGCAAACAGGTATGCGTGGTTCGGCCGGGCGGAGCCGAAGACGTTGACGACGCGCACCAGCGCTGCTTCGGTACCGGCCCGCATATCCAGTGGCTCAATGGCCAGCCACACCGCGTCCACGCGAATCACCGCAGCAACTCGCGCATCCAGGCCGCGAAGTCGGCCGCCGCCGATACAGGCCACGTGATCGTCATCGATGTCGCGCCGCGGCGAAGCTGGATCTGGATGTCGCTCGTGCTCGTCGACGCCGACATGGCCGGAAGCGACACGGGCACGAACTCGCCACTGGTAGTGGGCACCGCCGACTGTCCTTCTCGTGCCAGTTGCCGCCACCGGTGCACGACATTCGCATTGATGCCGTGCGCCATCGCCACCTTGGCAACCGAGGCGCCGGGTGCATTGCACTCCGACATCACCTGCGCCTGCAGCTCCGCGCTGTAGCGCCGTCTCGATCTGGGTCCTGAAGCGAGTTTGTCGCTTGTCATCATGTCCACCTATCTTTAAGTGGACACGATCCTTCACGTCGCGACGCTCGGATTCAAGATGGGATTACCGGACGCATAC
>NZ_JBFTRG010000043.1:0-2662 GCF_056399425.1 Variovorax sp. 01N429 | reverse complement strand
GGCACGAGCACCTGCTGGGTGCTGCCATCGGCAAGGGTCACGGTCTGCTCGACGAGCCAGACGATGTCGCTCGTGAGCTGGGCCATCTGCGCGGCAGTCAGGGCGATGCCGGGGGTCAATCCATACTGCTTGGCGAAGGTCACGCCCGCRTTCATGAGCGCGGTGTACTCGTCCTGGTCGCTGGTGTAGCCGTCCAGGTAGCGGTAGCCGGTGAGCTGGGCGATCTGCTCGCGAATGAGTTGCTGCTCATAGAAGCCATCGCCCAGGCGCTTTTGCACTGTGTCGGGATTGAAGCCCAGGGCGTTGAGCAGGTAGTCGCTGCTGAGCCATTGGCGATAGTCGGCGAAGCGCGGATCGGTCTCGATCAGGTAATGGGCGGTCGCGCCCGGCTGGGTGCGAAACAGGCTCGCTGTGGGCAAGCGGGTCTCGGGCGTGCTGGTGCGAACGACCATCGGGATGCTGCGCGAGCTGGCCGACTGGCCCGACGGTCCCGTGCGTTCGCGCAAATCTGGGGTAGCGCGCTACAGAAAGCTCACATTCATAGTGAACTTCCAATAAGTCCTTGGGTGTGCCCCAATCTACAGATCTGCTGCCGCGAGTTCCTTGCGAATCCGCACGTCTTCAACGTTGCCATCAGGCCAGACCCACCGCTTCCAGTTAGTGATCAGCCAATCTTTGGATATTCCCGTCCCATCTAAAACCGCGTCGGGTGGAAATTCAACGTAAGGATTGATTCCAGCACAGTAGCCCGTAATTGTCATGAGAGCGACCGAAGCTAGTCGGCGTCCACCATCCGGCAGCCCACAAACCATCATGACTACTTCAGACTCAAAAGGTGAGTGAGAAGGAAACTTCAATAGATAGCCTCGGTGTAGTGCAGGATTCTCGCTGTCCACCAGCTTTTCCCAGTCCATCATTTCACCCTCAAGTCGTGACCGCCGGATGCATCGGCAATTTTTTGCGGCGCTAGATCAATCAACCTAAACTGCCCTTCGTGCGCCCCTGATTTTGGATTGATTTTTTCCCAGGCTCCATGCTGGGTATCTAAGGAATATAGATCGCCGGACGGCGTGCGATACACGTCGCGATCATTCATTCGGCTCAAGCGCGAGTCCTTGGTCCAGTCATTCGCAGCCACAACATCCTTCACTTCTTGTTTAATTATTGCAACTCGCTCTCCCACAGGCAGTTTTGCAATGTCCTTTTCAAACTGCTCCGCCTTTGCAGCTAACTGACCGGCGCTGCCGGCGAGCTTCGTCTCGGCCGTTACTACCTTGACAGCATCCTCAACCTTTGCCCCGGCCTTGACTAGTGTGCCTACTTTACTAACTGCTTTGCCGCCACCGGGCAAAACGTCCAGCACGCTCGTCGGAAACAAGGCCTCGTTGGCCGCGTACATGACGCCCAGCGTGGCTATCTCGATCTCGGTCAGGCCACCTCGTGCACCGGCCGCGTCGAGATACTCGCGAATTAGTTGCTGCTTTTCGACGAGTGGCTTGATCTCAATCGCCTTGAGCGCGTCTTGCAGCTTGCCGAGCGCTTTCTCTGCATAGTGCTTCAGGCCATTGTTCGCGGCGGCATTCGCGGCGGCGTCGGCCGCCTGGCTGATCTGGTCCGCGTCCAGGCCGGCGATTGCACCGCCGATGCCCCCGAGCATCGCGGCGAGTTGAGTGGCATCGAATTTCGGCTTGCCGTTCTCGTCGAATCCGAACGCCTCTGCGCTGATCTCGCCGATGACCGCTCCGATCGCGCCCGCGCCGCAACTGCCGTTTGTGCGGGCAGCTCCGACGGCACACCCGGCCAGCGCATGCGCCACCTTGTTGCTGAAGTCGTCGAGATTCAAGTCCCCGATAGCGGAAGCCCCTTGCGCCGCGATGGTGTTCAGCAATGCGCTCTTCAGGCCCTGCTTCAGATTCTCCTCAAAGCTGCCGCCGTTGATCGCCGTGCTGATCACCGCCGTTGCTGCGCTGGCCGTGAGGTTTTGGCCGAGTTGCTTCATGAACTCTTGGGCGCCGCTGCCCGCCGTCGGCAAGCCCGTGGGATTCAGGTTCAACCCGCCCAGCACGCCACCCGTGGCAATGGCCGTCAGCAGGTTCTTCACATTCGAACTCGAACCAAGCTCGTCCAGTGCCTTGCCGATGTCTCCTTGGTTGTTGATCAGCGCGACGCTGGCTTGACCGGCCAGAGCGCTCACGCCGGCCGTCACCGCGCCACCCACTACAGCGCCCGTAGTGCCGCCGCCAACGGCGCCGCCTGCTGCGACTCCAGCTCCCTTGGCGGCCCCCCAGGTGAAGTAGCTGACCACCACCGTCACGATGGCAGCGCCTTCAGGCGTCAAACCCTGCTGACTGTAGTTCCAGTCCTTGTGCGCCTCCTCGACCTTCGCCCAGTCGACCTTGCCGCTGAGATTCGGATCGTTCTGAAGCTGCTCTATCCAGCCCATGCCGGGCAGCTGGGCGAGCTGCTCGATGCTGTCCCGCGCGCCCACGCCGGCCTGCACATGGTTGGCGCTGACGGCCAGACTGCCCGCGTTGAACTGGTTGTAGTTCGTGGTCTGGTCGGTGGTCCCCTTGTCCTTGGCCTTCTGGTACATGAGGTCGCGGCCCTGACTGGTCTCCTGGGTGCCGTGTTCGGTGGCCTGCGTGCCCAGGACCAGGGTGTC
>NZ_JBFTRG010000042.1:0-3589 GCF_056399425.1 Variovorax sp. 01N429 | reverse complement strand
CTGCGCCTGCAGCTCCGCGCTGTAGCGCCGTCTCGATCTGGGTCCTGAAGCGAGTTTGTCGCTTGTCATCATGTCCACCTATCTTTAAGTGGACACGATCCTTCACGTCGCGACGCTCGGATTCAAGATGGGATTACCGGACGCATACGATGCAAGGCGGCCCCGTCGCTGGAGGATTTGCGGCGCTAGCGATGTGCCTGAATGGTGTCGCGACGGCGGCGATGATGCCGGTGATATTTAACTTCCTGAGTTACTTGCGAACCTAAAGGCAGGCCGTTACACCCGCATGGATTCGCTTGCGTAAGCGACCGGGCCGGCGCCAGGACGCGGACGTCGCCAACGCCGGCGTCGAGTGCTCAGGATGCTTTTTCGCGCCCGGAAGGAAGGCGATCGTTCGCCTTTAGGCTACCGGTGCGAATGCGCTGAGCGATGTTGTCGGCAAGCTTCTCGTAACGGTTCATGGGCATCTGCCCCTGGTACGGTCGTTCTTGACCGCCCCCAGATTTTCGTATCAAACGTCGGCGTGCCCCGGAGCGACTACCGGCCTCCTTGCATCTGATACGCAGAATTTTCAGGTGATCTGGTTCTGTGCGTATCGCCTCGAAGATGAACAATCGACAGCACGATGAGAGTGCTTCTGTGGTGCCGACTGCTCCGCTTTCGACGTTCCTTACAGACGCCCATTCAGCTCACCGCAACCGCTCGTTAGATTCTTTCTTGTTTCTTCATCGGTCTAGTGGCTCGCCGCACTCGGACACTTCGCAGTCTGTCACCAGCAACGTCCTTTAAATCATGAATTCAATCCCCATCGCTTTTATTATTTTCAAGGTTCTCGTGCTCAGCGTGGGCATGTATTTGGCCGTCAAGTGGCATTACGATCGGGGACAGAAGGACAGAAATCAAAAGACGGCTGCAGTGGTACTAACATCCATCAAGGTGGGCGCGGCGTTTGTCGCTTCTGCGTTCCTCATGTTGTTCCTCACCTTTGAATTTTGCAATAGGATGGGTCTGGACCTGACCATGCGGTGATTGGAAGTTTCGGTCGATAGGCCACATACAGCGCGACGAGGGCACGACCTTCTCAGAATGGACCCCGACACGACGGCGCTACGATCATCTTGGATGAACGATCCACACGTTGCTGAGCTTCGCTACATGCTCGTCTTCGGACCGGGACTGTGGTACGCGCCGCCAACGCTGATCGACCATCCGCAGCCTGAGTTCGACCGTTGATGGAAGCAAGATCACGCTCACGCCTCACAGCAGCCGCGAGGAGGCGCGCGCCGTTTGCGATCCAATGATGGAAGCCTGGGCGTTGCTTGTCGCCGTCCAACTAGGTTTTCCCGAGGTCCGAACTGATTCGTGAATTCGGACTCGATTGATCGTGCACCTACACCCAGGGATCTCGTGCTACAGCTAGAGGTAGTTGTAGGAGTTGGCATGGCAGGCACGGTGTCGCAGGTAATTGCCTACGACCGCCATGTGCCGAGTCCTGATCTAACGTTGCGAATCACCCCTTTCTAGCAATGAGGGGCTTGTGCGCGTGCTCTACTACAAAGTGGAATAGAAGGGGCGTCGTATCTTTCCGGATCTCCGGCGGCTCAGCTTCGACTTTGGAATCTAGATGCGGTCACGACGGCGCGGGCCAGCGTGGCGGGTTTTGTCGAATTTGCAATGCACACGAAGGAACAGCATGTACGCCCATCGGTCGCCGGACATCGACATCCGCAAGCGCAGCATGCAAGGTTTTTGCGGCCATCGAAGGCGCCTCGACGCCTGCGGGCAAAATGAGGAGGCCCATTGTTGTGCCCCGATGCCGGAGCTGAGCTGCAGGGGCGCGGGACACACGGGGGAGAATCGACCCTCACTCGTCAAACGTCATAGACATGTCGTCCCCCTCCGTCGTACTCCGCATTATTTCTGGCCTGACCGTCCTCGTAGCCATCGCTCTTGCCGCCTTGTGCGCCTGGTGGACGACGCTACCGGTGCGTGACGCAGCGCTTGAGAGCGCGCGCCGAGACACGCAACTCGAAGCTCTCAGCCTCTCAGCCTCTCAGAGCAGTTCACCGCGGTCACACGCAGTGCGATGTCGAGCCTGAACGCGATTACGTTGAAATTGCAGGCGGAGGGTGGGCCACGGCGTATAGCTGCCTCCGAGGTCAGGGCCGAGTTAGTGCGGGGAGCAGGTGATGCGGTGGGCACGCGAGCAATGCTTGTTCTCGATGCGACCGGAACGGTCGTGGCGAGCGTGGGGGTGCCTGAAACTCAGGAGGGCCTTTCAGTGCGCCAACGCCCGGCCATGGCTTATCACCTCGCCCATCCGACGGACCTCGGAATTCAAGTCGCTCATGCCCATTACTCGGAACTGACCGGTGGTTGGGTTCTGCCGCTTTCGCGCATCGTTCCCTCGCGCGATGGGAAGATGCTTGGCGTCGTTCTGGTTGGGATCGACCTCTCGTACATGCGCAACCTCTACGAGCAAATGGGGAATCTACGTGATGCCAACTTCCTGATTGTTGGCCGCGGTACTGGAGGAATCGTCTTCCGGCAGCCGTTCATCGACGGATCGATCGGCTTCCTTCCTGTTGGCAATCCTCCAATTTTCGAGGGCGCAGGCACGTACGAGGCGACGAGCCAGCTCGACGGCATCACGCGGATCATCAGCTATCGACAACTCCGCGACGTCGATGCCGTGATGCTCGTAGGCTACCCGCGAGAAGAGGTGCTCGCAGGATGGCGTAACTTCGCGCGCGAACGCGTGACCTGGACGGTCACATCCCTGAGCCTGTTTGCGTTGATCTGCTGCGCAGGCTGGCTTGGGTACCGGCGGTATGGCCGGCAATTGCGTGCTCTGGAGCAGGGCTTCAAGATCAGAGAAGGCGAGCTGCGTCAGGAGGCCGACAACAAAACTTCTCGGTCTCCTTATCTCAAAGCCTGTCGACGCCGTTCAGCCAGCTGCGCGGTATTTTGGAGGCCGACGCCTCGAAGACGGCCGAGGTGCGCGAGGAGGTGCGCCAGGACGTCCTCATGTCCGCCATCAAGATGGAGGGACTGGCTCAGGACGTTCGGGCTTTGGCGCTTGCCCGTAATACAGCCGTCAAGCGGGAGGACCTTGACGTGACGTCGATGGCCCACGAGATCGCGCGCTCGCTTCGGGCCGGCGCCTCATCGCGGGCCGTCGAATTTCGCATTCAGGACGGCATGTACGCGACCGCCGACGCCACTCTGCTCAAGGTGGTGCTTGCCAACCTCATGGGGAACGCTTGGAAGTTCACGTCGCGGTCGACGGGGACAATAATTGAAGTGGGCGCGCGGTCAGGATTGGTCGAAACGGTCTTTTATGTGCGTGACAACGGCCCCGGCTTTGATCCAGCCAACGAACAATCGGTCTTCAAACCATTTCATCGGCTCAACAACTCTGCGGAGTTTGAAGGGCAAGGCGTATGCGTCCGGTAATCCCATCTTGAATCCGAGCGTCGCGACGTGAAGGATCGTGTCCACTTAAAGATAGGTGGACATGATGACAAGCGACAAACTCGCTTCAGGACCCAGATCGAGACGGCGCTACAGCGCGGAGCTGCAGGCGCAG
>NZ_JBFTRG010000041.1:0-4742 GCF_056399425.1 Variovorax sp. 01N429 | reverse complement strand
CTGCTGAGCCACTGGCGATAGTCGGCAAAGCGCGGATCGGTTTCGATCAGGTAATGGGCGGTCGCGCCCGGCTGGGTGCGAAACAGGCTCGCTGTGGGCAAGCGGGTCTCGGGTGTGCTGGTGCGAACGACCATCGGGATGCTGCGCGAACTGCCCGACTGGCCCGCGGCGTCCACCGCGCCCGCCGCGCCTGGCGTGGTGCCGCTGGCGCTTCCCGCTGGGTCCGCGCCGGCCGCGCCAGCGGCTTGATCGGCCACAGGGGCCGCGGCGTTGCCGCTGGCGGCTGCCGAACCGTTGACCGCGGAGGGCACTTCGATCACGGTGCCCGGGCCATTTGCGCCCGCCGAGACGCCGCCCGTGCCGCCTGCGGAACCTCCGGGCGCGTTAACAAGCGGCCGCCTTCATCCTCGCCTCGCGATCGATGATTTGTCGCTAGTTGTCGAGCGCGCCCCTATTGGCTTTGTCCACGAAGTCCGTAAGCGACACGTCTATGGTTTCGTCAGTTTCCTCGTAGCCTTTTGGCTTGTTGTAGTCGTACTGCAGATCGAATTTTCCATCGGGGCGCAGCGTGAAGGTCAGCCCCCAAATTCTCTGGTTGGTTGTCCGCAGCAGGTCATCTCGTAAAAAAAGACAAGCCTCTTGAAGTTCGAAGACGTCCATTCCGATGGGAAGATCGCTGTGACCTTTAGGGGTGGATTGAGTGGTAATGACCCCGCCACAGTTTTTACTCAAGATTGGGCAGATCGCAGTTAGGGAAGACCATCCGGGTACGGCCTTCCGGAGCAATACTGCTGCAATGGCCTCATAGGCTTTCTCGCGCGATGCAATCATTTGATCTTTCACTGTGCGTACGGGAAACGTTTAACAACACCGTCAACGGTCGCTTCAACAAGGAAAGCGTTGGGACGGATGCCACCATCGGGGGGGTAACCCACTTCGATTTTTACCGTCACCGTCTTGCCCTCTCGGAGGGCATTCCTCAATTCATTTTCCATCTTCCGCCAGTCACCCCGATTCAATGTCGAGGCCTGCGGGACGATGTTGATCCCGTCTCCCGCACCACCCAAGCTAGAAGCGATCAGGTGGCCGCCTTCATCCTTTGCCACTCCACTGCACTTGCCTGTCACGCACTGCTGATAGTCATTGCGAGCCAGCGTATCCAAGGTCAAATTGCCTTCGACGGCATTCACACGGCCAGAGGCATCCGTGACATAGGTGTGCCCATTGTCAAGCACGTACGCAGTCTTGGGCATCAATGAGCTTGTCGTACCCGTGTTGATCGCCGGGTCCCAATTGCCCTTCGCCCCAACAGGGACCTCCACAACGCGATCCACGTCCAGTCTTTTCGCCAGCGATGCAATTTCCTCGACCGTGTCGCTGACCTTGACGATGCTCTTGATGGTGCCGGCACCGCCAGTGGTGGGCACGTTGAGCAACTGCTCGCCGAGCACGCTGGCCACCTTCGCTCCGTCACCAGCTTCGTACGCGCGGGCCAGTTCTTCGCGCTGCGCAGGCGACATGGCCCCGAGGAGCTGCGGCCAGTTCTGCGGGTCCTGGACGAAGTCCCAAGCGGCGCCCAGACCCTGTTTGACCTGCTGCTGCGCCTGCGGATCGCCCACCACCGCCTCAAATCCTGTGTAGAGAGCCTGGCCTGCTGAATTGGCTGCATCCCACACACTGGAGGCAACGCCCTTACCGATGTTCCAGACGGTGTAGTCGCCCATGGTGCTCTGGGCAAGGGCGATGGTTTCGCCGCGCTCATTGAGGTATGTCCCTGTTATGCCCAGCACGGGAGCGTTGATGCGGATGTAGTCTGCTGCGGCTTGTCGAACGTCCGCGACGAGCGATTTACACGATGGCGAAGTCTGGCCCTGGCACGCCTTGAGTTCAGCATTGCGACTCACGTCCAACGTTTCGAGAGTCCTGATCTCGAAGTCGCACGCGCTGTCGCATTTGCCGACAAGGCGCTTTTCCTTAAGTTGGTCAAGTCGCGCAGCTTCGTCGTGCTTCAAGTAGTTGTTCGCCGCCGCATTGGCCCCTGCCTGCCCCGCAAGGTTGATCTGATTCGCGTCCCCTCCGGCCACGGCCGCCGCGATGCTGCTCATCATCGCCGCGAACTGCACCGTGTCGATCTCTCGCCCATAGAGCTCGGCAGACAGTTCGCCGATGACGGCCCCCAAGGCACCAGCCGCACAATTGCCGTCCGACCTTGCCGCGCCAACGGCGCAGCCGGCGATTGCATGCGCAATCTTGTTGGCGACGCCCTTGAATTCATCGCCAATCCAGTTCGCGCCGGTCGCCGCAGCGGTGTCGAGGACGGCATTGATGATCCCGTCCCTCAATGCGTCTTCCAGGCTGCCGCCATTGATCGCTGTACTGATGACTGCCTTCGCAGCGCCAGCGGTCAGGTTCGTGCCCAACTGCTTCATGACGTCGGTTGCACCCGCGCCTGTGGTCGGAAGCCCGGTGGGGTTCAGGTTCAACCCACCCAGCACGCCACCCGTGGCGATGGCTGTCAGCAGGTTCTTCACGTTCGAACTCGATCCAAGCTCGTCCAGTGCCTTGCCGATGTCACCCTGGTTGTTGATCAATGCGACCGCAGCCTGGCCGGCCAGGGCCGAGACGCCCGCCGCGACCGCACCGCCCACCGCGCCCGAGATGGTCGCACCCGTGCCCGTGAGAAAGGCACTGCCGCTCGTGAGTGCTACGCCTTCGCCCGCACCGACGGCGGCCGCATCGCCCGCCGCGGCACCTGCGCCTGAGGCCGCTCCCCAGGTGAAGTACGTCACCACCACCGTCACGATGGCAGCCCCTTCAGGCGTCAGCCCTTGCTGGCTGTAGTTCCAGTTCTTGTGCGCCTCCTCGACCTTCGCCCAGTCGACCTTGCCGCTGAGGTTCGGATCGTTCTGAAGCTGCTCTATCCAGCCCATGCCGGGCTGCTGCGTAAGCTGCTCGATGCTGTCCTTCGCGCCCACGCCGGCCTGCACGTGGTTGGCGCTCACGGCCAGACTGCCCACGTTGAACTGGTTGTAGTTCGTGGTCTGGTCGGTGGTCCCCTTGTCCTTGGCCTTCTGGTACATGAGGTCCCGGCCCTGGCTGGTCTCCTGGGTGCCGTGTTCGGTGGCCTGCGTGCCCAGGACCAGGGTGTCGGCCTTGAGAGAGAGCTCGCCGGGCGTGTTCACCGTGGTGCCGGCCATCGCGAGCGTGTCGTCCGCCGTGATGTTCACGTTGGCGCCGTTGAGCGTGGTGCGCGCCAGGGAGGTGTCCGAGATCCCTGCCTCTTGCGCCATCTTGGCATTGAAGCTCGTGCTCGGGTCGCGGTACCAGGTCTCGCTGCCCAGGTTCAGGTCATTGCTCTTGTGGGCGATCGCGAGCGACTGGCCATCGACTGCCGCGTGGATGTCGACGTTGGCGCCGTGGATGGTGATGTCCTTGGCGGCATCGACCTGCACGCCCTGCAGCGTGACGGTGCCTCCTCCTTGAAGCAAGACACCGCCCTGGCTGCTCTGGATGGTGCTGGCCGATGCGGTGTTGCTGGAGACCTCGATGCCGGTGCCGGATCCTTTTTTGACCGGGCCGACGATGGGCAGGCTTCCGCCGCCRAAGCCGATGCCCCGGGTCTGGGTGTCGGTCTCCAGACTGGCGCTGGAGGTATTGCGGCCCTCGTAGACCGTGAGGTTGCGTCCGGCGTCCACCAGCACGCCATTGGTGCCGCTGATGTGCGACCCCTCGATCGTGATGTCGTTGTTGGCCGTCATCGCCACCGTGCCGCCCGAGAAGCTGCTGCCCACGCTGGTGGTGCTTTCCGCGCTGCTGTTCGTGGTCGTGGTCGATTTCTTGAAGGTCCCCTTGGTCGTCGTCTGCTTGCCCTGGATGTCCAGTTGCGTGGTCTGTCCGGCGCCGATGTTGATGTCGCGGTCCGCATGCACCAGGAGCAGGCCGTCGCCGCTGGAGACGGTGGCTTGGCGGGCGTTGATGTCGTTGCCCGCGCTGAGGACCGTCGTGCCATGGGTCGTGATCGTGGTTCCGGTCTCGCGGCTGGTGGCCGAGCCCACGTAGTCCTTGGGGCCGGTGACCGCGAGGTGTGATCGGCTCTCGGTGACCGTCCCCAGATTGATGTCCCGCTTTGCCGTGATCGAGGTCGAGCCACCSCCCTGGTTCTCGATGATGGCGCCCACGAGGTTCACGTCGCGCCCGGCGCTGGCGACCAGTGTTCCGCCTGGATTGGTCACATAAAGACCCGCGACGCGATCTATGACGGTGGAACTCGTCAGGGCACCCGTGGCGGAGCTGGTCGTGGTGCGCACATTGATGTCGTTGCCCGCCTTCAGGCTCAGAGCATCTCGCGCATCGACCGTCCCGCCAATGATGTTGATGTCGTTGCGCGCGTCCAGCGCCACATTGCCCCCCGAGATGCGCCCGCCCAGGTTGTCGATGTTGTCCGCGGTGATSGMCACGAGCGAGCGCCCGGCCACGGTGCCGCTGTTGGTGAAGTCGCCTTCACCCGCCTTGTTCTTGATGCTCAGGCGGTCGGCCGACAGCAGCGCACCGGAGCCGTCGATGTCCCCGGGCTGCACRCGCACATACACCTGSGGCACGAGCACCTGCTGGGTGCTGCCATCGGCAAGGGTCACGGTCTGCTCGACGAGCCAGACGATGTCGCTCGTGAGCTGGGCCATCTGCGCGGCAGTCAGGGCGATGCCGGGGGTCAATCCATACTGCTTGGCGAAGGTCACGCCCGC
>NZ_JBFTRG010000040.1:0-5645 GCF_056399425.1 Variovorax sp. 01N429 | reverse complement strand
AGGTGATGGGAGGGCGCGGAACGCAAAAAGCCCAGCCTGAGAGGGCTGGGCTTTTTGGGGCTGTAAGAGCCTGACGATGACCTACTTTCACACGGGAACCCGCACTATCATCGGCGCTGAGGCGTTTCACTGTCCTGTTCGGGATGGGAAGGAGTGGGACCACCTCGCTATGGTCATCAGGCATAAAGGGTTGCTGGGCTGATGGGATCAGCCTGGCGAATTCATAGAGTTTGGAATCAGCGTGAATGGTTGAGTGCGTCAACTTGGCATAACACTTTGATCGACTGGATCAAAGTTATAGGGTCAAGCCGCACGAGCAATTAGTATCGGTTAGCTTAACGCATTACTGCGCTTCCACACCCGACCTATCAACGTCCTGGTCTTGAACGACTCTTCAGGGGGCTCAAGGCCCCGGCAGATCTCATCTTGAAACGAGTTTCCCGCTTAGATGCTTTCAGCGGTTATCTCTTCCACACTTAGCTACTCGGCAATGCCACTGGCGTGACAACCGATACACCAGAGGTGTGTCCACTCCGGTCCTCTCGTACTAGGAGCAGGCTTCCTCAAATCTGCAGCGCCCACGGAAGATAGGGACCAAACTGTCTCACGACGTTTTAAACCCAGCTCACGTACCTCTTTAAATGGCGAACAGCCATACCCTTGGGACCGGCTACAGCCCCAGGATGAGATGAGCCGACATCGAGGTGCCAAACACCGCCGTCGATATGAACTCTTGGGCGGTATCAGCCTGTTATCCCCAGAGTACCTTTTATCCGTTGAGCGATGGCCCTTCCATACAGAACCACCGGATCACTATGTCCTGCTTTCGCATCTGCTCGACTTGTCAGTCTCGCAGTTAAGCACGCTTATGCCATTGCACTATCGTCACGATGTCCGACCGTAACTAGCGTACCTTCGAACTCCTCCGTTACGCTTTGGGAGGAGACCGCCCCAGTCAAACTGCCTACCATGCACTGTCCCCGATCCAGATAATGGACCTAGGTTAGAACCTCAAACACACCAGGGTGGTATTTCAACGTTGGCTCCACAAGATCTAGCGACCCTGCTTCAAAGCCTCCCACCTATCCTACACAGATCTGTTCAAAGTCCAATACAAAGCTACAGTAAAGGTTCATGGGGTCTTTCCGTCTTTCCGCGGGGAGATTGCATCATCACAAACATTTCAACTTCGCTGAGTCTCAGGAGGAGACAGTGTGGCCATCGTTACGCCATTCGTGCAGGTCGGAACTTACCCGACAAGGAATTTCGCTACCTTAGGACCGTTATAGTTACGGCCGCCGTTTACTGGGACTTCAATCAAGAGCTTGCACCCCATCATTTAATCTTCCAGCACCGGGCAGGCGTCACACCCTATACGTCCACTTTCGTGTTTGCAGAGTGCTGTGTTTTTAATAAACAGTCGCAGCCACCGATTTTTTGCAACCCATTCATGCTCCGTTGTTCACTTCACACTAATAGGGCACACCTTCTTCCGAAGTTACGGTGTCAATTTGCCGAGTTCCTTCTCCTGAGTTCTCTCAAGCGCCTTAGAATACTCATCTCGCGCACCAGTGTCGGTTTGCGGTACGGTCGTGTGCAGCTGAAGCTTAGTGGCTTTTCCTGGAACCTCGTTCAGTCACTTCACCAGCAAGCTGGCTCGATCGTTGGCCTCGGTATATGACGGGCGGATTTGCCTACCCATCGCCTACTTCCAACTAAACCGGGATATCCAACACCCGGATGACCTATTAAGATCCGTCCCCACATCGCACTACACATCGGTACAGGAATATTGACCTGTTTCCCATCAGCTACGCATCTCTGCCTCGCCTTAGGGGCCGACTCACTCTACGCCGATGAACGTTGCGTAGAAAACCTTGCGCTTACGGCGAGGGGGCTTTTCACCCCCTTTAACGCTACTCATGTCAGCATTCGCACTTCTGATACCTCCAGCACGCTTTACAACGCACCTTCACAGGCTTACAGAACGCTCTCCTACCACTTGCAATAAATTGCAAATCCGCAGCTTCGGTAACTGGCTTAGCCCCGTTACATCTTCCGCGCAGGACGACTCGATCAGTGAGCTATTACGCTTTCTTTAAATGATGGCTGCTTCTAAGCCAACATCCTGACTGTTTTAGCCTTCCCACTTCGTTTCCCACTTAGCCAATTTTAGGGACCTTAGCTGGCGGTCTGGGTTGTTTCCCTCTTGAGTCCGGACGTTAGCACCCGGTGCTCTGTCTCCCAAGCTGTACTCTTCGGTATTCGGAGTTTGCCTTGGTTTGGTAAGTCGCCATGACCCCCTAGCCAAAACAGTGCTCTACCCCCGAAGGTAATACTTGAGGCACTACCTAAATAGTTTTCGGAGAGAACCAGCTATTTCCAAGTTTGTTTAGCCTTTCACCCCTATCCACAGCTCATCCGCTAGTTTTGCAACACTAGTCGGTTCGGACCTCCAGTACCTGTTACGGCACCTTCATCCTGGCCATGGATAGATCACTTGGTTTCGGGTCTACACCCAGCGACTGATCGCCCTATTCGGACTCGATTTCTCTACGGCTTCCCTATTCGGTTAACCTTGCCACTGAATGTAAGTCGCTGACCCATTATACAAAAGGTACGCAGTCACCCTTGCGGGCTCCTACTTTTTGTAAGCATGCGGTTTCAGGATCTATTTCACTCCCCTCCCGGGGTTCTTTTCGCCTTTCCCTCACGGTACTAGTTCACTATCGGTCGATGATGAGTATTTAGCCTTGGAGGATGGTCCCCCCATATTCAGACAGGATTTCTCGTGTCCCGCCCTACTTTTCGTTAGCTCAGTACCACACAGGTCTTTTCACATACGGGGCTATCACCCGCTATGGCCAGCCTTTCCAAGCTGTTCTGTTAAGTCTTGTGCTATCACTAACAGGCTTCTCCGATTTCGCTCGCCACTACTTTCGGAATCTCGGTTGATGTCTTTTCCTCGAGCTACTGAGATGTTTCAGTTCACCCGGTTCGCCTCGCATACCTATGTATTCAGTATGCGATACCTTTCGGTGGGTTTCCCCATTCGGAAATCTCCGGATCAAAGCTAATTTGCCAGCTCCCCGAAGCTTATCGCAGGCTATCACGTCCTTCGTCGCCTATCATCGCCAAGGCATCCACCACATGCTCTTATTCACTTGACCCTATAACTTTGACGTTTCTTCACAGAAACCAAAGTCAATCAAGGAATTACCAGGTCTTTCACCTGGCGCGTTATGCCGTCTTCATAAATCGATTTGACTCGAAATTGAAGTTCATTTGACGCAATCAAAAATTCATGCTGCTGACGGCACGGTGAGCCATGAAGCTCTTTCCGTCAGCAGCGCTGATTCGACTCTATGAATTTTTAAAGAACAGCCGATTGATCAGGAGATCCCGATCAACAACAAAGAAGCCTCATGCTTGCGCACAAAGCCGCTTTGGTGTTGATTGCCTCGGTATCGAACGCCCCACAGGCGCTCGCGTTGGTGGTGGAGGATGACGGGATCGAACCGACGACCCCCTGCTTGCAAAGCAGGTGCTCTCCCAGCTGAGCTAATCCCCCAAGGGTCCACAATTGACACCTATGACCATTGGAAGAATTGGTGGGTCTAGTTGGGCTCGAACCAACGACCCCCGCCTTATCAAGACGGTGCTCTAACCAGCTGAGCTACAGACCCATGTCGATGCAATCGACTTCATCCAACAACCGATAAGTGTGGGCGTTCAATTTAAATGGCTTGTTTCCAGAAAGGAGGTGATCCAGCCGCACCTTCCGATACGGCTACCTTGTTACGACTTCACCCCAGTCACGAACCCTGCCGTGGTAATCGCCCTCCTTGCGGTTAGGCTAACTACTTCTGGCAGAACCCGCTCCCATGGTGTGACGGGCGGTGTGTACAAGACCCGGGAACGTATTCACCGTGACATTCTGATCCACGATTACTAGCGATTCCGACTTCACGCAGTCGAGTTGCAGACTGCGATCCGGACTACGACTGGTTTTATGGGATTAGCTCCCCCTCGCGGGTTGGCAACCCTTTGTACCAGCCATTGTATGACGTGTGTAGCCCCACCTATAAGGGCCATGAGGACTTGACGTCATCCCCACCTTCCTCCGGTTTGTCACCGGCAGTCTCACTAGAGTGCCCAACTGAATGTAGCAACTAATGACAAGGGTTGCGCTCGTTGCGGGACTTAACCCAACATCTCACGACACGAGCTGACGACAGCCATGCAGCACCTGTGTTACGGTTCTCTTTCGAGCACTAAGCCATCTCTGGCAAATTCCGTACATGTCAAAGGTGGGTAAGGTTTTTCGCGTTGCATCGAATTAAACCACATCATCCACCGCTTGTGCGGGTCCCCGTCAATTCCTTTGAGTTTCAACCTTGCGGCCGTACTCCCCAGGCGGTCAACTTCACGCGTTAGCTTCGTTACTGAGAAAGTGAATTCCCAACAACCAGTTGACATCGTTTAGGGCGTGGACTACCAGGGTATCTAATCCTGTTTGCTCCCCACGCTTTCGTGCATGAGCGTCAGTGCAGGCCCAGGGGATTGCCTTCGCCATCGGTGTTCCTCCGCATATCTACGCATTTCACTGCTACACGCGGAATTCCATCCCCCTCTGCCGCACTCCAGCGATGCAGTCACAGATGCAGTTCCCAGGTTGAGCCCGGGGATTTCACAACTGTCTTACATCACCGCCTGCGCACGCTTTACGCCCAGTAATTCCGATTAACGCTTGCACCCTACGTATTACCGCGGCTGCTGGCACGTAGTTAGCCGGTGCTTATTCTTACGGTACCGTCATTAGCCCCCTTTATTAGAAAGGGCCGTTTCGTTCCGTACAAAAGCAGTTTACAACCCGAAGGCCTTCATCCTGCACGCGGCATGGCTGGATCAGGCTTGCGCCCATTGTCCAAAATTCCCCACTGCTGCCTCCCGTAGGAGTCTGGGCCGTGTCTCAGTCCCAGTGTGGCTGGTCGTCCTCTCAGACCAGCTACAGATCGAAGGCTTGGTGAGCCTTTACCTCACCAACTACCTAATCTGCCATCGGCCGCTCCATTCGCGCAAGGCCTTGCGGTCCCCTGCTTTCATCCGTAGATCGTATGCGGTATTAGCACAGCTTTCGCTGCGTTATCCCCCACGATTGGGCACGTTCCGATGTATTACTCACCCGTTCGCCACTCGCCACCAGGATTGCTCCCGTGCTGCCGTTCGACTTGCATGTGTAAGGCATGCCGCCAGCGTTCAATCTGAGCCAGGATCAAACTCTATAGTTCGATCTTGAATTTTTCGCTCGATTTCTCAAGCAACTCATAAAAACGGAATTGAAGTGAACTTCACTTCTATTCTCATGAGCGTTTAAAGTCCGAAGACTTCGTTCCGAAGAACTTGGCCATTCGCCTCAAACGCCCACGCTTATCGGCTGTATGTTTTTAACGATCACCGCGCTTAGCATCCCGCTTCGCGCTTCACTTCGCTGCGATCAGCGAAGCCCTCTATTATTACACGATTTTCAGAAGATTCGAAAAACTTTTGAAGTTTTTTTCTTCCCCCTCTCCGCTCATCTCAATACCACCCCGGAGAGCAACATCAAGATCCGTGTTTAGCGGAGCCTTCGATTATGACACGGT
>NZ_JBFTRG010000039.1:0-6346 GCF_056399425.1 Variovorax sp. 01N429 | reverse complement strand
TTCGCTGCGCTACGGGCAACCTGCGGTGCTCGCTTTTCGTGGGGTCCGCGCAAACTCGCTGCGCTCAAACACGCGCGGCCCTGATCCACGAAAAGCTCCGCTCCTCGGCACCCCCAGAAGGGAGTGCTCGGGCCGTCGCTTCGCTCGGCTCTTTGAATACCAACAGCCAAACCAAAAACACAAGGACGCGCCACGGCGCGTTCTGCCTTGGTATTGGTATCGGTATTMGTGTCCGGGTCCCCTCTGTGCGTGCCGAGGAGCGCAGCTTCAGGCGGACAAGGGCTGCGCGTGTTTGAGCGCAGCGAGTTTCGCGCGGACCCCGCCTGAAGCGAGCACCGCAGGTTGCCCGTAGCGAAGCGCAGGGACGCGCACAGTGGGGTCGCCTTTTCTTTGCTTACTTTCTTTTGGCGACGCAAAAGAAAGTAAGTCGCCCGCCGGGGCGAAACCCGGCCAACAGCCTACCAAGACCAACACCCCACCCGACCACACCCACCACAACCCACCACAACCCAAATCAAAGATAGTTAAACAACGATATAGAACTAAGCTTCGCAAACGTCATCTGCGTAGCCTGCAAAGAACTCTGCCGCTGATAAAACTCCGCAATCGCCTGCACAGGATCCAGATCCTGAATGCTCGAAAGATAGCTCTTGTCATTCAAGTCCCGACTCGCCCCGCTCGAATTCAGCGCATCGATCTCATTCAACCGCGACCCAATCGACGCCCGAACCGTCAGCACGTTGTCGTAATTGTTGGAAACCTTCACGTTGGCCGTACTGAGCGCATTCAGCAGCTTGGCCTGCGCAGCCGCCCCGCCCCCCGCCAGCGGCGCCCTGAGAGCCGTGATGAGGCTACCCACCGTAGCAAACACATCCGACCCGGCATTCTTCGCAGTCGACACATCAAAAGTGTCTCCGTCCGCAGGCGTTCCGCTGATCTGGATCTGAATGCCACCGAAGACGATGGGCGTCTTGGGATCGAAGCTCCCGGCAGAAACCGTCACAGGCGGCACGTCCTTGGTCTGCACGGTGTAGTTGCCGCCAGCAAAGCTGATCTGGAAGTCCTTGCCGTAGTTCGGGTCCGTCGCGTCATTGACGCCGATCGCGCTGAACACACCGGTTCCGGTATTGGCGGCGCTGTCCGAAGCAACGTACTTTCCGTTGTTCTGCACCGACTGGAACACCGAGCGCCCGTCGTCGGATGTCGACATCTGGCGCGCCACGTCCACCTGCATCAGGCGCTGGCCCTGATCCCCCACATACTGAATGCCGCCTGGTGAAGAAACGAAGGGCGCCGTGGCGCTCTTGTAGCCAGCGAAGAGGAACTGGCCGTTGCCGTCGTCGGTGTTGGCAAGGCCCACCAGCTCGTCCAGGTTGCTCTGGAGACTGGTCGCCAACGATGCGCGATCCGCATCCGACAGCGTTCCGTTGCCCGCCTGCACGGTGAGCGTCTTGATGTTCTGCAGGATCGTCGTCGCGCTGTCGAGCGCGTTCTCTTCCCGAGACAGGGACAAGGTCGCACGATCGCGGCTGGTCGCGTATTGCGAGGACTCGGCCAGGCTCTGGCTGACACCCAGCGCGCGCGTCGCACCTACCGGGTCGTCCCCAGCGGTCAGGAACTTGGTCCCGGCAGATAGTTGCTGCTGGACCCGAAACAGCTTCTGCTGCTGCTGGCCCATCGCGACGACATTCTGTTCATAGAAAGAACTGGTGCTGATACGCATCACGGCTCCTGGATTCTGGATATTGAAAGGATCAATTGCTGATGGCGAGGATCGCGTCGAAGATGGTCGAAGCGGTCTGGATCACCTTGGCATTGGCCTGGTACATCTGCTGGTACATCAGCAGGTTGCCCGTTTCCTCGTCCTGGTTCACACCGGAGATGGATTGCTGGCTCGCCTTGATCTGGCTGGTCACGCTGTCCTGAGTCTTCGAGGCGACGTTGACTTGCATGGCCCGGTTGCCCACCTCGCTCACGATCTGCGAATACGCGCCGTTGAAGGTCGAGCTGCCGTTGGCCATCGTGGTCTGGCGCTGGAGCGCTCCGAGCAACAACGCGTTGGTGCCGTCGGAAACGCCTGCGGTGTTCTTGCCGATGGTGAAGGTATCGCCCTGGGCCGGCTGGCCGCTCAGGCTGACGCCGATGCCGTCGAAACTGATCTGTGCGCCGGCCGTGTACGGCACGGTCGCTCCGGGCGCGTAGGTGTTGGATGTGCCGTCGGCAAGGGTCACTGTCACGGCCGAGCTCCCCGGAAATCCGGACAACATGTTCGTCCCCGCGTCATAGCTCAGCGTGACCTTCGCTGCGAGCGGCGTGGCCGGATAGCCGGCACCGATCTTGGCCGCGCTGAGCGCGCCGCTGCCTTGATTGGTGCTGGTGTTGCCGGTGATCACCGGCGAAGCGGCAGCCACCTTGCTCGGGTCGAGCACCGTCACGGTCATGTCGCGCGCGCCGGTGCGCGTCGGCTGCACCAGGAAGGAGTCGCCATCCTGCGGAGCGCCGCTGGCGGCGGCGAGGCTCACGCCGTCGAAGGTGATCGGGAAGCTCGTGAACGAGCCCACGGACTGGTTGTCCGAAAGACGAGTGACCGAGTACGTCATCGTGCCGGCGACGTTCCTGGCCTGCACCGAGTAGTCGCTCGTCGTGAGCTGGTTGGTACTGGTCACGCTGCCCGAGAGCACGAGGTTGCCCGAGTTCTTCGCGTTCGAGAACACACCGGGCGATGCCGTCGTGAAGAGGTCCTGGCCGAGCGCGCCACTCAGGTCGACGCCGAGATTCTGTTGCACGTTGATCTCGCTTGCGAATGCCATCGACAAACGTCCGATGGCATTCTGCGTGGGCGTCAGCGTGTCGTTGCGGAATGTCATGAGACCGCCCAGCGCACCGCCCGTGAAGGTGTTGTCGCTGAGTTCCGACACGTTGCCCGCGATGCCCACCAGCGCGACCGCAGTGCGGGTGGGGTCGGCGGAAGACTGGATCGCCTTCATCGTGGCGGCCTGGTCGCCCGTCACCAGGGACTGGCCACTGCCGATGAAGACGTTGTACTTGCCATTGTCCTGCTGCAGCACCTTGACGTCGACGATCTGGCTGAGCTCGCTCACCAGCTGGTCGCGCTGGTCCAGCAGGTCGTTGGGCGGCTGCCCACCGGCCACCGCACTCATCATGCTGATCTGCTGGTTGAGGCTGGCGATCTTGCTCGAGTAGGTATTGATCTGGTCGACGCTGCCCGCGATCTGGTCGTTGACGGACGAGTTGATGTCGGAGAGGTACTTGTCAGTCGACCGGAACTTGCTGGCCAGCGATTGGGCGGAGCTGATCAGTTGCTGGCGTGCGGCCGTGTCCGCGGGCGTGTTCGCCACACCTTGGACTGCCGTGAAGAAGCTCTGCATCAGCGGGCTCAGGCCACCGGTCTGGTCCGCCAGGAGCGAATCGATGCGGTTGATCTGGGTGCCGTTGGTGCTCAACGCTGCGGATGCCGACTGCGCGGCGGCAAGCTGCGCCGTGAGGTAGCGGTCGTAGCTGCGCGAGATCGTGCTGACGGTGGCGCCGTTCCCGACATAGCCGGACCCCGTCGCGGTCGGCGAGTTGGTGGCGATTTCGGCAACTTGCCGGCTATAGCCTGTCGTATAGACGTTGGCAGTGTTGTGGGCGGTGGTCATCAACGCGGCTCGCGCAACGCTGAGACCGCTCAGGCCCGTGAAAAACAAGCTTCCTGACATGTGGCTTTTACCTTGTGCGGTGAGTGTCTGTGGGGGCATCGGCATCGTGTTCGTCGCGATGCCCGTTGCATCTATATCGGCGCGAGCGCGCGGAAGTTGAGGTCGGCGGGATCGAGTTCTTCACTGCCCAGCCTGAAGACGCTGACTGCCTGCACGAGACTCGACGCTTGCTCCTGCAACGACTCGGCTGCCGCGGATGCTTCTTCCACGAGTGCGGCGTTCTGCTGCGTCACCTGGTCCATCTGCGTGATCGCCTGGTTGATCTGCTCGATGCCCGACGTCTGCTCCTGGCTCGCGGCAGTGATCTCGCCCATGATGTCCGTCACCCGCTTGACGCTCTCGACGATCTCTTCCATGGTCTTGCCCGCTTCGCCCACCAGCGCGCTGCCCGCATCCACCTTGCCCACCGAGTCATCGATGAGGCCCTTGATTTCCTTCGCCGCCGCTGCCGAGCGCTGTGCAAGGCTTCGCACTTCAGAGGCCACCACGGCAAAGCCGCGGCCCTGCTCGCCGGCGCGCGCGGCTTCCACCGCCGCGTTCAGTGCAAGGATGTTGGTCTGGAACGCGATGCCATCGATCACGCCGATGATGTCCACGATCTTCCTGGACGATGCGTTGATCGAAGCCATCGTGTCCACCACCTGGCTGACCACGCTGCCGCCCTTGACCGCGACTGCCGAGGCCGACACTGCGAGTTGATTCGCCTGGCGCGCGTTGTCGGCGTTCTGCTTGACTGTCGAAGTCAGCTCTTCCATCGAAGCCGCTGTCTCTTCCAGCGAACTCGCCTGCTCTTCGGTGCGCGAAGACAAGTCCTGGTTGCCGGTGGYGATCTGGCCCGAGGCCGTCGCGATCGTGTCGCTCGAAGTCTTGATCTTCCCGACCACCGCTGAAAGCTGGTCTTGCATGTGCTTGATGGAATGCAACAGGCTGCCGTCACGCGCAAGACCCGCGTCCACGTTCACCGTCAAGTCGCCGTTCGCGATGCGGCCCACGACTTCCGCGGCATGGGCGGGCTCTCCCCCCAGCTGACGCGCCAAGGCACGTGCGACGAAAAGGCCAAGCGCGACACTCGCGAGGATGCCGGCCAGCGTCATCACCACGGTCATCAGCCGCGAATTCGTGTAGACGTTCGCGGCGTGCTCTGCGCTCTGCTTCGCCAGCGAGTTGCTGTGCGCGACCATGTTCTTCAGAACCTCCTCGAGACCTCGCGACTCCTGAAGCAGGCGCGCGCTGTCCTCGTTCACTTGTCCGTCGAACTGGGAACTGTCCAGCGACTGCTTGGAGATCAGCGCCACGAACTGGTCCATGTGCTGCTTCAAGCCCGGAAGCAGGCTCTCGTACTGCGCGAACAACTTCTTGCCCGGCTCGCTTTCCTCGAAGATCGGCTTGACCTCGCCTGCACGCGCGGCGAGACCCTCCATGGCAGTGGTGAGTTCCTTTCCAGCCGCGTTGCGCTCGCCGCGCGTGGACGCCGACAGGAGGCTCATCTGCGCCCGGCTGGCATACAGCAGGTGGATGTTGGCTTCCTGCACGGCCTGCAAGGCCCGAAGCTCATGCGCGTAGAGCTTTTCCGTCGCATCGCTGATGCGCCCCATGTGAAAGATGCCCAGCGCACTGACGATCGCGCCGACCGCCGCAACCACGAGAAAGCTGAGGACCAGTTTGACGGCCACGCGGAGCTTTTGGAACCATTGCATTTTTTCTTCTTTCTATGTGACCGCCGTAGATGGCGCTTAGAACTCGGCCCAATCGCCGGACGATTCGTGGGCTGCGGCGGCTTTGGCGGGCGCCGCAAGCTGCTTCGCTGCCGGCTTGGCCAGCGCAGGCTTTCCGCCCGAAACGCGTTTCGGCACCCGATCGGCGCTGCTGGACTGCGCCCGTGCGATGGCGCGGACCGCCTGGTTGTCGCTGTCCAGCCTGAAGACGCTCACCGCCCGGACGAGACTGGATGCCTGTTCCTGCAGCGAGCCTGCCGCAGCGGCAGCCTCTTCGACCAGCGCCGCGTTCTGCTGCGTGACCTGGTCCATCTGCGTGATCGCCTGGTTGATCTGCTCGATGCCCGAGGTCTGCTCCTGGCTGGCCGCAGTGATCTCGCCCATGATGTCCGTCACGCGCTTGACGCTGTCGACGATCTCTTCCATGGTCTTTCCGGCTTCGGCCACCTGTTTGCTGCCTTCCTCGACCTTTTCTACCGAGTCGCCGATGAGCGTCTTGATTTCCTTGGCTGCGGCGGCTGAGCGTTGGGCCAGGCTGCGCACTTCGGAGGCCACCACGGCAAAGCCGCGCCCCTGCTCGCCAGCGCGGGCGGCTTCGACCGCTGCGTTCAAGGCAAGGATGTTGGTCTGGAATGCAATGCCGTCGATCACGCCGATGATGTCCACGATCTTGCGTGACGATGCATTGATGGAGCCCATCGTGTCGACCACCTGCGAGACGACACTGCCGCCCTTGACCGCTACTTCGGAAGCGGACACCGCAAGCTGATTGGCTTGGCGCGCGTTGTCGGCGTTCTGCTTGACGGTCGATGTGAGCTCTTCCATCGAAGCGGCGGTCTGCTCCAGCGAGCTCGCCTGCTCTTCGGTGCGCGAGGACAAGTCCTGGTTGCCCGTGGCGATCTGGCTCGATGC
>NZ_JBFTRG010000038.1:0-6912 GCF_056399425.1 Variovorax sp. 01N429 | reverse complement strand
CCCAAGGGCATGGACATCTCAGGGTTCTCACAGCTTCAACTCAACGCGATCGCGAGACAATTGAACGAGAGGCCGCGCAAGACGCTCGGTTTCCATACACCGGCTGAGATGTTCAGCGAATGTGTTGCATCGACCGGTTGAATCCGCAGTGCGAAGTTGCCGACCGAAGATGCCTGCGGGCGATACCTCCCGCCTCCTACCCCTTTTTGTACCAGCCTCCTTGCCAGATTCCCCGCCCGTGCGTAGGCTCCTGCTGGAAGACGTATCAGGCGCAATCATGGCATCAAAGCCTCGCTACAACAGGGTATGGATTGCCAAACTCGCAATCGAGACGCTCGTCCCGCTCGTTCAAACAAAGGGCGTGCACCACGTCGCCACCGCGAATTCGCCAAGCTGTTGGCAGCTTGAGATGAACGGCTTGGTGATGATCCTGGCCAAAAACGTACTTCCTTCGCCGAACTACACATCACTTAGATCGACATTGGACCTGTACCCGCAGGTCGGTCGAAAGGCAATGTCGTTGAGTTGGGAGCCGGTTGAGATCGTTTCCTTTCATGGCGGCGAATGGGTTGAACGATTGATTGAACTGACCGTCGACGGGGGGAGCGGCGCTTCAAACTGATCGGTGGGGCAGGGCGTGGGTCTACGTTTGCGCGCTACCTCGGTCAGACCATCGTAGCGTCGCACCAGTGGAAGCATCGCTTTGGTTTCCATCACGCCCGCCGCATTCCTCATCGAAACAGCCTGGTTCCGACAATTCGCGTCTTCCTCAGCCGGCCGCGCAAGCTATTTGATCTCGCAGATCCTGTAGCGGCGGCCTTTCTAAAATGGCGGCCAGACCCTAAGGGAGACACAGGACCTTACGGAACTTCTCGTCCAGACTGACTGCGGCCGTCTGAGGCGGCCAGGCCTGACGACCGCTACCAGACGATCACGGACCTAACCGCCGAGGGGCAAGGACATCTGTCCAGAGTGAATGTCGCCTAGATACTGGTTCTCTATTCTCGTTAGAACGCGCATAAACTCTCTCGTGTCGAGAAAGTAGTTTGGGTACGCACGGCGGAGCTTGTCGATTGAGTCGGTTGCCACTAGGACTGGCTGTATATCCTGCTCGCTTATCGATGCTGAGATTTCTGCGTTGGCGTAGGCTTGGTTCGCCTCTTCCAGCCGACGAGTACCGAAAGATGAGATGGAGACGGTTTTCTCTGCGGCGTTGAGTACTATCAGGTGATAGCTGCCTTGGGATTTGCCGGACGAGATGTGCTGTGCGGCGATGGCGAACGCGTCTAGTTTTCGTCGCACGTCCAGCGCCTGGCCTTTCTCATAGCCGAGGCGGACGATCTCTCTCGCGTCCATTCCGACAAAGGAGCGTTCTACAGGGCACCTTTCCACGATCGCGAAAGCGGCACCGACCACGCGAAAGTAGTCCAGCCAATCATCCGAACCCTCACTCGATTTCAGTGCTTGATTCAAGAACGAGCCCACCGTCTCGACCGCTGTCGCCCAGATGTGCTGCATTCTTGTCCGGATCTGAAGTTCAAGGCACAGACCGTCATACTTTGGGACCAGCGGGTTCTTGTAGCGGTAAATCAGGTGAAGTGATCTGTAGCCCGACTGCTTGGGATGGTCAATATAGTCATCAATCCCAATCAATTTGTGCGTCAGGGTGCCATCTGAATACCGCGCATGCAGAGCTCTCACCTGACGCATGTTGGTGACGATCGCGCGGAGGCCGCCAATGTCTTGCATCCGGGCGAGCTGCATTCCCTGATTGCTTCGAAGTTTTCGTTCGATCGAAGGTATGCGCTTCAGCCGTCGTGCAACGATAACCGTAGTCGAGATCTTCTTGAGACGAAGTCGAAGCGTGGCCTGAAAGGTGTTGATCGGATATGCGTGACACGCCCTCCAGAAGTTGATGAGTTTCAGTGCCTCGGCATACTCCTTTGAATCGACGTTCGCGGCGATCAGGACTTGGCCTGCTCGCGTAATCTGCTTTCTTGAAAAATCAGGTACTGCATAACTCAATCGGCGTCTCCAAGACAACGAGGATGTCGCATTTTGCCGCTGCCCGATGCTGGACAGCGTTTTGGCCGGGTGGGGTTCGCCAAGATTCGGACATCACACAACGTTCGCCGATGGACCCCGGGGATCTGCGCGGACAGCATCTACCGGCCTGGTGTCCGGTCCGGGTGAAGGCGAGGCGTATGGGCCCGGTACCGGCGGGACGCTTCTCGCGCGTGTGACGGGCGCTGGGCTTCGGCTGGCGCGTGCTGCAGGAGGATCTGGGCTGGGACCGCGCGATGTTTCCGTCCGCCATCGGTGTACGCTGAAATGTTTCAATCGCAAAGCGTCCGACGATGCGCCGCCGCCACAGCGAGGCCGTCTTGGCCCGCCACGCTACAAGCGCAACAGCCATGCGCTTTTCAAGCCCAAACCCTGCGGAAACGCCTGTGGATCGTGGAGTTGACCAAGGTAGGCCATTGATGGTGCGGCACGAACGCTCCCTTGCCATTGAGAAGCCCTTACCACACCATTTGTAGTTTGTCGAAAACGCTAAATCTGTCGGGTTGTGGAGGTCCTCTGATTTTCACCAGAAGGCGACGTTGTATCTTCGAGCAATGACCCCATCTCTAGGAAGCCGGAGGGGTCGAACTCAAGGGCCAACCAAAGGGAGACGAGATGGACTATTGGCGCTACTACGAGAACGACTACGACTGGATTGCCAAGTCGCCGCATGGAGGCGACACCGTCGAGGCGTTCCGGTCCCTAGGCGTGCAGGAAGCGGCAGCGCAGCGGTTGATCGCCTCCGGGTACGTGGTCATGGGGCGTGCGGCCCCCATCGTGGTTGACAGGTACTACGAGGGTGCCTTGTCGTCGGTCGATGGAGAGACGCGCCTTTCGGCCTCGATGTTGGACACGCTTGAGGGTGGCGCTAGGAGCAAGGTGTGGGTGAAGCGCGCGAGTTCGATGCGCGAGGTTCGCGACATCGTCGAGGATCACGCTTCGGAAAGGAAGTTGCTTTTCAGAGGCCAGTCCAGGAACTACTCGATCTCGCGCGCGTTGCCGAATCCTCGTTTCGTGACCTCGGAGCTCGGCGAGATCTCGTTGCTGCCTTCCTTGTGGAGAACGATGGTGTTCCGCCATCCAAACAGCTACGTTCAATTTGTCGATCTCACGCTGCTCGAATGGTCTTCCATCCTGTACTCGAATTTCGACATGGCGGAAGTGCGTCGCAGGGAAAGAGCGGTTTGGGATTTTCCAATGACCATGTCCGAGATGGAGGAATCAGACGACCCTCTTCTGCGTGAATTCGGCCAACTGCGGATGGACTTGGGTCTGAACTTCGACCTGACCCTGGCCCCCGTGCTCTCGACATTGCTGCAGCACTATGGTCTGCTTTCCCCTGTGCTCGACCTGACGGACGATCTGGATACGGCGCTCTTCTTCGCCACTCACAAGTTCGCCCGCCCCGGCAAGACATGCACGTATGCTTTCCAAGGGACGAACGAGCGGCAGGCGGTCGTATATCTGCTCAATTTCGATCCTCACACGATGCGGGCGCATGTTTCCGAGGAGAACGTCATACGCCGGCTCAATCCGCTGCGGCCTATCCGCCAGAGATGCCATGTCGCAACGACAGACACGTACTGCATCAACTTGCCGGCGGACTTCCTGATCGGTGCAATCCTGTTGGACTTCGATTTGGCGTCGGGTCATAGCCTTCCTGCGAAGGAGCATCTTTTCCCCTCCAAGGAGGAAGACTCCTTCCTTCGCGCCCTTGCCAGCGACAGCCAGATTGCAGAGTGCGCGACCTTCTTCGGTTAGCTTGGTGCAGACATTCGATCATCCGCCGCGATGGAACGCTCGCCTCGAACACGCGGAGCGCCGGCTGCGCTCACGCGCATCGATGTGCTGCGCACCGCCCCAACTTTCCACGCCTCACTGGGACTTTCAAATGAACAAAGCCGAACTCGTCGCCGCCATCGCTACCGAGGCCAATCTCGTACACGTCCGCGCGCTCGAGCATCGAGATCGGTGACTACCGATCAGTCGCTGACCTTCCCGAATGACCAGCTAGTCGGCGTCTTCATATCGGGGTTGTCCTTCAGCATCTGCGCTTCGGCGAAGTTTTTCGGGAACACCACGCGGTCGATCTCGTTCGGCCCAACATCCTCGCTGTCGCGGAAGAAGATTTCCCCCTTGCGTATCGCGAGTTCGGGATAAGGTTCTAGCTTTGTGTAGTCCTTCGAAACCGCTGCCGGCATCAGCCAGAAGGTCTTGTGACGCCGGTACTCCTCCTTGAACATTTCGAGCCGACCTGACTGACGCTCTTTGTACATGCGATGGAAGCGGCTCACCGACATGAATACGTCCCCTTCCTCAAATGACCCCGTCTTCTTTGCCAGCTTGACCTGTTCTTCCAGATTCGGTCCGATGCTCATCGTGTAGCCGTCCTCCAAACCGGGGATCGGGCCGTCGATGATGGCGACGCGAATCAGTTCAAGCTCGTCGTTGTCTCCATAGCCCTCGTGCCATTCTCGGAAGATCTGTCGGCCAGCTTTCCCGTTCTCGAAGCCGAACCCGATCGTGGGCGGCTTCCCCTCCTGAAACATGAAGAACACCGCACGCCACTTCGCGGCGTTCCACAGTTCGATGTTGATGGGACTGGTGACCAACATCTTCACATCGGTCTTCACCGGCTTCTCTTCCAGTGGCTTCACCGATCCCAAAGGAGGCTTCCTGGCAGTTGCTGGTTGTCCAATCAGACGCTTGTAAAGGGAGTCATAGCCAGCGGGAGCAGCGAGGCTGTACCGCGTGGACCCGCCGAGCGGTGTCGGGATGAACTTCGCATGCGAGTTCTCCAGCAGTACAGGAATAAACCGGGTGTTAACCGAGCCGTTGTTGTAAAGGTACTGGTAGACAAGGTTCCCTTCCCACCGAACCCCCAGCCCTTCGCCTTCCTTTTCTTCGCCCATCACGCGGCGGCAGTAGACCTCCGTGCAGATCATCAAGACGAACTTCGCGTCCCGGATCTTCTTGTCCATCCACCGGGGCCAGCCTTCCGGCGGCGATTCTTCGTACTGGTCCAGCACGCAGTCCACACCCTCGCTGCGCAGTCGGTTGGAAAGCTGGAGGACCTTGTCGGCGTTCTCCGGGGTGTCGTGGGCGTAACTGATGAAGACTTCTTCTGTTTGAGGCATCCGCCGATTCTGCCTGTGTGGGTTCGGGGCCGAGAATTCCTCCCCGGCCCCGTACTTCACAGCAGAATCATGAGAAGCGTGATGACCACCGAAGCCGGGAACGATGGCTTTGGCGATCAGCGCCAGTCTCATCTGCCGTCTGCCCGCTTGGCGGAGCGAAGCGGTCGGTCGGAGGTCTCGCGTTGACGGTCTGCTAACGCTGCGAGTTGGCCGAACTACGCGTCAGGTACTCCATCTTTTCAATATCGAAGCGCATACACGCCTCGCGCGCCAAAATATGTGTTCAAGGCGCCCCATCGAAAGTGGCGCGATCTTGGCCGACGACACGCCAAGTTCACAAGCTCTCGAGCAAATGAAGTTCGGATCAATCAAGAGGCGGTGCGCCTCATGAAGATTGGCCATGCAGCTTTGCAACTTTTCCCTGCCGAGTATGCCGTTGTAGTACTCGCTGCGTGCGATGCGTTCAACGGTCTCATGCACATGATCAATCAGATCGAATGCCATTGCTATCTTCTGGGCGCATTGATCGGGGAGTGGTGCGAGAGTAGCGAGTACGACCGAGTCGATGCGGAAGGTTGTTCCTTCAAGGTTCTGCAGCAGATCCTTCGCAACGGCTACTTCCCCGTAGTCCAGGTAGTTGAGATGCCATGCGCCATAAGCCGAGTAGACCGATGTTGATAGCGCCGACAACCTGTTTGAAATGCCTGCTGCTACGATTCGGGCCCTCACCAAGCTTTGGCGCTCAGCTTCGGAAGTGCTGGACCGACTCACGTGGAGCGCTGCGGCAACAGCAGCAAAGGTCCCGATCGAGGTTGCGAGGTTGATCCAGTCGGACGGACTGAGGGTGCCCATGTGTTAGTGAGCGCACGGTGCAACAATTTCAGGCATCAACAGGGGATGACGCGCCAAGAGGGCTGCTAGGACAATGATCAACACGCACGCTCCGATGTGAATTCCGATCGGACCAGACTTCTTTTCCTGCAAACTCAGCTCCTCACAAAGTCGCGAAGTATCGCGGAAATCCCTTCCGACTCTCTAGACCGCCAAGCGACACTCGCTGCTCGGATCATGGGCGACAACGGAACGATGCGGAGGTGCGAGAAGTATCCACGGAACGGCAGCACATCGCCGTATTGCCGACGTCATGTCCGTCGTGACCAAACGGCTGCTTCCGCTGCACAAGAGACATCCAGCTGATCCCTGAGTAAATGGCCGTTCGTTCCAGGCCTCCCACGGCTTCACGAGCTCAGTTCCGCCGCGTAGGGCGTCCAATACGTGCGCGTCACCTCGGGGGGCGGCCCGCAGGCGCGACGGCCCGAGGGCAACGGCACCATCGAACCTACTGAGGGGTCTGAAATGCGCGCGTCGCACGGCGCCGGGTCGTCATGTCCGACCCGTAGCGGGACGACCTGTTGCGTGCGTGAAGGTCTCCAGACCGATCTTTAGTGGCGGCTGGATCGTAAAGAAGAAGGCAGCGCCCTTTCCTATTCGACTCTTGGCCCAGATGCGGCCACCATGGCGCTCTACGATGCGATGTGCTGCCGTAAGGCCGATGCCTTGCCGTATGCGTCCGGCGAACCCGTCTTGACGAGCGGTGGCGCAATCAGGCCGCAGGCTGCCAGCGATGCGGCAACAGATCTTGGATGCGACTGGCAGGTTGAGTGGGCAGCCGTTCGAGCACGTCCTTCAGGTAGGCGTACGGGTCGTGCGC
>NZ_JBFTRG010000037.1:0-7952 GCF_056399425.1 Variovorax sp. 01N429 | reverse complement strand
AGCGTGGTGCGCGCCAGGGAGGTGTCGGTGATTCCTGCCTCTTGCGTCTTCTTGGCATTGAAGCCCGTGCTCGGATCGCGGTACCAAGTCTCGCTGCCCAGGTTCAGGTCATTGCTCTTGTGGGCGATCGCGAGCGACTGGCCATCGACGGCCGCGTGGATGTCGACGTTGGCGCCGTGGATGGTGATGTCCTTGGCGGCATCGACCTGCACGCCCTGCAGCGTGACGGTGCCTCCTCCTTGAAGCAATACGCCGCCCTGGCTGCTCTGGATGGTGCTGGCCGATGCGGTGTCGCTGGAGACCTCGATGCCGGTGCCGGAGCCTTTTTTGACCGGGCCGACGATGGGCAGGCTTCCGCCGCCAAAGCCGATGCCCCGGGTCTGGGTGTCGGTCTCCAGACTGGCGCTGGAGGTATTGCGGCCCTCGTAGACCGTGAGGTTGCGTCCGGCGTCCACCAGCACGCCATTGGTGCCGCTGATGTGCGACCCCTCGATGGTGATGTCGTTGTTGGCCGTCATCGCCACAGTGCCGCCCGAGAAGCTGCTGCCCACGCTGGTGGTGCTTTCCGCGCTGCTGTTCGTGGTCGTGGTGGAGCTTTTGAAGGTCCCCTTGCTCGTCGTCTGCTTGCCCTGGATCTCCAGTTGCGTGGTCTGTCCGGCGCCGATGTTGATGTCGCGGTCCGCATGCACCAGGAGCAGGCCGTCTCCGCTGGAGACGGTGGCTTGGCGGGCGTTGATGTCGCGGGCCTGTGATGGCGAGGTGCGATCGACTCTCAGTGATAGCTCACCAGATTGATCTCACGCTTTTTGCCGAGACGGCGGCATGTTTTATTGAGGGCGCGCGCAGTTCGGCGCGTCGTGGGTCTCAACCGGCGAACCATCTGCTGCCTTGATTGAGAGTTCACAGGTCGGACCGACCCCGGAGAGGCGCACGAGATACGTTGCCCCCGCCTGCGGAATCATCGTCTTTGCAGCCCAGGGGCAACTGCCGCCGGGGAAGACGAGGTTCGTCTTGCTCAGGTAGTCGAAGCCGGAGGTGGAATAGCGCACCCACTGGCCCGCGATCAGGACGGGCTTTCCAGCTGGGGCGACGAATTTCCAAGGACCCGGCGCATCGGGTCGACGGAAGAATGAGTTCATGGCTTGCAAGTACGCGACGCGCTGGGTGCCCACGCAGTCATCGTCAGGGGCGGCGTCGAGCTTGGCCTTGAACTGGGTGCTCGTGCCGAACTGGGACTCGAGGAAGAACTCAGGATCGCCGGCTTGTCCGATGTGGTTGTATTCGGGCTTTGGATAGCCAGCGCCGTCGTAGGCGCAAGCTGCAAGAGAAAATGTCGCAACTACCGCCAAAAATCTTTGCATCAAATTGATCCCCGCGCGAGATCATGGCAGTCCTGCCTGCCACTCATCGATAAAAATCTTTTCAGAAAAAAAAATCCTAAGTTGTTCGATGTCACGCTCCAAGATTCCATTGTAATGTGCATAGTTTTCAGTTAGTTCAGAATACCCGATGATGGCGGTGACATCAAATTGAGTCAGTAGCTCCGAAAAATTTTTGTCATTAGCTGTAGATAGAAAACGCCAACTTGGAAGGCGATCGTCTAACGTCGAACAATCGAGAGGGAAACCAAGTAGGTCCACCGCAATCTCCGATCGACATGAGGAATTCAACCCCAGTCTTGGAGAACATGAGCCCGTATACCGTACTAATCTCCCCGATTCTCAATTGAGTAAATTCGACGAGATCGGTCTCTCCTTTTCGCAATGCGTTTGAGGGGAGATTGCGCCCCGAATTAAATTTGCAAAAAACTCGCATAAGTTGGTCTTTATTTGAAGTTGAAATCGTCTGTCGCGTTCGTGATGGTATTTCTCACGTAATGAACTTCGATGCCATTAATATTTTGGCTCATTTTCATCTACCCATCGGATGCCGGCCAGCGTGGATCAGTCATGGCAATTCGAAGGACTTGATCGGCAGCGGGGTTGGACATGGCCTGCTCTAGCGCGAACTGCTCACGCAAATTGTTGGCAACAGAACGACCGGTGGATCCCAGCCCTAGCGGTTTTGCCGCCCGACCGGCGTCAAGCGCAAGTTGCTCCGCCGTCTTGACCACAGGGGCGGCGTCGAGCTTGGTCTTGAATTGGGTGCTCGTGCCGAACTGAGACTCGAGGATGAACTCGGGATCGCCGGCTTGTCCGATGTGGTTGTACTCGGGCTTTGGGTAGCCGGCACCGTCGTAGGCCACGATTCCACCGGGTCGAACCAGATCGCAAATCTGTCAGGCTCTCCAAATAGCATTTATTTTCCTTTAAATCCAAGCTGACACTTCACATCGATCGGAATTGTCGAGAGGTTTAGCGGTTTTGATCTATCCGAGAAGTGGGCACCCAGGGCTCTTCGCCGTGTCCGGCGACATGTCGGTCATGCTGTAGCCGAACAGGCCGCTGTTTCGCAGCGCCTGTTGCTCAGTAGCGTATTCCGCCCCGTGGCTGTGGGACATCAAGGCGTCCGCACATTCAGGGGCATCGGAGTCCATGCCGTAGGCGAGACCCTGTGCTTAGAGCTTGGCGCCCTGCATGTTGGTGTCGGTCCGGCGCGCGGTGATGTATTCCAAATTGCTGGGAATGGCTGTGGAATCCTGCATCCACTTTTATGCGCATTTCTCCAGCTCGGATTTGGCAACCCCAAGAATTTTCACAAATTCAGAAAGATTGAACTTCATCTTTACGCTTTCCGGTAGGATATAAATATCCGAAAGGAACTCTATTCCCATTTTATCATTCCCACCCTCTTTGTCCAGAATGCAGAGTCTTTGGCCTTTAAAGATCACCTCCGCCATCAAATGCTGTCGATTTACATCGCTAACAAAGTCTATTTCAAATTCACTCATTCACTTCACCTTATTTTTTGGATCCAAGAATCCAGAGAGAGAGATCCATCTGAATTAGCGACCGCGCCTGCGCCACCGCTCATGTTGGGCCCGTTGCCGCCAAGGTGGTCCGATGGAAGTTCCGATGGGTTGAGCGATGCGACTGTATTCTTGAAATCCTCCTTCGCTGCATCGTTCAGCCCCACAGCGCCTCCGGCGACACTCGCCACTGATCGAGAAGTGGCTATCCGAGGCTCTTCGCTGTGTCCAGCCACATGTCGGTCACGCTGAACCCGAACATGCCAGTGAGCGGCACTTGCTTAAATCTCCGATATCAAAATGGGATCTGAAAGTGCATTAATATTTTTTACATCGATCCATTTTTCGCTGTCTCTCCTAACATGGAACCTAAAACTACAAGAGAGTCCAAATTCCCCATCGTCGATCCCAATAATCGCCACGCATCTCTCCTTGAAACTGGCTTTCCATTTATTTTCGAAGACGTTTAAAAAGGCTAGTGCATTCTCCAGAGTCTCATCTTCACAGTAGTCCTCGATGTGAATTTTATTGACGGCGCTTTCATACCCCGATGCATCGAGGTAGTGTTTTTTTATGAAATCCTCGTTCGGCAACGCCCCATCTCGGAACAGAGATTTCCAAAAAATAAATCCCCTTGCGCAGATAAAGCCATTTTGAATCAATTCATTTAACCCAGAACTCAAAAACGGCGATTCTGAAATTTTCTCCAAGCGCCTTTGCATTGACTCATTCATTACTCTCATTTTAGCTCTCCAAGATATTGAATCAACCCTCTTTCAATGGCCTTCTGAAACTGGGAATTGTTTAGCAAATTCTGAACTGACTTTGGCGCTAGGTCGCCGCTTTTTTGATCGTAGAAAGTCTTGAGGGCGGGATCGTAGTAGTATTTATTTCCCGCGTTGTCTTGGTAATGTATTTGCCCGGGTCGCTGCCCAGGATTGGGATTTTCAACATCGATTCGCTCTTTTCCATCTCCGCGCCAAATTGTCTTGCTCGAAAACTGCGCGCCATTTGCGCCCAGCATATTCGTTTGTTCATTTTTCGCATTGGATGGTTGGCCATCCGTCGCCAACGTTGAGTTGTCCGGCACGTACCCCGGCGAGCCGATAGGCGCCACCACGGGCGGCGTCATCACACAGCCTGCTGGCGTACAGACGACTGTCGGCGGCGTCACCACCGCACCGGCGCCACCGCTCATGTTCGGCCCGTCGCTACCAGGATGGTCCGGTGGAAGTTCTGGTGGGTTGAGCGATGCCACCGTGTTCTTGAAATCCTCCTTCACCGCATCCTTCAGCCCCACAGCGCCTCGAGCGGCACTCTGCAACTGATCGAGAAGTGGGTATCCGAGGCTCTTCGCCGTGTCCAGCGACATGTCGGTCATGCTGTAGCCGAACATGCCGCTGTTGCGCAACGCCCGCTGCTCAGAGGCGTAGTCTGCCCCACGGTTCTGGGACATCATGGCATCCGCATACCCTGGCGCGCTCGGGTCAATGCCATAGGCGCAGTGCACCAAGGCACACGCGGCATCAGCCAAGCGTTGCTGCTCCTCGGGCGATTTGCCCTCCTGCATTTGGGCTAAACGCGCTTTCTCATCGTTGTGCAGCAAGCGGTTGTTGGTCGTGGCGTTGGTCGCCACCATTGAGCCGAGCCCGGCATCACCCGTGGCCGCGCCAACTCCGGCCCCCAGCATGGTCGACCCCGCAGTCAGGAGCGCGTTGAACTCCGCATTGGGCGTGCCGTCGGGGTTGTAGCGGTTGATGCCCTGGCTCTTGAGATAGTCCTCCATCACCGGCAGCAGTGCCTCATTGACGGCGCCGGCCGCCGCGCCTGCGAGCGCGCTACCGTCACCAATCTTCGCCTGCACGATCCCCGCGAGCCCATGCAGCGCGATCTTCTCTGCGCTGCCTTCGGGCCAACCTCGTTCGGCGGCCACATCCCCGATCACGTTGTCGACGACGCTGCCCACGAGCTGCGCAGCACGCTGGCGGTCAGCCGCCTGCTGCTGCAGCTTCGGGATCTCCTGGGCCTGCTGCAAGGTCAGCGTGTTGACGAGCGCGCCGTTGGCCGTTTCCGGGTCCCTGGAAGTGAGCGTCGCGACGTTCTCGGCGCTCTGGTCATCGATCTCCTTGTTCCCGGTGCCGGTGATCTTGATGTTGCCCGGACTGATGACGCTCGATGTCTTGCCCGACTGATCGTTGTCCGCAGGCAGGCCACCACCTCCATTGAGGTTGCCCAGCACCGTGTTGGACGCACTGCGCGCGGCGTTGCTCGCGAGGCTCGTGCCCTGCGTGTAGCCGTTGGCTCCCGAGCTGTAGCTCAGGCTGAGCGAATCACTGCTCGAATTCGTGCTCTGACGGTTTTCCAGATCGCTGAAGGTCAGGCTGCCGGTGGCGAGGTTGTTCTTGTCCTCCGTCGCCGTACTCGTGATCGCGCCACCCTTGAGGTCGGTGTTGCCTTTGACGTTGATGTCGTAGCCGCCGCTGCCTGCGGCGATGCCACTCTGCCCCGTGGCACTCTGGTAGTTGTGGTCGACCTTCTGGCGCGAGGCGTTGGCGGTGCCGGTGACGAATTCGCCATAGCAGATGGGCGGCACGCAGATGCTCACGTCCAGGCCGCTGCTGGTCTGCTTGCTCGCGTAGTTCGTCTGGTCCTGCAGCGTCTCAATGTTCAGGTTGCCGCCGACGTCCATCTGGACGCTGTCGCCGGCCAGTTGCGCACCGATGAGATTGGTGTCATTGCCGCTCTTGGTCTTGAGAGTGTCAGTGGCGGTGACCAGGGTGTTGTCGTAGTGGACCTCGTTGCCGGTGGCCTTGCCCTGGTTGCTGCCGATGTTGCCCTGGAAGCTGATGCCGTTTTGCGAGCCGAAGCCGAAGGTGGCGCCGCCTCCCATCGTACGGCCGCTGCTATTGCTGACGGTTGCGGCCGTGTTCGCGGCCGCGATCAGGTTGATGTCGCGCTTCGCGTCCAGGCTGATGTTCTGTGCCTGGAGCTTGGCGCCCTGCATGTTGATATCGGTCTCGCGCGCCGTGATCTCGATGCTGCCGGCCTGGATGTTGGTACCGCGCTGCTCGGTGTAGGTCTCGGCGGTGGTCGAACGCTGGTTGCTGCGCTGCTCGCTGACGCTCACACCGAACGCAGAGCCGGCGGGATCCCCGCCGGTGCCCGCCGCGCCCAGTCCCTGAACGCCGTTCTGCAATGCGCCGCTGGTCGCGAGCTTGTAAGCGTCGTAGCCGGCCTTGAGCTGGAGCGCACCCTTCAGGCGGCTGTCCTCGGTGTGCTTCGACTCCTCGGCCATGTCGTAGGCGCGCGTGACGACGCTGCCCACGTAGCCGGTCAACTGCGCACCGATCGTGTGGCTCTTGGACTCGGCGCTGTGGGTGCTGCTGCCGGTTGACGTGGCCGCGTTCAGGCTCACGGCGTTCCCGGACAGCGCGACCTTGTTCTGGGCCAGGAGATCGGCGCCCTCGGTGGTGATGTTGCCCTGGCCCGTTCCAGCGTACTTGCTGTCGAGGCCTGCCACCATGGTCAGGTTGCCGCCGTTGGCGCTCAGCAGGCTGGTGACGGCGGTGCTCGAATGGCCAGTGCCGTTCTCGCTGCCACTCACATTCGAATATGCAGTTTGCCGAGGCGCGAGACCGGGCATGGCACCGTAGGTCTTGCCGCGCTGACTGCCCGCGGTGCCGGAGTCCTGCGTGTCCTGGGCCGAGAGGATGTCGATGTTGCGCCCGGCGGTGACCGTGATGTTCTTGTCGGCAAGCACGTTGCTGGCGATGACCTGCACGTCTCGGCCGGCATCGACGCTCACATTGGCGCCGCTCACGGTGCTGCCCACCTGTGTGGTGCTGCTGCCGGCTTCGGCGTGATTGGCAGAGCCGCTGCTGTAGCTCAGGCGGCTTTTGAAGCTCGCGGAGATGCCTTTCTGGCTGGAAGCCGAGTAGCTGCCGCCGCTGGCCTGGTCCTGAGCGCTTTCGACGCGAACATCACGCCCGGCGCTCAAGGACAACTGGTCCTGCGCAGTGACGTTGCTGCCACGAATCGCGATGTCGTTTCCGGCGGAGACCAGCACATCGGCGCCGCTGAAGCTGCTGCCCGCCGAGGTGTTGGTCGATTCCGAGCTGAGCTGTGTCGAAGTCGACTTGGAGAAGGTGGACTTGTTCTCCTTGTAGGACGCGGTGGCTGTCGAAGAGGTCGCGCGGCCCTCTGAGATATTGACGTCGTGGTCTGCGATGACAGCCAGCGTTCCCTGCGCGGCCACGCCCGCTGCCCTTGCGTTGATGTCGTTGCCCGCGCTCAGCGTGACGTTGCCGCCGCCCACGATCTGGCTGCCGATGTCCTGCGATTGCGATTCGGAGTGGAAATTGCGGCTGTCGGTGACCGAGGTGCGCGAACTGGCTTCGGTGACCGTACCAAGATTGATGTCATGTCCCGCGTTGATGAGTGTGCGGCTGCCCGCGCCCGTGTTGGCAACGATCGCACCGACCACATTGATGTCGTTGCCGGCGCTGGCGACCAGGACACCGTTCGGATTGGAGACATAAAGGCCCGCAATGCGATCGATTGCGGTGGCGCTTGACTGCGTACTCTGCGCGCTACTCGTTGTCGTCACGACATTGACGTCGCGCCCGGCTGTCGCCACCAGCGAATCACGCGCATCGACCGTCCCGCCGATGACGTTGATATCGCCCCTGGCATCCAGCGCCACATTGCCCCCCGAGATGCGCCCACCCAGGTTATCGATGTTGTCCGCCGTGATGGACACGAGCGAGCGGCCGGCCACGGTGCCGCTGTTGGTGAAGTCGCCTTCGCCCGCCTTGTTCTTGATGCTCAGGCGATCAGCCGCCAGCAGCGCGCCGGAGCCGTCGATGTCCCCGGGCTGCACGCGCACATACACCTGGGGCACGAGCACCTGCTGGGTGCTGCCATCGGCAAGGGTCACGGTCTGCTCGACGAGCCAGACGATGTCGCTCGTGAGCTGGGCCATCTGCGCGGCAGTCAGGGCGATGCCGGGGGTCAATCCATACTGCTTGGCGAAGGTCACGCCCGC
>NZ_JBFTRG010000036.1:0-10239 GCF_056399425.1 Variovorax sp. 01N429 | reverse complement strand
GGGCGGGTCAAGGAAATGATCAAGCCCGGGGGCTTCAACGTGGCCACGCAGGAG
The DNA here is from genome assembly GCF_056399425.1 of Variovorax sp. 01N429. Lineage (NCBI taxonomy): Bacteria > Pseudomonadati > Pseudomonadota > Betaproteobacteria > Burkholderiales > Comamonadaceae > Variovorax > Variovorax sp. 01N429. Next base: position 10,185 of record NZ_JBFTRG010000036.1, on the reverse strand, counting down.
ATCGAGGTGTTCCTCAAGACCTACCCGGGCGTGCGCGAGGCCGTGGTGGTGGGCGTGCCGGACCGGCGCCTGGGCGAGGTGGGCTATGCCTACATCGAGGCGCGTCCGGGCGTGACGCTGGAGGCAGCGCAGCTGCAGGCGTACTGCAAGGCATCGATTGCCAGCTACAAGGTGCCCAGGCACGTGGAGTTCGTCACCAGTTGGCCCCTCACGGGCAGCCAAAAGATCCGCAAGCTCGAGCTCAAGGCCAGGGCGCAGGCCACGCTCGACGAAGCGGCGGCGAGCGCGCGCGAGGAGGCAAACCGGTGATCCACTACATCCTGCGGCGTCTCGGCCAGTCAGCGATCACCGTGCTGCTGGTGACGCTGATCATCTTCGTGATCGTTCGCCAGGTGGGCGACCCGACCCACCTGATGCTGCCGCCCGAAGCCACGGACGCCGACCGCGCACTTCTGCGCACTCAGATGGGCCTCGATCGTCCGGTGGTGGTCCAGTACGGCGCCTACCTGCTCGACCTGCTTCGCGGCAACCTCGGGATGTCGTACCGCTTCTCGCGACCGGCGCTCGGCGTCGTCATGGACGCGCTCGGCCCGACACTGCTGCTGACGCTGACCTCGCTGGGATTGGCCGTGGCCATCGGCGTACCGCTCGGCGTCGCCGCCGCGGTGCGCCGCGACAGCTGGATCGACCAGTTCTCGAAGGTCTTTGCCGTTCTGGGGCAGGCCGCGCCGCCGTTTCTCTTCAGCCTGCTTTTCATCCGGCTCTTCGCGATCCAGCTCGGATGGCTGCCGACCGGCGGCTACGGCCGCTCCGTCAATCTCATCCTTCCAGCGATGGCGCTCGGCTGGTATTCGTCCGCCGGGATCATGCGTCTGACGCGGTCGTCGATGACAGAAGTGCTCGACTCCGAATACATCAAGCTGGCGCGCATCAAGGGCGTGCCCGAGCGGGTGATCGTCTACCGGCATGCGCTTCGCAACGCGCTGCTGCCGGTCATCACCTTCATCTCGCTGCAGTTCGGCGTGCTGATGGGCGGCGCCGTCTCGGTCGAGTTCGTGTTTGCCTGGCCGGGGGTGGGGCGCCTGATCCTCGAGTCGATCTCCAATCTGGACTACACGGTCGTGCAAGCGGCCGTGACCGTCGGGGCCCTGATTTTCACCAGCGTCAACCTGGCTGTGGACATCGTCTACGCCACCATCGATCCGAGGATCCGCTATGCATGAAGTCCCCTCCACGGCCGCGGTCCCCGCGGGACGGCCCCAGGTGCACCGAAGGCCGGCCGATGTGCGCGTCGAGCTTCCCACGACCGGCTCGCGCAGCATGTTCCTGTCGCGCCTGCAGTTTGGCGTCGCCGCCTTCCTGGCCCTGGTGCTGATCGCATTCGCCCTCTTTCCCGGCTTCTTCGCGCCACAGGATCCGGCGGCGATCTCGCTGTCGGCGACCCTCAAGCCACCGTCGGCCGAGCACTGGTTCGGCACCGACCAACTGGGCCGCGACATGCTGTCGCGCACCATCTGGGGCTCGCAGGTCTCGCTCTTCGTCGCACTGTGCGCCGTGCTGGTCGCCGGCCTCTTCGGCGGGCTGCTGGGCATCGCGGCAGGCTATCTCGGCGGCGTGGCCGATGCTGTCGCCATGCGGCTGGCCGACATCCAGCTTGCGCTGCCCGCGGTGATCCTCGCGCTGGTGCTGGTCGGCGCGATCGGGTTCTCGATGTTCAACCTGATCCTCGTTCTGAGCCTGGCGAACTGGGCGCGCTTCGCACGCGTCACCCGCAGCGAGGCCCTGAGCCTGAGAGAGCGCGACTTCGTCCTGCTGGCGCGGCTGGCCGGCGCCTCGCGGCTGCGCATCATCCTTCAGCACATCTCGCCGAACGTGATCAACACCTTCATCGTGCTCGCCACGCTGGACGTAGGCATCATCATCATCCTGGAGGCCACGCTGAGCTTCCTCGGACTCGGCGTGCAGCCGCCCACCGCGTCGTGGGGCTCGATGATCGCCGACGGCCGCGGCTACCTCGAAACCGCCTGGTGGATCTGCGGCATCCCGGGCATGGTCCTCATGCTCGCGGTGGTTTCGGCCAACCTGCTGGGCGATGCGCTGCGCGACTGGCTCAGCCCCAACCTGACCCGGGCATGGTGAACGACGTGCAGCCACTTCTCGAGGCCCGCAATCTCACCACCATGCTGCGCAGCCGCCAGGCCGCGGGGCGCGGCGGCGCCGGTGTCGTCACTGCCGTCGACAACGTGAGCCTGAAGGTCGGCGCCGGCCGCGCACTCGCGATCGTGGGCGAATCCGGTTCCGGCAAAAGCATCACGTGCCTGTCGATGCTCGGACTGCTGCCCTCCAACGGGCGCCTCGTGCAAGGCGAGGTGCTGTTCAAGGGCCGCGACCTGGCCCGCATGTCGCAAGCCGATCTTCAGAAGGTGCGCGGCCGCGAGATCGGAATGATCCTGCAGGATGCGATGACCTCGCTGAACCCGCTCTTCACCATCGGCGACCAGGTGTCGGAGGTGTTCCGCTACCACCAGGGCATCACCGATCGCGCGACCCTCAAACGCAAGTGCATCGAGGTGCTGGAGAAGGTCAAGATCCCCGCTGCCGAAGAGCGCCTCAACAGCTATCCGTTCCAGTTCAGCGGCGGCATGCGCCAGCGCGTGTCGATCGCGATCAACATCGCCCTGTCGCCGGACCTGCTGGTCTGCGACGAGCCCACGACCGCGCTCGACGTCACGGTGCAGCTGCAGATCCTCAACCTGCTGCGCGATCTGCAACGCGAGCAGAACATGTCGATCGTGTTCGTCACGCACGACCTTCATCTCGCGGCGCAGTTCTGCGACGACGTGGCGATCATGTATGGCGGTCGCATCGTCGAATCCGGACCGATCCGCGATGTCTTCGAGCGGCCGGTGCACCCCTACACGGTCGGCTTGCTGCAGGCGGTGCCATCGCTGGGCGCCTACGAGCGCCGGTTGGCTGCCATCCCGGGCCAGCAGCCGACGCTCGCGCGCCTGCCCCAGGGCTGCCGCTTCCAGCCGCGCTGCAAGTTCGCCGTGGCGCAGTGCGCCACGCAATACCCCGACTGGTTCGAGTGGAACGAGGGCGAACGGCGGGTGGCCTGCTGGCTCACCGAGCAGCGACTGGGCGCCTACGAATCGCCGGCGCCCGCGGCCGCACGTCACGCCGAAGCATTGCAGGAGGTCGGCCGATGAAGCGCATGGAAGACGGCGCGGCCGACGCCTACCTGAAGGTCCGCGACCTGCGCAAGGTCTACCAGATCCGCCGCGGCCTCTTCGGCCGGGCGCGGCCGCTGCAGGCGGTGGCGGGCGTGAGCTTCGATGTCCCCGCCGGCACCACCTTCGGGCTCGTTGGCGAATCGGGTTCGGGCAAGACCACCATCGCCAAGATGCTCATGCTGGCGGAGCCGCCGACTTCGGGATCGATCGAAGTGGATGGCCAGAACCTCGATGGATTGACCCAGGCCGAGCGCGATCGCTTCCATCTGGCGCTCCAGCCGGTGCTGCAGGACCCGTACAGCTCGCTCAATCCGCGCATGCGTATCGGCCGGATCATCGACGAACCCTTGCGCATCCATCGCGTTCTGGGTACCAGGGAGCGGGACGCACGGGTGCGCGAGCTTCTGGAGCTGGTCGGCCTGCCCGGCGATGCCGGACGGCGCTTTCCCCATGAGCTTTCGGGCGGCCAGCGCCAGCGGGTTTCGATCGCACGCGCGCTCGGCCTGAACCCGCGCTGCATGATCCTGGACGAGCCCGTCTCCGCGCTCGACGTCTCCATCCAGGCGCAGATCCTGAATCTCCTGAAGGACCTGCAGCAGCGCCTGGCCCTGACCTACCTGCTGATCTCGCACGATCTTGCCGTGGTGGCCTACATGAGCCAGCGCATCGGTGTCCTGTACCTCGGGCAGTTCATGGAGATCGCCGACACCGCGGACATCGTCGAGAACCCGCGGCATCCGTACACCCGCGCGTTGATTGCATCGGTCGATTCCCGCGGCGCGCAGCGCGACGGCGAAGCGCCCGTGTCCGGCGAGATCCCGTCGCCGATGAATCCGCCGAGCGGCTGCCCCTATCACACGCGCTGCCCGCAAGCGACCGAACGCTGCGCGGCCGAGAAGCCCGTGCTGCGCACGCTGGCCCCGGGTCACTGGGTCGCCTGCCACTACGCCGAAGCCCTGGTGCCGATGCGAGGGGCGACCGCCAGCCCTCGCGCGGTGCCGCCATCCGAAGTCCTGCCCGCCGGCGAAAGCCGTCCCCAACAAAAGGAAATCTCATGACATTCGATGCCCATGCCGTGCTCGACACGCCGCTGTTCAAGAAGCTCGACGAACTCGCAAAAACCAAGTTTCGCGAGCGCGAGCGCAAGACGCACGAAGAGGCATCCATGCCGATGGAAAACCTCCAGGACCTCTGGGACCTCGGCCTGCTGACGGCCACGGTGCGCCGCGATCACGGCGGTCTCGGCAGCAATGTCATGTCCAGCGATCCCGCGACCTTTCTGCAGGGCATCCGCACGGTGGCTCGCGGATCGCCGGGCACCGCGCACTGCATGCAAGTGCAGAACCACGTGGCGTGGGCCATCGACGAGATCGGGACGACCGAGCAGCGCGAGATGTTCGTGAAGCCGATGACAAGGTCGATGAAGCTCTCGTCCTTCGTCGGCAGCGAAGCCAACCGCAAGCACATGTACGTGCTGAAGACCACGGCCAAGCCGGTGGATGGCGGGTACATCGTCAACGGCAGCAAGAACTACGCGACCAACGGCTTCGAGAACGGCCTGGCGATCATCTTCGCCACCATCGAGGGCGAGACCGAGTACTTCAAGGGCCACCTGATGGTGATCGTCGAGCCCGGCATGAAGGGCGTCACCGCCAACCACGACTGGTACCGCCCGACGGGCATGCGCGCCTGTCCGAGTCCCGAGATCTACCTGGACAACGTCTTCATCCCACACACGCACGTGCTGGGCGAACCCGGTGCCTATCCCAAGGGGCGCTGGCAGGGGCGGTTCCACCTGGGCTTCGCGGCCAACTACCTGGGCGCCATCGAAGGCGCCTACGAGTGGGTCATGAAGGGCCTGAGGGAGCGCGGACGCGGAAAGGATCCGCTCGTGCAGCTGCGCGTGGGCGAAACGCAGACGATGCTGCACGGCGCGCAGGTGGTCTTCGAAGACGCACTGGCCTCCTGGACCCGCGGCGACGTGCAGGCAGCGGAGCTGGCATCCATGAAGGCCAAATCGATCTGCGCCCATGCGGCCCTCACGATGTCGCACACCCTGATCATGCTGGCCGGCTCGACCGCCCTCTTCGACGAATTCCCGCTCGGACGCCTGGTGCGCGACCTGGACACGCACGTGCTGCACGTCGGGCACGACCGCACGGCGCAGATCATCGGCGCCGCGGAACTCGGCGAGACCTTCGACTCCACACTGCAGCGCTGATCCCATGGATTTTCAGATCACCCCCTCGCAGCGCGAGATGATGGCGGCCACCGAGAAGCTCTGCCGCCAGCTCCTTCCCCTGGCTCACGAGGCCCATGCCAAGGGTACGGCCGACGCGATGAACAGCCTGCGCCGCGAGATGGCCAGGCACGGCTTGCTCGGGCTCAACCTTCCGTCGGCCTACGGCGGCCTCGACATGCCGCTCCTGGACACCCTGCTGCTCCTGCAGGTGGTGCAGAGCGTCGATTCGACGATGGGTGGATTGACGCATCGCACCTCGACAGGCGCCGTGGGCGCGGTGCTCGAGATCGGCAACGAGGAACACAAGCGGGTCTTCGTCGGCGGCGTCGCGCGCGGCGAGATCGGCATCAGCATCGGCATCACCGAGCCCGAGGCCGGTTCGGCGGCCACAGCCATGCGCACGCGCGCTCGCATCGACGGCGACGACGTGGTCATCAACGGACAGAAGATTTTCATCAGCGCCGCCCGCGACAACCATGCGACGCTGCTGTACTGCCGCTTCGGCAACACGGGCCGCGCAAGCGACATCGGCGCCTTGCTGCTGCCGCACGACGCACCGGGCCTGACGATCTCGTCCGGCACCGTGAACATGGCCGGCGAGCGCCAGTACGAGCTCTTCTTCAGCGACTGCCGGGTGCCGCGCGCCAACATCCTCGCAGAGGGCAATGCCTTCGGCAAGCTCATCAGCGTCTACAACGTCGAGCGTCTCGGCAGCATCGCACGCATGCTGGGATCGGCCCAGGCGTCCTACGAGTACGCGCTGTCGTACGTCAAGGAGCGCAAGCAGTTCGGCCGCGAACTCGCCGACTTCCAGGGGCTGCAGTGGATGCTGGCCGAGATGAAGGTCAAGCTCGAAGCCGCCCAGCTGCTGACCTGGCGCGCCGCCGCGAACACCGCGGCCGGGCTGCCGTCGCCGCTGGAGACCTCGGTGGCCAAGGTCTATGTCGCGCAGGCCGCCAAGGAAATCTGCGACGACGCGATCCAGCTCCTCGGCGGCTACGGGTACATGACCGAATACCCGGTGGAAGGCCGCTACCGCGAAGTGCGAGGCGGCTCCATCTACGGCGGCACGCTGCAGATCCACAAGAACATGATCGCGAGCCACATCCTCCAGCGCAAGAACAGCCAGTGGGCCGGAAAGGGCGGCGAATGAGCATCCGACTGGACGACCGCGAACCGGTGATCGTCGATGCGCTGCGCACCCCCGTGGGCCGCCGCGGCGGTGCACTGCAGGAGATGCACGCCTCCGCGCTGCTGGCCCAGGTGCTGGTGGCGCTGTGCGATCGCAACGGCGTGCCGCGCGAGCGTGTGGACGACGTCGTCGCGGGCTGCGCCGCGCAGGTCGGCGAGCAGGCGGGCAATGTTGCCCGCACCGCCTTGCTGATGGGGGGCTTCCCGTTCAGCGTGCCCGGCGTGACAGTCACTCGCGCCTGCGGGTCATCCCAGCAGGCGGTTCACTTTGCCGACAACCTGATTCGCAGCGGGGTATGCGACGTGGTGCTCGCCGGGGGCGTCGAGCTGATGTCGCACACGGCAGGCGGCAACGACGACACGAAGTACGGCCGCAGGTATCCCGCGGATCTGGTCGAGCGTCTTTCCATGCCGACGATGGGCGAGGCGGCGGAGCGGATTGCAGAGCGCTGGAAGCTGGAGCGTGCCTGGCTCGACGAACTGTCCCTGCGCAGCCACGCGCTCGCGGCGGCGGCGCAGGACGCCGGACACTTGGCAACGCAACTGCTGCCCGTGGCCCTTGCCAACGGGGAGCGGCTCCAGGCGGACGAGGGAGTACGCAGAGGCGGGACGCCCGAGAAGATGGCGTCGCTGCAGCCTGCCTTTCGTAGCGATGGCCGCATCACCGCGGGCAATTCGAGCCAAGTCTCCGACGGCGCCGCGGGCCTGCTGCTGATGACCGCCGCTAAGGCGCGCGAGTTCGGGCTGCGTCCCCGCGCGCGGCTCAAGGCGCAACGGGTGGTCGGCGTCGACCCCGAGATCATGCTCACGGGGCCCATTCCGGCCACGCGACAGATCCTCGAACGCTCGGGGCTGTCGGTGGCCGACATCGATCTCTTCGAGATCAACGAAGCCTTCGCGTCGATTCTCGGTTCATGGCTGGCGGACATCGGGGCGCCGCTGGACAAGGTGAACGTCAACGGCGGATCGATCGCGATCGGCCATCCGCTGGGCTCCACCGGCGCGCGCCTCATGACCAACCTGATCTGCGAACTCGAACTCCGCGGCGGCCGGTACGGGCTGCAGTCCATGTGCTGCGGTGGCGGGCTCGGGACCGCGACCATCGTCGAGCGCCTCGATTGATCGTGGCGCCGCCAAGGAGACCTGCATGACGGAAATCGACCGCAGCCTGATCGGCCAACTCTCGGAGCCTTTCACGGTGGAGGTGGAGGCCGGCGCGATCCGCAAGTTCGCGGATGCCATCGGAGATCCCAACCCGCTCTATCGCGATGCTGCCCATGCGCGGGCGCTGGGCTACCGGAACGTGGTCGCGCCACCCACCTTCCCGACCTGCTTCCGTCCGCCGAAGGAGCCGCCCTGGTTCGCACCGCTGGACCGGCGCCGCGTGGTCGCGGGCCAGACCTCCTTCGACTACGTGCGCCCCATCGTCGCCGGCATGCGCCTGAGCTGCCGCGTGCGCTTCGTCGGCGTCGAGGACAAGCAGGGCAGCAAGGGCCACATGGAGCTGCTGCACCAGGCCGTCGAAGGGCGCGACGAGAACGGCGAACTGGTCTTCACCGCGGGGCGCAGCACGGTCTACCGTTCGCTCGCGCAGGTCGAGAAGCGGAGCCTTGCATGAGCCAGGCACAGAGTGATCTCGCGATCGGCAGTCGCTTCGAGCTCACGACCGAACCCGTGACCCGGCAACAGCTGGTGCGCTATGCCGGCGCATCGGACGACTACAACCCGATTCACTACGACGAGCAATACGCGGCCGACGCCGGGCTGGGCGGCGTGATCGCGCATGGCATGTTGACCATGGCATTCATGGCGCGGGCCGCCAGCGACTGGGCCGGCGCGGGCGGTCAGGTGCGCCGCATCGCCGCGCGCTTTACGGCGCCCGTGCGGCCGGGCGATGCAGTGCACGTGGTGGGCGTGATCACCGGAATCGGCGATGCGGATTCAGCCGGCGAAGTGCAGTGCCGCATCGATGCCGATGTCGCAGGCCGGGCCGTGGCGTCCGGCGAAGCCACATTGAAGCCGGGCCGGCGCTGATTGCGCAGAGCGCGTGTCCATGACTCTCCCGAACGCATCTCTCGACTGGCGCCAGTGCACCTTCGGCGATGCACTGGTGTGGGCGGCATCGGCGCATCGCGGCCGCGAGGCCGTCGTGGTCGGTGCGCAGCGCATCGACTTCGCCACGCTCGCAGCGCGGGTCTGCGCCTTCGCACGCGGCCTGATCGAGTGCGGCGTGGTACGCGGGGACAAGGTGGCGCTCTGGATGGGCGACGGCGCCGAGTGGATGATCGCGCGCTGGGCGGTGCCCATGATCGGGGCTGTGCTGGTGCCGGTGAACACGCGTTTCCGTGCGTCCGATCTTGAATACGTTCTGGCGCAGTCGGACACGTCGACGCTGATCATGCAGGACGCATCGCGCGGGGTGGCCTACCTGCCGCTGCTGGCGCAGCTCGAACCGGCCTGGGCCGATCAGCCCCTCGGTGCCTGGCGCAGCGCGCGATTGCCGATGCTGCGGCGCGTGATTGCCGCCGCCCCCGATGCGCTGGCGGCGGGGATCTATCCGTTCGACGCGATCGAGCGGGCCGGACACGAGCGGCTCGGCGGAGCTGCCACGGACGAAGTCCTGCGCGCCGCGATGGCCGCGGTGGGTCCCGACGACGTCGCGCAGATCCTCTATACCTCCGGCACCACGTCGTTTCCCAAGGGCGCACAGGTGTGCCACGGACCGCTGCTGCAGAACAACTGGCAGACCGTTTCACGCATGCACCTCACGCCGGCGGATCGCTATCTTTCGTGTGTGCCGCTGTTCTCGGCGACCGGCACGGGCTACACCCTGTCGATGCTGCTGGCCGGCGCCGCCATCGTCATCGTCGATCGCTTCGAGCCGCGCAGCTTCTGCGAAACGGTCGAGCGCGAGCGCATCACGATCAGCTTCTTCGTCGACACGATCGTGCAGGACCTGATGGCCTTCGAAGACCGTGGCCGCCACGACCTCTCCAGCCTGCGCACCGGCACGGGCGCGCCGCTGTCGAAGGGCTCTTTCCTGTGGGCCACGCACACGCTCGGCGTGCCGGAACTGGTCGGTGTCTTCGGCATGTCCGAGACGTCGAATGCCGTGTGCCGGACGGACTGCAGCGATCCGCTGGACAAGCGTGCCGGCACGAACGGTCGCCCGGTCGAGGGGGTTCGCATCCGCATTGCCGACGTGGAGACCAACCAGACGCTGCCCAGCGGCACGGTCGGGGAGATCTGCATCGCCGGCTACGTGCTCATGAAGGGCTACTACAAGCGCCCCGAAGAAGACGCCAAGGCTTTCGATGCCGAAGGCTGGCTGCACAGCGGCGATCTGGGCGAGTTGGATGCGGAGGGCTATCTCATCTATCGCGGGCGGGTCAAGGAAATGATCAAGCCCGGGGGCTTCAACGTGGCCACGCAGGAGATCGAGGTGTTCCTCAAGACCTACCCGGGCGTGCGCGAGGCCGTGGTGGTGGGCGTGCCGGACCGGCGCCTGGGCGAGGTGGG
>NZ_JBFTRG010000035.1:0-32991 GCF_056399425.1 Variovorax sp. 01N429 | reverse complement strand
GCAGGACTTGAAAAGCGGCTTGATCCAAAGCCAGCGTTGGCGGGTGTCGATCGGTGCCGGCTCGGCAAGATGCGTGGCCAGTCGGCCGATACGGGCCTCGACGACGCGCTCCCGTAGCTTGGGGGTGACGAGCTTCACGGGTAGTCCAACGCGCCTTCCGCCGCGCTCCTAACCAACGAGACATTGCCCTCGCGGAGCTTGTCAATCGGGGGCTTGCCGCCGGTCATGCGATTAGGGGCAACCAGCCATTCCCACGTCTCTTCTGGCGACGTGAACAATGGGGCGATGAGATCGAGACCCTCGACAGGTTTGCGCCGATCGAACTGCCGAAGCGGGTAGAGGAAGTTGCGAAGGCCCTTGCGTAAGGCGATTATCTTGTTTGCCTTTCGCCAGTTATCGAGTGTCCCGCGCGAGATGTTGAGTTGGTTGACCAACTCACCGGCGCCAACGAGATCGCTCTCGACCCAATCCGCGGCCTCATCATCGACCGTGATCGCATCGAGCAGCCGGCCACCTTCCGCGGCCGAGACAACGGGACCGATGCCGTGACCTTGTAGTACCTTGTCTGTCGGCCTGGACGGCCGCATCATGGGCTTTTGCTCGCGTCCGCGAACCGCCTTGGCGGATGCCGGTACTGGAATGTTTAATGTGACGGCGAGCCGTAGGAGGCCGGCCATGTCCATGCGCTCGACCTTGCTCTCAATCGCCTTCGTCAAGGCGACTTTGGCTGGATGCGCTTGCTTCAAGGTGCTCATGATAGTTCTCCTTTAGGCAAAGTAGGCAGATTGAGCAAATTATACAATAGAGAGTAAAATTGTGCACACCTTGGCGTTGCAGCAGGCAGCGCGAGGTCGCTTGCAAGCGAGAGCCTGAAGTAGGTGGATATGGCGATCTACCTGCCGACCTCAGATGTCCGACCCGTCCGTTTGCGATAGGGCGCTCGCGTACGATGCCGAAAGGGGGTTGTACAGAGCCGTCGACTCGACCGCCAAACCCTTTTTGACGTCGGCAGCCAAATGCCGGCGAGTGATCCGCAAGTCCCGCGTCTCAGTCGAGGCGGCCCCAACAATGATGCGAAAAGCAACCAAAAAGAGGAGCTCAGGGGAGGGGGTACAAAAGGGGGTACAAAGAATTCTTCCAGTTGGCCGAACCCAGCATTCATGCGGTGTACAGCCCATCTTTCGATCGGTTTCACACAAAAACGTCAATGGAATCAAGGGGTTAGCGCAAAAAACGCTAACCCCTTTTTCGTGGGCTGTGACAAATAGGCCCGGTCTGTGACAAACGCGGTCTTCTCGGCCGGTAGGTTTTGGAGGCATTCACATGGTCAACGGCTTCGTTTACGTCATAGAGTCCCCTGCAGACACCGATCTGCTCGATGGTCGCAGCGAGGGCCGTGCGCTGTGCGAGGCACTTCGGCTCGCCGGGATTCCCCACTGGTACAGCCTGGTCACCACGCCCAGAACGTTCGAACAAAGCCTGAACGATCGACTCATGCAGGCTTTACAGGCGAACCCGGGAAGATTGCCGATCCTTCATCTGAGCATGCACGGCAACAACGAGGGAATTCAACTGTCCAATGGGCACTTTCTCCAGTGGGCTCAGCTGCGACAGTCGCTGGCACCCCTCACGAATTCCATGCAGGGGACGCTGTTGATCGCAATGTCTTCTTGCATGGGCGGCTCGGGCTGCAGGATGGCTATGCACGAGGATCAAGATCACCCGTTCTGGGCTCTGATCGGCAACTCAGGAGAGGCCCTGTGGGCAGACGCCGCAGTGGCCTACATCACCTTCTACCACCTGTTCTTCAAAGGCGTAGCCATAGACGAGTGCGTGAGTCGAATGCGCCTCGCTTCAAACGATCAACGGTTTATGCACTTTGTCGGCGCGGACATTCGAGCGGGCTGGGCGACGTTTCAACAGCAGAATGCTGCGCGAAGAATGGCAGAACTGCTGCGGGGCCGGCAACCTGCAGCGGAAGGCGCACTCTCGCAGATGTTTCACGCGCAGCAGCCTGCGGCGAGTTAGCTTCCTCGGCGTCCCCCGATTGCGGAGGGGAGCGGGGTGGAAGTTGGCACCTTTCGACGGCAGACGCGCTTCGTGACCTTCACGTCCTCGTGGTGCAGCAGCTCCTGGGCGGCCACGTCGGACTCCGAATCGCTGGCGGCCTTGGCCCGCATGTCGTGGAAAACGATCTCGCGAGGCTTCAGTCCGAGCTTCGTGCGCACCGCCCGCCAGAGGCTCTTGAACGATTCCTTGGTGTACGGCTTGCCGTTTCGGGTGATGAACAGGTAGTCGCTCGGCAGGCTGGCCGCGCCGCCTCGGTTCTTCTTCCGCAGTTCCTTGGCGCGGTCCAGCGCCGCCTTCAGATCGGGGGTCATCACGTACCGCTTGGTCGTAAAGCCCTTGTCGTTCTTCTTCTTGGTGACGCGCAGATCAATGCCGTCGTTGTCGAAGTCGCCCAAGCGAATGTCGAAGATCATCCCCTCGCGGGCACCGGTCTGGGTGCTGATCTCCAGCATGCACTTGCACTGGAGCACCGGGCTGGCGGCTGCATAGATGTCGCTGTAGCGCGTGTCGTTGACGTATTCGGTGCGCGGGCTCTCGGGCAGGTATTCGATCTCGGCGCACGGGTTGTAAGCGGTCAGCCCCCAGCGGATACGGGCGAGCCGGAACATGCGCGAGAGCGCCTGAATATCCTTGTTGGCCGACGCGCCGCGTGAGCGGTTCTCGTGAAGGTGCTGGGTGATGTTGATATCGCGCAGGTAGCCAGGCATCATGGCCTCGGCCTCTGTCTTTGCGTACCGCTTCTTCGCGAACGCCGCGCGCACGCGCTTGATCCGGCCCTCGTATTCCTTCCGAGTCAGCTCGCGGGTGAACTTGGGCAGCTCGTCGGCTTCGTACTTGCGGATGATCTCCTCGACCGTGCCGACGATCTCGTCAGTCGGCACCAAGGCGGACAGGGCAGGGGAGATGTGCTTCTCCCACCAGCGTCGAGCTTCGAGCGGCGTCTTGCCAGCGAACATGGTTACGCCCAACGCGCGCAGTCGCTTCTCGATCTCCTTCGTGCCCACATCGGTGCCGCGCCAGTACCAAGCATTCGCGCGCACCTTTCGCATGCCGCGAGGGAGGTCTGGAGTCTTGCGGTTAACCGTGCGAGGGCGCGGCATCATCGATCTCCTTGGCTAGGGTTGCGAAATGCCGCACAGCCTGGGCGGCCCTCTCCAACATCGTTACATTCTCGGCCGCCAACTCAACCGTAGTCCAGCGGTGGCCGCACGCCAGACAGCGGCGAAGGCGGGTGACCTTCGCCGCCCCTGGTCGCGTCGAGACAACCTGTTGCTCGGTGCTCTCGCACGCGGCGCACTTCATGACTGACCCTTCAGGCGGGGCTCGACGTTTTGGGAATACCAGCTCTTGGCCTCGGCGACCGTGGTGCCGCAGCGCCGGCTGACGCCCGCCTCGCGCAGGGCCTTCTCGACCTCCCGGCTGGCCGGATCGGTGCCGCGCCAGTAGAGCTTGCCCTCGACCATTCGCACGCCCTTGGGCAGCTTTTCATTGGTGGTCGACCTGGGGCGTCCACCCTTGTTTTGCGCGGCGTTCATGGCCGATGCTCCTTGGTGTAGTGGACGGGGGCGGTGATGCGGACGACCTCGCCATCGAAGTCGGTGACGAACTTGATTGGGGCGGGGCCATCGAGCCCCAGGGAGCCCTCGTTGTCGGCCTCCCACGCCACCATTGAGCGACTGGTCTCGACGGCCCGCAGCTCGGCAATGCGAAGCTCGCCCGGCACGCGGTAGCGCAAGATGTCTTCGACGTTGCGCTCCGCCACGTCTCCGATCTCGCGGTTGCAGAGGTGCCGCTCGATCAGAATGAACTGGCGCATCCCTTGGCTGCGCGCATCCTGGCGGCTCTTGGCGATGAGCAGTTCGAGCTGGCTCATATCCGCTTCCCCTGCACGATGCCGGTTCGATCCTTGCACTGGAGCAGGATCGGCAGGCCAGCCTGGGCGGGCGCGACGGAGATCGTCGGCCAGTCTCCCATCGAGTTGATCGCGTCGGCTATGGGCACCGGGGGCGCACATTGGGGGATCAGCCACGAAGGCCGCCGGTACTTAATCGGACGCGGACTGATCGAGTAGAGCCACACGGCCGACGCAGCGTCGAACTAGGGGTCTGGAGTTGGGCGAGCAATGACCAGGACGCGGAACCGGATGTCGTCATGGCGTGTGCGGGCGACGTGCCGACGCTGGCGGCGGTCGACCTGCTTCGCGTGCAGTTACCTGACCTGAAGGTGCGCGTGGTCAATGTCGTCGACCTGATGACGCTCCAGTCGCCTTCCGCGCACCCTCACGGATTGCCGGATGCGGAGTTCGACTCAATCTTCACCGCGAACAAGCCGGTGGTCTTTGCCTACCACGGCTACCCGTGGCTCATTCACCGGTTGACGTACAAGCGTACGAACCACGACAACTTCCATGTGCACGGCTACCAGGAGGAGGGAACGACCACGACGCCGTTCGACATGACCGTGCTGAACAAGCTCGACCGCTTCCATCTCGCTGCCGACGCGATCGATCGGGTGGCGCGGATCCGGGACGAGGCGGGCCACGTGCGGCAGTCCCTGCGCGATCGCCTGCAGGCCCATCGGGCGTGGATCACTGCGCATGGAGAGGACATGCCGGAGATCCTCGATTGGCGCTGGGCACGTTGAGGCGCAAGCCGCGCGTGCAGGCGCTGCGCGGCTACACGGCCGCAAACAACACAAGTCGAGCCAAAGGACGATCAGTCCTGCGTGACCCAGGCCACGAGCAGGGCCGAGGCAAGCCAGAGCACGCCGGCTCCCACCATTGCCAGGGCGACGACCATCTGCCAAGCGGCTGCGGCGCTCCGGACTTTGGGCGGCATGGCGACTTTCATCGCGAACTTTTCGGAGCTGGCGAATCGATGGTCGCGCAGGTCTTCAAGCCGAACACTGAATAGACCGGGCAGTTGCCCACCAGGCCCGTGATCAGGGGCACGATGCCCAGAAAGCCCCATGGTCCGATCATCCCCATGATCGATAGCCCGAGCAGCACCACACCGGCGCCAACGCGCAGCGCGCGATCGAGGGTTCCAACGTTGCGAATCATGGCGATGACTCCTTGGCTATGCAGATGCACTCATCGTGCGTCGGTGCCACATCGTGAATGTTGCGGTGGATCAAGCTTCGTTGCTGTCGTTCAGCACCTTGACCATCCGGCGCACGCCGGATGAATCCGGTTCGATCGGATCTGCCTTGAAGCCCATGGCGCGTGACAGGTTCAACATCCGCGTGTTCTCACGTAGCACCAGGCCGACCAGTCGGCCAATGCCGCGGCTTCTTGCGTGGTCGATCAATTGCTCGAACATCAGCTTTCCCAACCCCAGTCCCTTGAGGTCGGAGCGGACGATGATCGCGAACTCAGCTTCCACGCGGTCGGGGTCGCTCACCGTGCGTGCCACGCCCAACGTCTCGAGAACGCCCTGCGCATCGACGGCCTCGGCAATGAAAGCCATTTCCCGGTCAAAGTCGATCTGGGTCAGTCGCGCGAGTTCGCTTCGCGGGAGCTCGCGTCGCATCTGAAAGATGCGCAGTCGGACATCCTCCGGATCGAGTTGTTCCAGGAAGCGCCGGTGCTGAGCCTCGTCCTCGGGACGGATGGGTCGTACGGTGATCGTGCGACCATTCCAGACGTGGGTACGAATCCACTGCGTGGGATAGGGAAGGATCGCGAACCGGTCGGCGCCGCCTCCAGCTGCGGCCGTGACGCGTATGCGTGCGTCGAGCGCCAGCGCACCGTTCTCGTCGACCCACAGCGGATTGATGTCGAGTTCGGCCAGTTGCGGCAGATCCGCGAGCATCTGGGACACCGCGATCAGCACGTCGTAGAGCGCATCCATCTGCGCGGGTGGGTGGTCGCGGTAGCCGGCCAGCAGTCGTGACACGCGTGTGCGCGATACGAGCTCTCGCGCGAGGCTCCGGTTGAGCGGAGGCAGGCCGATGGCACTGTCCGCCATGGCCTCCACCGCAGTTCCGCCCTGGCCGCACAAGATGACAGGACCGAAGACATGGTCGATGCGAGCGCCCACGATCACCTCCTGCGCGTGCTTGCGGTGCACCATGGGCTGCAGCGTGAAGCCATCAATGCGCGCCTCGGGTCGGGCGGCGCGGACGGCACGCAGCATGTCGCTGATCGCGCGGTCCAGTGATGCCTGGTCGCGCAGCTCGAGCATGACGCCGCCGACGTCCGACTTGTGCGTGATGTCGGGCGAGTCGATCTTGACCACCAGCGGATAGCCAAGCGCGCGCGCGCCGGAAAAGAGGGCCTCGGCCGACGCTGGGACTTTGAGCGTCGGAACGACGGGGATGTTGTAAGCATGGAGGACGGTCTTGGCTTCCTGCTCTCCCAGCCATTCGCGACCTTGCGCCAGCGCCGCATCGAGTTGCAATTGCGCCGCAGCAACATCGGGCGCCGGCCGCTCGCTGGCGCAGGGCGCTTCCATCAGGATGTCCTGGTTGCGCCGATAGGTCTGCAACATCGCGAATGCGCGAACCGCATCCTCCGGTGTTGGGTAGTCGGGCACGCCGGCCTCTTCGAAGATCTGGCGCGCCTGGGCGACCGCGGCGTCGCCGAGCCAGGCGCTCATGACGCGCGGAACGCTCTTGCGCAGCAATGGAAGGCAAGCGCGGGCAATGTCGTCGCTACGCACGATCGCGGTCGGCGCGTGCATGAAAAGCACGGCGCCGGTTGATTCGTCGGCCAGCAGCGTGGAGAGCGTGGCGGTGTAGCGCTCGATGGGTGCGTCGCCAATGATGTCGATCGGATTCGCATGCGACCACTGGCTCGGCAGCATGGCGTTCAGCCGTTCCATCAGCGCCTCGCCGGGTTCGGCGAGCGCAACGCCGGCGCGTGCCGCCGCGTCGGCTGCCATGACGCCCGCGCCACCGCCATTGGTCATGATGGTGAGTGTTTCGCTGCGGTTGCCCCGAAAGTGCGCCAGCGTCTCGGCGGCGATCAACAGATCCTGCAGCGTGTCCACCCGCAACATGCCTGCCCGGCGGATGGCGGCGTCATACACCACGTCTGAGCCGGCCAGCGCGCCCGTGTGGCTGGCCGCAGCTTGAACGCCGTGGCCGGCGCGCCCGGCCTTGACCACGATCACGGGCTTGTTGCGCGCTGCCGCGCGCGCGGCAGACATGAATTTGCGCGGCGACTGGACCGACTCAATGTAGAGAAGGATCGACCGGGTGCGGGCATCGCTGGCCAGATGGTCGAGCAAATCGCCGAAGTCGACATCGCAATGGTCGCCGAGCGAGACGAGGTGAGACAGTCCAATCTTTCGGCTCTTGGCCCAGTCGAGCATTGCGGTGACCAGTGCGCCGGATTGCGACACGAAAGCGATTTCGCCGGGCAGCGAATCGGTGTGGGCGAAGCTGGCGTTGAGCCCGATGTGCGGACTCAACAGCCCGATGCAATTGGGCCCCAGGATGCGCATCAGATAGGGGTGCCCTGCGTCGAGTGCCGATTGCTTCTGCGTCGCGCTGAGTCCCGCCGTCATGATGATGACCGCGCGGGTGCCGAGCGCTCCGAGTTCGGCCACCAGTTGGGCGATTGTGTCGGCGGGCGTGCACAGAAGGGCCAGGTCCGGCACCGCTGGCAATTGTGCCGCCGTTGCGAACACAGGCACACCATCCAGCGAGCTGTGCCTGGGATTGACGGCATAGACCGGGCCGGCAAAACTGCCCGCGCGCAAGTTGCGCCAGACGGTCGCGCCGACGCTGCCGGGGCGGCTGGAAGCGCCGAAGACCGCGACCGAGGTCGGCGAGAGCAGGCGGTCCAGATGGCGAATGGTCATGAATGACTCCCGTGGGAGACTCAATCATGCAAGTCGTGTGACGTCGCTCGTTTGACGAAGGTCAAGCGATCCTGTTCAGGCCATGCTCGGAGCGCTTGACGATGCATTGACCACGTTCGTCCAGCGCGCATTGGCGCCCACGGTGGCTGAGCGGCCAGGCCTCAGTGGGCCATCAACACCGGGAGCCGGGTGGAGTCCAGCACAGTTCGGGTGACGCCGCCGAGGACCAGTTCGCGCGCGCGGCTGTGGCCATAGCAACCCATCACGATCATCTCGGCGTCGCACTCCGCGGCGACCGAGAGCAATGCCTCGCCGGCACGGTGCTCCGGAAGATTGGCCTTTTGATGCACGTTCACAATGCCATGCAGGCGCAGATACTCCCGGACTTCGACTGGCGCTGCCTGCGTCGGGTCGTCGCCTTCCTCGATCAGAAAAACCTTGCTCGCGCTTCGCAGGAACGGAAGGGCGCCAGTCACGGCACGCGCGCATTCACGCGTGGGCTTCCACGCGACAAGCACGATCTTGGGCGCAATACTCGCCGGGCCAGCGTGCGGAACGATGAAGGCAGGCCGGCCGCTGTCGATCAGGACTGATTCGACGAAGTCGGCCGGTACGTCATAGCCGGACACATCGTCGGGATCGCGTTGCCCGAGAAACAGCAGGTCTGCGCTCAGGGCTCGGCGGGAAAAAGTCTCGACGACGGGCTCGCCGGTGAGCTCCATCCATTCGGACGGCGGCGCATTGCCCGAGGAAGCTTGCTCGAAGGCGCTCAACGCCAGAAGCCGATGGTTCGGATCAATTGGCGCCCCGGACGGCATCGAGGGCATGCCCGGTATCAGGGGAAGCACAGAAAGGTATCGCGGCGCCACAGCGAACAGCGCACTCACCCGCGCGTGGCAGGTGGTTGCCAATTGGCGCGCCAGATTCAGCCGGGTTCCGGCGGCTGCCGTGCCGTCCATGTGAACAAGCAGTGACTTGATGGATGTTTCCATGGCTTTCTCCAGCTCCAATCCGATGGGTCAGTCTGCGTGCCTGGCGGGCGACGCCCGAGCGTCAGGTTGATGGCAGCCCTACACCTTGAGGCGTGCACACGCACGACGAAGGCGCTGTTCGGCCTCGTCAGCGACCGCCGAGACGTCTGGCGCACTCGAAAGACCGACCAGGCTCTGCGGATTCACGAAGCCGACGACCACGCGGTCGGGCGGCTCTGCGCGAACGATCACGTTGCAGGGCAGCAGAAGCCCAATGTCGGGCTCGGCTTGCAATGCACGAAGAGCCAGTTGCGGATTGCAGGCACCCAGGATGCGATACGCTCCCATGTCGACGCCGAGCTTTTCCTTGACCGTGCGCTGTACGTCGATGTCAGTGAGAACGCCAAATCCCTCGCCCTTAAGCGCATTGACGACCATGGCGACGACTTCGTCGAAGGGAATGCGGCTCACGGCGACTTTGAATCCATACATGGTGCTCGATCCCTTTCCGAATGCCTCAGACGGCCAGCGGCGACAGGACCGCGGGGCGTACGACCGAATGTGAATCCTCGGCACTGCCCACTGCCGTGCCGAAAGCCTGCAGCCGGGCGGCAAAACTGCCGTCATCCACTTCGTGCATCGCGAGCGAGGTACTGAGGATCGGCGCACGGCCGATCCGTCTCGTGACCTCGGAGATCACGTCGGGCGCACCTGTGCCGCCCATGACGGACACCACGGCCACATCGGGCAGTTGAGCGCATTTTTTGGCGATGAAGCTTCGCATGGGTCCGGCAAGTCGCTGCGCCCAGACCGGTGATACCAGCACCACGACATCGAAGTCCTGCGGGGGTGGCCCGTCGTAGCGGATGGCAGGTGTACGCCGAAACACTGAGTCGAGAACGCACCGCAAGCTCCCGAAGGCGCCCCTACGGGGGCGGAGTTCCACGATCTCTGCCATGTACCAGTGCTGCTGGCTGCACAGCAGTTGCGCCACGCGACGTGAGGTCCCCGTGTAGGAATAGACGATTACCAGGACATGCTCATTGCGGCCTCCGCCTGGCTTAGTCGCGAACGACGAGGTCATTCACGACCCTCGTGACACCCGGCGCGGACCAGGCTGCGCCTTGTGCGGCGTTGAAATCGGCCCATGAATGCACCCGGCCGGTCAAGTTGACCTGCGAGCCGGTCACCGTGATCTGGATCCGATCGGCTTCACGATCGGCCTGTCTCGCGAGGGCTTCGTGCAGCCGCTTCTCGACGTCTGACGGGACAACCTTTGGCGTGAGCTTGAGCAGATTGGAGACGCCTGTGACGCCCATCAAATTGCGCACCGCACTCTCGGCGGCCTTTCTCTGGTATTCCCAATCTACTTCGCCGTTGAGCGTAATCCAGCCGCCTTCGACCAAGGGCTTGATCTTGCCCGCTGGCACGAGTGCGCACCATTCAAGGCCGCGCTCTGCGGCGAGTGCGATGTCGGCGTCGGTGCGTTCATCGGACGCTGGTAGCTTGACCGTGATCTCGACGGCGAGCGCCTTGACGCCCTTTACGCGCTGCGCCGCGCGCTCTGCAGCGTACTTCTCTGCATGGCTGCCGACATGACCCGCCAGCGTGACGACCCCGTCATTGGCGATCACCCCTATGCTGGAGGACTTGATTTCCGGGTCCCAGTCCAGCTCCGCCTGGACGTCGCTTCGCAGTTGTGCATCCGATCTCATGGGTATTTCCTTTCGGGAAGCCAGCTGGGGCTTCGTCACCACTTTAGGTGCTCGCTCCCGGGATGGTCTTGCGCTGGATCAAGGCGCAGGCAGGGCGGAATTGCTCCGCTCGGAATGGCCCGGCTTGGGCACCCAGAAGGGACGCTGTGTTCGCTGCGTATCGACGATGACGAGGTAGCGACCACCGGTGTCGACCGGGGTCTGCGTGGCCGGCAGCACCCACATTGACGAACCTTCGCTACGAGCCCGGAGATAGTCCGCGTCCAGCACGCCAAACTGATCGAGCAGGCGATTCAGGCTCGCCGGGATCCTGATGCAGCCTTTGGATTGCACGCTTCCGAGACGGGGCTCGAGGTAGTCAGGATCGGTGGCATGCATCTGCAGTCGCATCGTGCTGGCGCCGCCACGCCCCCACAGGCGCTCGGCTTGCTGCCACCCGAAGTCGAACACACGCATGCCGGCCAGGCCGTAGCCGCGAATACCGTTGTCGTTGCGTGTGCCTTCGGCCCGAAAATCGGGGTTGGACGGCGTGTGCTCGTAGACGCCCAAGGGCGTCTGGAAGTGATCGAACTCGCCGCCGCGTCCGGTTGAAACCGGCGAAGCGCCGATCAGCTCGGGAGGTGCTGCGGCTGGCAACCAATAGATGAAGATGGCTTGGACGTTCGGATTGCGGTCGACCACTGCCACGTACTGAGCCAATCGCGCTTCCGTGCCGGTGCTTTCAAGCTCGGCGACTGCCAGCAGGCCGTATCGCTGGCTCTCGTCGGGCGGGACTTCCAGCCGGCGGTCGACCATTGCGTTGTAGAAAGTTCGCAGATCGGCCGGGCCGGGCTGCGCGCCCATGCAGTTGCCCCCTGCAAGGGCAACGACAAGCGCAAGCAGCGAAATGGCCAAGCGGCAATGCCCCGGAAATCGGCAGGCAGGGGCGGCTTTGTCGCCGCGCCGGCCCTGGCGCTTGCCCGCGGCCGAATTCAGTGCGTTGTGCTCGGGCGAACATCTGGCCATGACACTTCCATGCCCATCATCGCCCGGGCGTAAAGATAGTTGTTGAGGGCGCGTTCGCTCAGCAAATCCATATCGACGCGCCCTGTCGCGTCGCACGGGAAGGAAAAGGAGCGGTGGTCCGCGAAGAGCGCGTGGAAGCGAAGTTCGTAGGCGTGCGAAGCGTGCGTGGCGGTCATCATGGTCTCCTGAATACGAGGGTGAGTTCCATGACGCCAATCTAGACCTGCTTCGCAACGCCACCGCGAACGTGGCGCATCAACGAGAAACACTGTGTCAACCGGCGGTGTCGAAACGCTCCGTCGAGCTTGGACTCTGTGCGGCGCTATTCGAGCGAGAGCGCGGCCGAGGGCAGATGCACCTTGACGCTGCCCGATTCGGACTGAGCCTTGGTTGCGGCCTCCGATGCGCGCACCAGCAGCACGGGAATGCGCGCATGACGGAGGATGTTTTCTGCACCGCTGCCCATCACGAATCGATCGATACCACGACGACCGTGGGTGCCCAGAACAATCAGGTCCGCGTGCCAGTTGTTCGCCTCGGTCGTGACCTGCTCGTAGACCGGTCCGGTGACACGATCGCATAACACGGTATCGGCTTCTACGCCCGCCGCTTCAGCGGTTGCCTTCGCCGCGTCGAGGATGCGGCGTCCGCCTTCACGCAACTGCTTCATCCATTCGCCGGGATGGCCGGAGTAAGCATCCAATGCCAGGGAGAACGAAAGGTCGTCGATGACATGCAGCATCCGCACGCAGCCTTTGGTGATCTTCGCGAGCTCGACGGCCTCTTTCAATCCGCGCTGCGAGGTCAAACTGCCGTCGACGGGAACCAGAATGCGTTGGTACATGGCGTGCTCCGGAGGTAGATAGGTCACTCAGTATTGAAGGCGCAGCGCGAGGAGATTTTGATGTGGCGCAAATTCAGCGCAGAGTGCTGCATCTAACATGAATCTTTCAATCGCTGTCACTTGTCACTTGAAAGGCATCCATGAACGATATGACGCACACCGCTTCACTCGCGGAGCTGTCGCCGGTTCGCGACCGCTACGCGATCTCCGCTCTGGACTGGCAAAGGGCGGCAGTCGAGGTCTGCGTTCAGGCACAGCGCAACCAGTACCAGATCTTCGCTGCCTGGCAGAAGACCCTGATCGCTGTAAACCA
Organism: Variovorax sp. 01N429; assembly: GCF_056399425.1. Classification (NCBI taxonomy): domain Bacteria; kingdom Pseudomonadati; phylum Pseudomonadota; class Betaproteobacteria; order Burkholderiales; family Comamonadaceae; genus Variovorax; species Variovorax sp. 01N429. Next base: position 20,266 of record NZ_JBFTRG010000035.1, on the reverse strand, counting down.
AGAGCTCTGGGATCAGTGGGCTTGCCGCTTCGGGGGCGGCGTTCCGTTGGACGGTTAGCGGCCATGAAGATTCTTCTGCCCGTCGACGGCAGCGCCTACACCAGGCACATGCTGTCCTTCCTTGGCGAACACATGGATTCCTTCGGAAGCGCCAACACCTTCACTGTGTTGCACGCGGTCCCCGCCGTCACCGCGAGAGCGGCCGCTGCCCTGGGGAAGGCACTCGTCGACAGCTATTACGAGGAGTGCGCGCACGCGGTGCTTGAGCCCGTGCGTGCCCTGCTGACACATCAGGGCGTCAAGGCAGAATTTGTCCACGGGATCGGAGATCCGGCGAGCCAAATCGCCGCCTATGCCCAGGCGGGAAGGTTCGATCTTCTGATCATGGGCTCGCATGGTGAAGGCGCCCTGAAGAACCTCCTGCTCGGGTCCGTGACGACCAAGGTCATGGCGCGGTGCTCCATCCCGGTGTTGCTCGTTCGCAGCGACGAGATTCAGCCTTCCATGGCGAACGCATCCGAGCTGTCTTCAACGTGTGCGTGAAACCGCATCAGTGACACACGGCCTTCCCTTCGGGTGGCATCTACGGCCGACCATCGGCGCGGCGGTTTTGCGGGACRAATGTYCGAACGAAATCGAGCGAAGAAACRACRCCCGCRAGTCCTTTGCGATCGGTCACGACCACGTGGTGGACGCCTTGTTCGACCATCAGCGAGGCAACCAGAGCGAGCGGAGTTTCGACGTCCACCACGATCGGCTTGTACGAGCACATTTGCCATGCCCGTGTTTCTGTCAGGCCCGCGGCAATCAGCAGGCCCGTCGCGCCGAGCGTAGCCATGACGAAAGCGATCGCCCTGAGCGCCGTGGATTGCTTGGTGCTCATTTGCACTGGGCTCTACTGAATCTTCAGCGTTCGGCTGGCGGAGCCTTCGCGCTTGGGCAAAGTGAGACGTAGCACGCCGTCTTCGAGCTTGGCCACAGAGGCTTTGTCGTCGACCTCGCTGGCGAGCGTGAAGCCGCGCGAAACGCTGCCATGGTAGGTCTCGCGAACGAGCGACCGGCCGTGCCGTTCTTCCTGCGCCTTCTTGACGTCCGCGGAGATCGAGACGTAGTTGCCTTCGATGGCCACACGAATGTCGTCCTTCCGGGCGCCGGGAATCTCTGCGCTCACGAGATATTCCTTTTCGTTCTCGCTGATGTCGAGGCGAATGTCACCAGGCAGTGTGCTTTCGTCGATGAGCTGCATCGGACGCGCGAGTCGGCGAAACATTTCCGGAAATAGATTGTCGAGGCGATCGAACCGAGTCAATGCATTCATTTGAAGTGCTCCAAGTTGGGTTGAACGGTGTCGACCGGGATGTCGCTGAGACAGTCATCAATCGGCAATCTCAGTCTATGTAAGGGCGTCCACAGGCTACTTGCGCTCGATCAAGAATCAGGCACTTCGAACTCGGGCGCCGCGCCCGCATCGCAGTTGCGCGCGCGGGCTCTAGGACTTGACGGCCGGCGGGGCAGGGGTCGGCTTCGTTCCCCTGGCCGCTTCGATGCTCTTCGCCGCTGCATCCTTCGCGGCTTGCGCGGCCCGCTGTGTGGCTTCCTCGGCTCTCTGGAGCGCTTCGCGCGCGGCAGCCGCGGCCTTCTCGGCTTCTTCCTTGGTGGGAGCCATCGCGCTCTGGACCGCCACTTCGGCCTTGGCGAGCGCTTCGCGGGTGGCCGCGGATGCCTTCTTGCCTTCTTCCTCGGCCCTGATCGCAGCCTCCTTGCTGGAGTCAAGCGCTTGTCTGGCAAATGCCGTCGCTTTTTCCTGGAACCGGGTCGCCGACGGATGGCCTCGGCGATCGCCTGGGAGATCTTGCCCGCGTTGGCTTTGCTCTGCTCTGCGGCCTCCTTGGCCTCCTTGGCCTCATCGGCCGCGCATGCGGCCGCGCTCAGGGCCATCAGCACGGTCGTAAGAAGGTTTTTCGATGTCATGACCGTTTTCCCTCGAGGTCTATCGGCGTTTGCACCGGCACCGGTGGCGAGCAGGCGTCGTCGTGTCGCAGGATGCGGGCCACCGACGCATTGCCCAAGACAATCCATTGGTCTTTCATGTGGGTCTCCCGAGAGCGAATGTTCAGCAGCGGCTGGCGCGGGGTGCGCGGGATCAGATTGGATCGCGCATCCCGCAACGGCTCCTTGATCTGACGCAAGACTCGGTCGCCCATTTCGGAGCAGGCTTCGATTTGCCCGTGCGACCGCGTGTCGACGAATCAGGAGAGTTGCCATGACCAGCGATGCGATCTATTGCTTTGATCGAGCGAGTGTTTTGTTCGCGATTTGTCCGACGGGAAGCGCCGGACTCCGAATCGTCGTGCAGATCGCCGAGGAGGCGTTGCGCGACGTGTTCGGTGCTCAAGGTGGCGGCCAGAGTCTCGTCACTGCTTGTCGCGATCACTTTGACCAGATCGAGGCGGCGGCCTTGCGCCACTATCGGCGCGATCCTCGAAAGCCCGTGTTGCTGGAGACCGCCGATTTTGCGGTTGCCTCCTCCTTGGCTATCGACGGGTGAATTGAAAGGTCCGCCAGTTCATCACGCGAGGAGCAGCAGCCTGCGCACGGAGGACAAACTGCGACGACTCATACTCCGAACGTTGGAGAGGCGGGCGCGGCCGAAATTTGATCGCGCGCAAGGAAAGACATCGAACCTTCGCGGTAGCTGTGAACTTCACGCATCATTGCGCTGCATCAAGATGCAGCCGGGGTCGATGCGACATGCTGGCGCTTCGTCGTTGGCAAGCATCTGCGGTGCGACGATGCGCACGAGGAGCGCCCAATGGCAACTCAGCTTTTGAAAACATGCATTCTGTTGGCAGCACTGGTCAGCGCCTCGGCCATTGCTCAGTCGCGCGGGGAACTTCTGTACACGACCCACTGCGTTGCATGTCACACGACACAGGTCCATTGGCGCGAACGCAGACTGGCGACGGACTGGGCGAGCCTGCAAGCGCAGGTCGTTCGCTGGCAAGCCGCGGGCTCACTCAACTGGAGTGACGAGGATGTCCTCGCCGTGACACAGCACCTGAACGAACGCTTCTACGGATTCAAGTCGCCCTCTGGTGCGCCCGTGGTGATGACGCCGGCGCGCACTGAACGCCAGTAGTCACCGAGTCAGGAACTGAGCGACATGAAAAAAGGCGGCCACTTGCTATGCGGAAGGAACTGCTGTGAAGACTTTGTGGATCTACGTCCACGCGTGTTTGGCCTTGCTCGCGTGGATCTTCATTCTCCTGGCGTGGTCCGTCGCCCTGCTGGACCCGAGATCGGGCATCAATCAAGACCCGGTCTTTGCCGCGATCTCGTACTTGGTCGCACTGGGGCACCTCAGCGCAGGGAGCTATCTGGTGCGCCGCATCCGGGAAGACATTCGACAAGCAAAACAGGCCTCGGCGATCACCGGCGCCTGCGATCGAACGGCGGATCGCTGCATACAGCCGTCCTCTTGACGCCGCCTCGGCTGCCACGCAGTCCAGACGGCTTCACGGCTTAAATGTGGGAAGGCGCAAGCCGCGGCGAAGGAGAAGAAGCGCCGCAAGGACAGAAAGTAGGCTTTTGCGGAGGTCGCACGGATGAAACTGCAAAGCACCTTTGCGCCGGCGGTCGACCCGACTCTTGTCGTGGCGCTGCGCGAGCACCTGCGCAAGAAGTCCGGCCACGAGGTGGCGCTGATCGAAACGCACATCTCCTGGGTCTTGCTGACCGATCGCTTGGCGTACAAGCTTAAGAAGCCGGTTCATCTTTCCTTCGTCGACTTCAGTACGCTGGCGGCGCGCAAGCGCTGCTGCGAGGAAGAGGTTCGGCTCGACGGCCGCCTTGCGCCCTCGATCTACCTCGGCGTGGTGCCGGTATGCGGCACACGCGAGGCCCCGTATCTGGGAGGCGGCGACAGCGCCATCGACTTTGCCGTTTGCATGCGCCGCTTTCCCGAGGATGCGCTTGTGCGCAACTTGCTCTTGGCAGGGCGGCTCAGAACCGATCATCTGGTGCGATTTGGGCAACGTCTGGCTGAATTCCATCAACAAGCGAAGGTCGCCCCGCTCTTCTCTGATTTTGGGGCGCCGCAGGAGGTTTTGCGCACGATGAACGAAGCGTTGGCAATTGTGCGAGCCCGATATGGTCCTGGGCGACTGATCGGGTTGCAGGACTTTATTTCGCGGCAAGGCGTGTGGCTACGAACCGCATGGCTTGAGCGCCAGCGCGAGGGCGCCGTGCGCGAATGCCATGGCGACCTCCATTTGGCCAACGTGGTCCTGATCGACGATGACTTGACCGCGTTCGACTGCATCGAGTTCGATCCGGCACTGCGCTGGATTGACGTCATGAGCGATGCGGCCTTCTTCACGATGGATCTCAAGGCGCACGGCCGGATCGATCTTGCTTTTCGCTTCCTCGATGCATACCTGCAGCACAGTGGAGACTATGCCGGTACAGGGGTGCTTCGGAGCTACGAACTGTACAGGGCGTTGGTGCGCGAGATGGTGGCCTGCATACGTGGGCGAGCACTCGGCGAGAGATCGGAGCAGCTGGAACCCGACTATCTCGCTTGCGCCGAAGCTCTTGGAGCGCAGGACACAGGCGCCACGCTCGGCCTGATGATCACTCAGGGAGTGTCTGGATCAGGCAAGTCCACGATTGCGGCTGAGCTATCGGCCGCTGCGGGTGCGATCCGCATCCGCTCCGACGTGGAGCGCAAGAGGATCTTCGGTTTGGCGCCAATGCAGCACTCTGCAAATGAGGAGATTGGCATCTACACCTCCGAAGGCACCCGGCGCACCTTTCAGCGGCTGTCAGCCTGTGCCCGCGCGGCGCTGCAGGCTGGCTATCCGGTCGTGGTCGACGCGGCGTTTCTGCGGCGAGAGGAACGACTGGTGTTCCGTGCCTTGGCGGTCGAGCTGCAAGTGCCTTTCACAATCCTTCACTGCCACGCATCCGCAGTCCAATTGCGTCAAAGGGTAGCGGCACGACTGCGTCGTGGCGACGACGCCTCTGAGGCGACTCTTGCCGTGTTGGAGCAACAATTGATCACCCAGGAGCCGCTGGACGACGTGGAGCGTTCCGAGGCACTTGATGTCCCCACCGACGAGCTGCCGGACATCCCTTCACTCTTGACTCGTTGGCGCGCCTTTGTGGAACGATTGCGAAGGGGAGTTCGAGGACGAGATTCGCGCTGATGCGCGGCTACTCAAGCTGGCGGGTGGATCGCGAGCTCATGTTCAAGGAGGCGAGCACGCTCCTCGATCCACCAGGTCGGTGTGCCGCCTGCCAGCAGCTCGGTACGTGATGAGAAGGGTGAAAGCCACTCGTCTCTCTTCGGGAGGCGCTCCGGCCGGCCAATCATGCCGTTCCAGTTTCAATCTCCTGCGCGTCCGTGCGAGAAGATGTGGCTGATCCGCTTTCGGCCTTCGACTCGGAAGCCGCCGCGCCCACCAAAAGTACAGGTACCGGCGCGTATCGCAGGATACGTTCGGCACTGCTGCCCAGCACCAGCCGGCTCACCTCCCGGCGACCGTGGGTGCCGATGACGATCAATTCCGCCGCCCATTTGATAGCCTCGGCCGTCCCGGCGGCGCCCATTGATATGGCGCAAGCGAGGCCATGATTGGGTGCGCGACGCTGAATCCCAAGCCGCGCATCGCAGCCCCGGGCCAGGATCACGCAACGACCGTCCCGAAGAAAGTGCCCACGGCATAGGTCACGGCCATCGCGAGTGCACTCCAGAAGGTCACACGCACGACGCCCGGAAGAAGCTTCGCGCCGCCGGTCCTGGCTGCCAATGCACCGAGGCCCGCCAGCGCGAGCAAGGCCGCGACCGCCACGGCCGCTGCGAGGTTCGGACCTGAGTAGAGAGCGACGACAACGAGCGGAAGTGCAGCACCGATGGCAAAACTGAGGGCAGACGCAAAGGCTGCCTGCAGCGGTCGCGCGGTTGTGATCGCCGAGATGCCGAGTTCATCGCGTGCATGAGCGTCGAGCGCGTCATGGCGCATCAACTTGTCGGCGACTTGGCGCGCCAGCGCCAGGTCGAGACCTCGGCGTACGTAGATCGCGGCAAGTTCGCGGTGCTCCCCGCTGGCATCGCGGGCGAGTTCGGCGCGCTCCTCCTTCAGTGCGGCCGATTCAGTGTCGGATTGGGAAGAGACAGACACGTACTCGCCGGTCGCCATCGACATGGAGCCCGACACAAGCCCCGCGATTGCGGCCACAAGAATGCTGCCGTGCGCAGCATGCGCGGCCGCGACACCGATCACCAAGCTTGCTGTTGAGACGATGCCGTCGTTTGCCCCCAGTACGGCTGCGCGTAACCAGCCGACATGCTTGATCCTGTGGAATTCTTTCATGTTGTCAGGGCCGGTTCGGCAGCATGCGTCGAAGTACGCCATCCTTCAAGACGAAATGATGCAGCAGCGCTGCGATGGCATGGAAGAAGGCAATGATCAGCAGCGTGTTGGCTGCAAGCCCATGCAAATCTTCAACCGTCTCCCTGAGGCTCTTGTTGTTCGCGTCGAAGGGCTGGATCCTGAACAGGTTGTAGATCGTGTCCCCGCGCACCCACGCATTGGCGATGCCAAGAGCCACGGTCACGATCAGCATGGCATACAGCAGCCAGTGCAGGATCGTCGCGAGCTTGTCGGGCCAACCCAGCCCAGCAGGTGGCAGGCGAACCGCTCGCGAACCGAAGCGCCAGTGAACGCGAGCGACCAGTACGATTGCGAGTGCGATGCCCAGTGAGATGTGCGTGCTGCGGGCGAAGATCCGCGGATTCCCCTTTGGAAACCAGTCGATGGTCTGACCCAGCAACCACAGCGACACCACCAACGCCGCAGTCAACCAATGTAGAACGATCGTTCGCCGGTCGTAGTGCGGGAAGGTAGCTTTCATGTCGTGCATCAATCAATCCTAACGCGCACGCGCTCACGAGTGCGGGTGGAGCAGGTGGCTTGGCCCGGGGTGCCGTGGGCTTTCCACGACAAGTCTATGCCGGTATGCCAAGGCGGCACCGGGCTAGAACCTGACGTTTGACATGGCTGTTCAGTCTTCGCACCGCAACACATATGGCCTGCGCAAATTCAACTTGGCGCAAGCATCCTTTCGAGGCCGGGCAGTCGAACGTGGCGCTGGAGTCTATCCACTGGCCGCTTGGGCCGGAGTTTCCGCAGGCAAGCACTATGTGTTGCGGCACATCGCATATAGCCACCACGATTCCTCGACCGTGTTCACGTTTCAAAATTGTGGCGTCGACTAGCCGGGGCAATAGTGGTGGCTGACGAGCCTAAGTGTCTCTGCGCGCAAAGGTCTTCGAGGGCGGACGAAGGTTCAATCCGTGCCGCGACGGGCTACAGTCGGCCGCAACCGGCCGTTCGTCACGACCGCTCAGTCTTCCTGCTGATCTGGCTTTAAGGGCGCCTGGTCCAAGGGTACAGTCGGTCAGTTGCCAGTTCAGTCCAATATGCCAGATGTAGACCTCCTCCGAACGCCGATGCTGGGCCACTGGGACGTCAGGTTCGCGCCGCAGCGAAGCCAGCGTCTTTCACCTGCCGAGATGCATGGCCGCTTTGGAAGCCGGTCGTCGCTGGTTGCGGGTCGCGTCCATGCAACGCGCCGGTATTCAATTGCCAATGTGGCTCGCAAGCCTGACTGCCTCGGTCAGTGCCTCGAGTTGTCCCGCATGTTGCGTGGCAAGTAAAGCCAGCTCGATGCGGGAATGTATCAGCGCCGCTATCGAACCCGGTAGTCCAGGAGCGCCGCTCGAATCGATTCACCCGCGGGTCCGACTTCATCAACTTCGTCGTGTGCGTCGGCGATCCTGGCACACAGTGCCACCACGGCCATCGTGTAAGACCAGAGCTCGTCTCCGACCGAATCGCTGTCGGAGGAAAGCAGCCCGTGCTGCATCGCAAGATCCTTGAAGACGCGATCGGGATCGATGTCAGCCATTTCTTCAGTGGTCTGGGTCATGTGCAGTCCTTTCATGCCTCTAGAGGGGCACAGATCTTTGGTGGAGCGCCCTCCTGAGGTGATCGGCAAGGGCCGATGAAGGTTCCGGATTCATCAAGTCCAAGCGAGCAGGGTGACTCATAATGCGAGGCATTCTGGAAACCAGCATCTTGTCGTGATCGAATCCGAAGCTGCCATCCCCAGAGGTCTCTCGCTGCTGAGTTACAGATTCGCCAATGGCTGGCCACGGCTCAAGCCATGGCTGATTGTGGTGCTGGCCGCGCTCCTGTGCGTCCTGATCGGCAAGGCACTTCACGGATTGTTGAGCGAGGTGCGTTACGCCAGCGTGATGCAGGCAATCACTGCAACGCCGGACCTTCGCATCGGTCTTGCGTTGGCGGCGACGGCTGCGAGCTATCTGATCCTGACGGGGTACGACTTCTCGTCTCTCTCCTACGCAGGCGCCCGCATCAAGCCATCGACAGTCTTGCTGACTTCCTTTGTCGCTTACGCGCTTTCGAACACCATCGGTTTCGGTCCTTTGACGGGCGGTGCCGTCCGCACGCGGATATACACAGCCGCCGGGCTGACGCCACAGCAGATTGCGCAGGTGATCGCGTTCAACGCCTTGGCCTTTGGCTTGGGCATCTCCGCGTTCGGAGCGGTTGCCATCCTCTGGGGCGCACCCGACGTCGCGCCATTGCTGCGCCTGCCATCTTCCTTCTTGCGATCGGCCGCAGGACTGACGCTGCTCGGTCTGGGCGCTTTTCTCTCGCTTTGCGTTCGAGGGCGAGCGCTCAAGCTCGGAGCGCGATGGACACTGCGGCTCCCGCCGGTCGGACTTGCGGTGCGCCAGTTGGCGATATCAGCCCTGGAACTGACTGCCTCGGCGTCGGCACTGTGGTTCTTGTTGCCGGCGGATCGCATTCCGCTGCCCACCTTCGTCAGCTTCTATGCGATCGCCATTGCGGCAGCGATCGTGAGCCATGTGCCGGGCGGCGTGGGAGTTTTCGAGGCGGTCATGCTGTTGGTGAGTGGCTCGCACGTTTCGACCGAAGCCATGCTCGGCGCGTTGCTCCTCAATCGCGGCATCTACTACGTGATCCCGCTGGTCGTGGCGACAGCGATCGTGCTGACCTACGAGTTGCGCTCCGGCGTCGCGGCCCCGGTGGGTCGTGCAGCGATGCGCCTGAGCCCTCGCCTGCTGACTGCCTTGGCGTTGGTCGCGGGCGTCTGGCTGCTGGTGTCGGGTGTGACGCCGCTGACCGAGGACGCGCGGGATTTGCTCGAAGCCTTGAAGGTCCCGTTGCCTCTGATAGAGGCATCGCACTTTCTGGGCAGTGTTGCCGGCCTTGGCTTTCTCCTGGTGGCTCGGGGGCTGTTCCATCGGCTTGACGGCGCGTGGTGGGTTGCGCTGGTGCTGGCCGTCGTTTCCGGCGTTCTTGCGCTGCCCAAGGGCATCGCGTTGAACGAGGCCGCTCTGATGTCGGTGCTCGCGATTTTGCTGTGGGTCTCCCGACGCGAGTTCGATCGTCCCTCGTCGCTGTTCTCCCAACGCCTGGAGCCGGGATGGCTTCTCGCACTGGCTGCGGTCCTGGCAGCGTGCGTCTGGATCCTTCTGTTCGCTTATCAGGAGGTGAGCTACACGCGCGGGCTGTGGTGGCAGTTCGAACTCGATGCGCAAGCGCCGCGTTCGCTGCGCGCGCTGCTAGGGGCGGCGTTGATTGCACTCACATTCGGACTGTGGCAACTGTTGCGCCCTCCTGCAGGGGAGGTGGCTTCGCCGTCGGATGACGAGATCGATTGTGCGGCCGCCATCGTCCGAGCCGGTTCGGCGCCGCAAGGCTGGATGGCGCTGATGGGAGACAAGCACCTGCTGTTCTCGCCGACGGCCAAGAGCTTCCTCATGTACGGCAAGCGCGGCCGATCGTGGATAGCGCTCTTCGGCCCCTTCGGGCAAACGGGCGAGTGGCCCGACCTGATCTGGACGTTTGTCGAACTTGCAACTGCCCATGGTGGTCGGCCGGCCTTCTATCAGGTCGAGCCAGCGAGCTTGCCCCTGTACCTGGATTGTGGTCTGCAGGTCTTCAAGCTGGGCGAGTACGCGCACATCGACCTGCCCGGCTTCAGCCTCAAGGGCGCCCGAAGGGCCAACCTGCGCTCGGGGATGAATCGAGGGCAGCGTGAAGGCTTGTCCTTCGAGGTGCTCTCGCCCGAAGAGGCGAAAAGCGTCATGCCCGAGCTGCAGAAGGTGTCCGACGCATGGCTGGAGAAGCAGAACACCCGCGAAAAGGGCTTCTCGGTCGGGCGCTTCGAGCCCGATCGCCTGCCGCCCTGTCCCGTCGCGGTGGTGCGGCATGAGGGGCGCATCATTGCGTTTGCGACGCTGTTCATCACGGACGCGGCGCAGGAGGCCTGCGTGGACCTCATGCGTCATCTGCCCGATTCGCCGCCAGGCACCATGGACTTCATGTTTGCAAAGATCCTGCTCCACCTGCAGGCCGAAGGGTTCCGGCAGTTCGGCCTGGGGATGTCGCCCATGGCCGGCATGGCGACGCGCCAGAATGCACCCAGGTGGCAGCGGCTCGGGCGCGTTCTCTTCGAATATGGCGAGCGCTTCTACAACTTCCGGGGTCTGTACAGTTTCAAGGATAAGTTCGAACCCGTCTGGGAGGCGCGCTACCTGGCCGCCCCGGGCGGTGTGTCGCCTCTGCTCGTGCTGATCGACTTGGCGGCTTTGATCGGCGGCGGCGCCAAGGGAGTGATCACGAAATGAACGGTTGGATTGCGCGCGTGCGTGGCCTGAGGGCGCTTGGCCTTGCGGCGCTCATCTTCGCGGGTTGGCTGCAGTTCGCCGGCGCGCAGACGCGAGACTCAACGGCCATGCTCAAGCCCGCTCACACCATCTCGCATGGCGTATTCGTGGACATCCCGGTTTTTCGTCCGTCGGGACAGGTTCGGCAGTTCGTGCTTCTCTTCTCCGGCACTTCCGCGCCGAACGCGAAGGATCAGAAGCTCGTGCGGTGGATGGTCGGCAAGGGTGCGATGGTGCTCGTCGTGCCTCTTGGCGCCTTCTATGACGGCATCGCGGCGGTGAGCCGCGAGTGCGTCCACGGACCGGGCGGTATCGAGAATTTCGCGCGCTACGTGCAGGCCTACGAGAAGTTGCCTGTGTACCTCGAGCCGCTGCTGGTAGGCACAGGAAAGGGCGGTGCATTCGTCTATGGGTTGCTCGCGCAGGCGCCGGCCGATACCTTCGCGGGCGCCGTGTCGCTCGATTTCTGTCCCCGGCTGGCACTGCCGATGCCGTTGTGCGCTGAAGGATCGCTGCGATGGCATCGCATCGCCGGCGGTGTCGACTTCGAGGCCGGCCCGCGTCTGACGGCGCCCTGGAGCGTGTTGCAAGGCGAAGTGCCGCCGTCCTGTGCCGCAGAGGCCGAGGCGTTCACGCGCAAGGTGCCTGGGGCCACGTGGGTCGCCCCTACGGCAAGCGGCGGGTCGAGCACCCAGGAGCTGCCTGCTGGGTTCCAGGCTGCATTCGAGCAACTCGCCAAGAGCCGCGCGGCCCCCGAAGGGCCGCCCGCCGAACTTGCGGACTTGCCGATCACCGAAGTACCGGCCGGCAGGGAAGGCACTCGCTTCGCGGTGATGATTTCGGGCGACGGCGGCTGGGCGGGCATCGACAAGGGTGTCGCAGCGTCGCTCGCAGAGAGCGGCGTACCCGTCGTCGGTATCGATTCATTGCGCTACTTCTGGTCCGCGCGCACGCCAGAAGGCATTGCCGTCGACCTCGACCGGGTGATTCGCCACTACGCGGCGCGTTGGAGGCGAAGTGAAGTCGTCTTGATCGGCTATTCCCAAGGGGCCGACGTCCTGCCCTTCGCGCTCAACCGCCTGCCGGCGCCCACACGCGCCCAGGTACGCCTCACCGCGCTTCTCGGGCCTGGGGAGAAGGCTTCGTTCGAGTTTCACCTGAGCAATTGGATCGGCAAGAGCGGCGATCGCCCGATCGCCCCCGAAGCGCGAAACATGCCGGCGAAGGCCACGCTGTGCATTTATGGAACCGAAGAACGAAAGGACTCCTTGTGTCCGCTGCTGGAGAGTGCCGGCGCGCACACCATCGCGATGCCCGGAGGCCATCACTTCGGCGGCGACTACGAGGCGCTTGCAGCGACGATATTGGCCGCAATCCCACGTTGATCATGGTGGCCTTCGGCAGTTATCGACCGGAAGTTGAACGCCCCGGCCTGGACGGACGGCAAAAAGCGGGGCAGGGGAGGCGATTCGCAGGCCGCGATCACATTGAAGCGCGTGCGCACTGATCGGGTGCTGGTGAACAATCCGCAGCCAGCCGCTTCCGGGCCGACTACGGTAGTACGCGCGCATCGGCGCGAGGACTGCAACCGCTGCGGAGCAGAAGTACGCGCCACACCGGTTGTTGGGAAGGGGCGGGCTTAGATGCTGTGACATTCGACCGCATGAGGCCTCCGATGGCACCGCGGAGCCAGGTTGCGCTGACTTGCCGGTCAAAAGACACGGCGCGCTACGTTGGGCCGCTTGTCGATTGCGCACGGATCGAAAATGCGATCGCACGTAGGCCTTCTATGGGGACTTCTTTGTCAAATCTTTCGGATCAACGGCGATAGTTCATGACGGCACCAAGATGTCGCGGAACGAATGGCGATGGCATGGCATTCGAGATGCATCTCAGTCGCGAGGTCGGGGTATCGCGAGTGTTCGGGTCAGTGCTCGGACGACCTTCTATCCGTGAGGGAGGCCCAGTGCTTTTGTCCTCCCTTCGGCGAGGCTTGTCAAAGGCTCGAGTGGCAGCGGCAGGTTATGCCGAAGGGTCATTTGGCTGCGTTGACAGCATCCTTCAGGGCTTTGCCTGCCGTGAACTTTGGGGCCTTGCTCGCCTTGATCGTCATCGTCTCGCCGGTCGAAGGATTGCGGCCGGCGCGCTCGGCGCGGCTCGCCACGGCGAAATTGCCGAACCCGATGAGTTGCACTGTTTCGCCGCGCGCCAATGCCTGCGTCAAATTTTCAAGTGCTGAATCAAGTACACGACCGGCATCGGCCTTGCTGAGTTCCGTGTCCGCAGCGATGGCGGCGATAAGTTCTGTCTTGTTCAAACTGAGGTTCCTTCTAAAAGTTGGAGGATTATCCAGTCGAGCACATCAGAGGCTAGCGCTTCGCCATCAGCCTCGTGTCCTTCATCGGCATCAGCTTCCTGAAGCAGGACCCGGGCGGCGCGAGTTTCGGCGGGCCGATGACGCTGGACAACTACGTCAAGACTCTCGGCTCCGACTATGCGCGGCACGTGGCCTTCCAGACCTTCATGATCGCGGTGAAGGTCACGGCATTGGCGATCCTGCTGGGCTTCCCCCTGGCGTACGTGCTCGCGCGTTCGCCGTCGCCGCTCGTGCGCAACACCATCCTGTTCGGGCTGGTCGCCACGTTTCTCTCGGGCGGCGTCACGCGAGCCTATGCATGGATGCTGATCCTCGGCAACAAGGGCGTGGTGAATTCCATCCTGACGAGCCTCGGTTTGTCCACGCCGGGTCAGGGCAGCGCTCAAGCGCAAGAAATGCCTACGGCTCGAGGACTTTCAGCATGAGCACTCCGTCGACCGTCTGAAAAGTTCCGACTCCCGTGCGCGTGACGCTGCGGCCGGCCTCGAGGCGGTACTCAAAAGCCTCTATTGTCGGCTGGTGCTCCCCTGCGGCGAGGTCGGTCTCCACCTCCACGTATCGCACAACTACGTGTCGCTTGCCGACCTGGTCCGTCACAGGGATGCGTTCAGCCGGTGACTTTCGTTTCATGGCGCAGTCCGTTTTTGCTGCAGAGCAGCAATTTTCGCGCTACTCTGTGGCCTGCATTAAGAACACCCCCACGCTTGACGCGGTGGCCATCGGGAAACGTTTGGCGCCACCGTTCGTCCAGTAGAAATCGGTCAAAGTTTCCGGGGAGCGCCGACCGCCGCAACGACTCCACCGCCGGTCGCCTGAACGCGACTCTTGGCCACCCAGGCCGCGCCGGCAGCGGCAACCTCAGCCAGCGTTCTTCTTTGGGCGACCTGCCTTGAGAGGCGCGAGGGCGTCCAGTGCACCGCCCAGTTCGCGTGGGGTGAGCTTTGCCAACGCATGCAGGCCGGCATGTAGCAGCTCGCTCTTCTTCGCCGGTCGCTTGTATTCGAGGGCGCGCATCTTGAGAGATGCAATCAACGCGTAGTCCTGATGCGGATCGTGAAGCTGTCTCGCACAAGCTTCATCTTCTTGGTGGTGTCCGGCGCGCGCTCGTCTGCAGAGCGTGCCGCCGATGCTAGTGTTTTCGGAGCCGGTACAGCGAGCGCGTCCTTGGCCTTGACTGGCTTGGCCTTCTTCCCGGTCGTGCCCTTTCGAGCAGGGCTTGACCGTCACGGTCTTATTGGCCAAGGTCGTTTTGCGAGGCGCTCTTGCAGCCCTCGGAGATTCCGCGATGACTGGAGTGGTCGTGAGCGATGGCGAGTTGGCTGCCGACCCCTCAGCAGCTTCAGCAAAAGCGGAAGAATTCACGTCGGGCGCCGCCAAGGTGATGGGACCAGGTACTGACGGACGAGCCACGACTCAAATATTCATCAGCATTGGGGCTGGTCGCGCCATCGAGGTCATTCATAAAGGTCAGAGGGCGCCGTCTTGGCGCTCCGCGGCTTAGCACGCCCTTCGGTCATCGAATCGTCAAAACTGCTTTCTAGACTGCTGGGATTGCTTTTGCGCTGCACGTCTTTCGAAGACCTTTCTTAAGGAGTCCCATGAACAAGAGCCGTCTTCTATCGCTCGCACTGAGCGTGCTGCTGGCGACTGGTGGGGGAGCCGCCAGCGCAGATCAGCGGGACGAGCGGCACGACCGCTMAGAGCCGTACGCCATCGGATTGTGGGGAGACCTCCCGTATTCCGACGCCCAGGCGCTCGTCGGCGTGCCCAATTTGATCGCCGATATGAACCATCAGGACCTTGCCTTCAGTGTCCATGACGGGGATCTGAAGGCCGGCAACGGCACGCCAGGATCAGTGACGCCCACCACCTGCACCGATGCGCTCTACCTCCAGGCGCTCGGTTTCTTCAATGCGTTGCGCGCGCCGGCGATGCTGACCCCGGGTGACAACGACTGGACGGACTGCGATCGTCCCGCAAATGGTGGCTTCTCCTCGCGCGAGCGTCTTGACCACGAGCGGAAGGTTTTCTTCGGCACCCCGTACTCGCTGGGGCAGCGGCGGATGCACCAGGAGGTGCAGACTTCGCCCCTGTGCCTCGGAGTCAATGGCCCGGTGCCATGTGTCGAAAACCGCCGCTGGACGCTAGGCGACGTCATGTACGTCACGCTCAACGTTCAGGGCTCGTGCAACAACCTCTGCGATACCGCGCCGGACGCTGCCGAGTGGACGGCCCGCAATCAGGCGAACATCGCCTGGCTGCGCGAGTCGTTCCGCTATGCGGCGGCGCTTCAGTCGGCCGCCGTGATGATCATTTCTCAGGCCAATCCGGGGTGGGATGCGACCGATGGCACCCGCGCGCCGCTGCGCAATGCGCTGACGCTGGCACAAACAGATGGGCAACCCGACGGTTTCCAAGACTACCTGATGGCGCTGCGCGATGAGGTCGTCGCATTCCGTCGTCCCGTGGCTTACGTGCATGGCGACTCGCACTATCACCGCATCGACAAGCCGCTGCTTGACGCACAGGGACATCGTCTGGAGAACTTCACGCGTGTGGAGACTTTCGGCGACAACCAGGCGAACGGCAACAACGATGTGAACTGGTTGAAGGTGACAGTCGATTCGCGCAGCCGGGAGGTGTTTTCCTA
Organism: Variovorax sp. 01N429; assembly: GCF_056399425.1. Classification (NCBI taxonomy): domain Bacteria; kingdom Pseudomonadati; phylum Pseudomonadota; class Betaproteobacteria; order Burkholderiales; family Comamonadaceae; genus Variovorax; species Variovorax sp. 01N429. The sequence goes on along the minus strand of NZ_JBFTRG010000035.1, from coordinate 4,453 downwards.
TCAGGCGCAGATCGTGCCGGCAAATCGCGTCGCGGTGCCGGCACCTTGAAGTCCTGCGACCCGCATTTCAGAAGATCGCCGAGCTCAGAGGTCAGCTCGGTCCTGCCTCAGGGCCGAGGGGGAGGGGAGCGGTCTGTGTCGGCGAACCGCATCACGAGCGATGAGGTACGCCGGCACCTCCTTCTGGCTTCTGACGCGCCTGCCGGCGTCCGCACGCTCATGAGCGACAGCCAATGATGACGTCAATGTCCCCAGGGGACTGCCGTCGGTCGCAGGTGCTGATCGCCTCGAATCGGCGAACCCGACCTTCTCACGACCGGAGAAATACGGCGAAGCCCTCATGCTTGATCTGACGCGCAATGTCCGCAGCGTCAGCACGCTGATAAGTCTTTTGCGGGTTCAAGCGATGGCGCGACTTGTAGCAGGCAAGGTTCTTCAAGTCCGCATCTGGAGGGCATTGCAGCGGGAGTAGGACCGGCGGGCAGTGCGACGAACTTCCGAGGTTCAACTCGATGCACAGCTTTCTCAGACTGCTGTAACTCCATGGTGACCTACAGGCCCGCTGCGCGAATGACGTTCCCTGCGCAGACGAAGTTGCCACCACCAAGGTGGTGGATGGTCTGCAGATCGGCGTTGGCGCTCTCGAACAGCCAGTGACCGTCCCTGAAAATTCGCGGATCGGCGGCCGCTCCGACAACCTCTGCGAAGCATGTGTCATACGCATCTTCGCTGTGCCTTTCCGGAATCAATCGGCATTCGAGCCACGCGGAACAGCCAGATGACAACACTGGCAAATTCATCGACGCGCTGAGCTCGGTTGCGATGCCGAAATGACTGAACTTGTCCACGGTTCGTCCGCTGGTGCTGCCAACAGCATGCGTCAGGTCGATGAGTGTCGATCCCGGTAGACAGATCGCAAACGTGCCGCTGGCTGCGATCAATTCACGGGTGTAGGTCTTCTTGTCAATGACCACTGCGACGCGCGGCGGTGTGAACTCCACGGGCATCGACCACGCGGCCGCCATCACATTGCGGCGCGTACCGTCGTAAGTCGTGATCAAGACCGTGGGACCGTGGTTGATCAGGCGGCTGGCGTGCTCGAGGATCACTGGAAGATAGTTGCTCGTGTTCATTGATTCATTTCAAAACGTGTTGCTTAGCGAGAATTTATATCGCTTTCGGTTATGCGATCCGCTTTTTAAAGTCGCGTCATTCTGAACCACAGCGCCACGAGGACCCCATGACCGACACATCCCAACGCATTCCGTTTCATCTCGCGTTTCCGGTTCGCGATATTGCAGAAGCCCGCACGTTCTACGGCGATTTGCTGGGGTGCCCTGAAGGCCGCAGTGCGCCGGAGTGGGTCGACTTCGACTTCTACGGTCATCAGATCGTTGCGCATCTGGCGCCCGATGAGTGCGGCCACAAGCAGAGCAGCGCCGTCGATGGCCAAGACGTGCCGGTCAAGCATTTCGGCGCCATCCTGCCGATGGACAAGTGGCAAGCCATGGCCGACCGGCTGATCGCGAACAAGACGGAATTCGTTATCGAGCCGTACATCCGCTTCAAGGGTGAAGCCGGCGAACAGGCCACGATGTTCTTCCTCGATCCGTCGGGCAACGCCATCGAGATGAAATCGTTCGCCGATCTCGGCTCGTTGTTTGCAAAGTAAGGCGAGATCATGCAAAAGCAACTTCCGGTCCTGGCAGGCGTCGCCGCTGCCTTGTTGACCTGCGCGAGTGCCGCTACGGCGCAGACAGACACCCTGAAGAAGATCAAGGAATCGGGCGTGATCACGATGGGCGTGCGCGACGCTTCCGGCGCGATGTCTTTCGCGCTCGGCCCCGGCAAGTACACCGGCTTCCATGTCGACATCTGCGAGCACGTCATCGCAGACATCAAGAAGGCGATCCAGCTCGACAAGCTGGAGGTGAAGTACCAATTGGTCACGCCGCAGAACCGCATCCCGCTCGTGCAGAACGGCACGGTCGACATTGAATGCGGGACCACCACCAACAACGCGGCGCGTCAAAAGGACGTGGCCTTCGCGCCCACGCTCTACGTGGAAGGCGTGCGCCTGGCAGTCAAATCGACCTCCGGCATCCGCTCGACGGCCCAGCTTGCCGGCAAGACGGTGGTAGCGACGACGGGGAGCACTTCCGTGCAGTTGCTGCGAAAGCTCAAGAGCGATGCGACGGAGCTGACCGCCAAAGACAACAGCGAAGGCTTTCTGTTGCTGGAAACCGGCCGTGCCGACGCGTTCGTGGCCGACGGACAGATCCTCGCAACGCTGATCTCGAAGAGCAGGGACCCAGCGCGGTACAAATTGCTGGACCAGGTGTTGAGCACCGAACCGATCGCCATCATGCTGCCCAAGGGCGATGCTGCGCTCAAGAAGGTGGTCGACCAGAGCATCGTGTCGCTGGCGAAGAGCGGCGACGCCGCGCGCATCTACGACAAGTGGTTCTTGAAGCCGATCCCGCCGCAGAACGTGATCGTGGGCTTGCCCGCCACCGAGATGACCAAAGCCGCCTGGGCGAACCCCACCGACAAACCCCTTGAAGGGTACGAGGCGCGCTGAGCGCTGGAAGGACATCATGAACGCAAAGGGGTAGACCGCTTCTTGCCCGCCGCGCCACCCCGAGTACCTGCCTTTGTGGTGGGGGGCTCCGAAGCTTCCGCCAGGCAACGCGAAAAATGGGCAACGATCGGCGAGCTCGCTCGACCCCGGCGCTGGAGCAGCCCGATCTCCCGATAGAAGGTGTGCTCGCCCAACGACACCACCCGGACGGTGTCGGGCAACGGCAAATGGGCTTCGACGAGCGGGACGAGCGCGACGCCCATCCCGTTCGCCACGAGCTGGATGAGTGCGGCGATCTCATCGAGCTCGATGGCCTCCTTCACATTGATCGCTTGCCGCCGCAGGAAGCCTTCTGCCATTCGCCCGCCAAAAGACACGCGGTCGTATCGCAAGAACGGCTGCACCCGCAGCAATTCGCGCCAGTCCTTGCTGCTCGAAACATTCTTCGAGACGATCAGCACGAAAGGCTCGTGGACGAGCGCCTGCCATGTCATGTCAGGCGGCATGCCGAAGGGCGGCCGGATCATCACGGCGGCGTCGATGCTTCCGGCATCGAGATCGTCCATCAACCGAAGAGACACGCCGGGAGCCACGTGGACCCGAACCAGCGGGAGCGCCGTGCGGAGCTGGTCGAGCGCACGCACGACCAGCGTCGACTGCGCCGACGCAATCGCGCCAATGCGCAAAAGACCTTGCGTTGACTGCTCATCGGGCGGATCGCCGAGCTTTGCAAACAGCGTGCAGATGAGTTCCGCTCGCTCGAGGACCGTTCGACCGGCGGCGTTGAGGGTGGCGGAGCGCCCGGTTCGATCGAACAGAGCGAAGCCAAGGCCCTCCTCAATCCGACGGACCTGACTGCTCACCGCCGATTGCGTCAGGCCGATGTGCTCGCCAGCGGACGCGAATGTTCCGTACTTGCAAACGGCGATGAGGGTCTTAAGTTCAGCGATCATTGACCGAGCATGTACAGTATCGATCGAAAAATCAAGGATCCATCAGGCGCTGAGATGCTCAAGAGAGCTTCGCTTGGTCGACTGCAACGCGTCGCCCATGTGTGGTGAACTTGGCGTGTGATTTTGCAATGGCTGCTTCAGACTCTGGTTGCCGTCGTTCGAGGCGGGCTCACCGAGCGGCGGCTATTGGCTGTAAGGCGGTAGTCGGTCGCAGTAGTGTGGCATGTCAGAAAGCTGCAGCTCATCTCGGCAGCGCTACGCCAATCGAGACGTTCAAAAGCCGCCGAATACCGGATGAGGCTGTGCACAGCTGCCGTTCACCTGGACGTGTGAGCGGCAGCAACGGGTCGGAGCAAAGAAGCGCGAGTGCCTCGTGCAGCAGACGTACCGCCAGCATGGCTCATTGAGCAATCGGCTCGGCGGCGGTGCACGCACTCTTGGCTTCCATGGGCATTGCCTTTCGCTTCTTCCGCAGTGCGTCCAACGCCGTTGCGCCAGCGTCAGATCAGAAAGCGTGACGGATACCGAAGTCGTAGCCGACCGAGTGTTGTGCAACGGGCGTGAACGCCACACCGAAAGAATGCGCAGCCTTGGCATCATGGGCAGTGTCCTGTGGTGGCGCGCGTCATGGCTGCACGTATCCACGCTTGCGCCGAACCGTAATGCCAAGGCGGGCAAGCTCGGTTGGCAACATCGCTGCCTGGACCAGCGCCACCGGCGGGCTGCCGGAGAGGGCCTTGAAGGTGCGATCATAGATGGCCATGCAGTCACCGCTGGTCAAGCGCGAGTTGAAGAGAATGCCGTCGATATCGGGCATATCAGCGTGTACCGCTTCCGACAGCGCCTGCCCCGAGGCGTGAGAGCGTGCACGGCTGGCATCCGTATCGATCCCAACTTCATAGACGGCGGCACCTCGCAG
>NZ_JBFTRG010000034.1:0-20174 GCF_056399425.1 Variovorax sp. 01N429 | reverse complement strand
GAGAGATGTCCCCGCGCGCCCAGCGGGTGCTCCGGAACATGGTCGAATCGGCAACCACGCCGTCCAAGTCATACAAGGTAAGAGCTGCCAGCGGAGGCTTCGTTATCTATCGGCCCGACCTACAGACCCGTCAGGGCATCTTCTCTCCGGGCCCGCCCATACTGAAGGCGGACGTATGAATCACTTATCTCGCAAGGTGAGCTGTCTGCTCCACCGGCGGGGCCGGTAAGCCGTTAACGCGATTCGATTTCTTGATATTGGGCCTGGGTTCCGGCGAAGCCCGCCCGTGTAGAACCGTGGGTTTCTACGCCGCCGCCAAGTGAGCCGCTGCTGGTCGGCAGTCATCGCGTCACTTTTCTATAGGAAACCCGCGCTGGAACTTGCCGTACCTTTTAGTCCACTCTCAATTGGTAACATGCTCCTGTCTGGGTGCCTTTGGTCGTCGTTGGTATTGACCTTCGGCGCTATCGCCCGGAATAGCCAACGACTTCTATTGGAGAGGTTGGCGAACAGGCAGTCCCGGCCACGAGCGGAAGTACGTCGGCAGAACATTCCTTGTCGGCAAACCGTCGCTAAGCTGTCATCAGGCACGTGCCCCATCGGTCGGGTACGTGCCCGTTGCAGACGTACGCCGAGGCGCGACACAGCGTTCGCGCATGTCCGAAACAGACCCCGCGTCCCACCGAGTCGTGACGCTGGCAGCAGGTGACCAGTCAGTACGAAATGAGCGTGATCTCCGTCCGATTAACTTTCATTGATCCCCTGCCGCTCGATAGTAGCGGCGGAGCGCACCAATTCGACGGCCAAAACATGGGGCTCCTCGAGAAGTGCGTCCAGCTCGCGCGCCCTCTTATGGACCAAGTCGTCCAAAGTTTGTTAGTGCGTTGTTCGCGGCTCGGCGGAAAGCCTTGCCGCCGAGGGTGGCGCGGCGATCCACGATTGAAGGAGAAGGGCAGCGCCCGCAATGCATGCCGGAAGTGCGAGGAGCGACAAGATGAGTCCGATGCTATAGCCCGCATTGAGCAAGGGGCCGCCGGACAATGCGCCCACGATGCCACCGAATCGCCCGATCCCGAGCATCCAGGCCACGCCCGATGCCCGTGCGCGCGTCGGGTAGAACGATGATGCGAGGACGGGCATGGAGGTCAATGCCCCGGCGAGGAAGACGCCAGTGAGGAATATCAGGTACGGCAACACGCCGACGTTCTCGAGGCTGCGACCGGTCGCGAGGACGAGGATGGCGGCGAGGACGAAGCTGCCGCCGACGACTCGGTACGAATTGACCTTGTCCATAAGCCACCCGCAGATCACGGGCCCGACGCCAGCGCCGAGGGACAGCAGCGCAGTCATCATGGCCGCCTGCTTCAGCGAGAAGCCGGATTCGCGCATCAAGGTCGGCATCCAACTTGTCATCAGGTAGTAGACGACAAGTCCCATGAACGACGTGAGCCACAGGAGGTAGGAGCCAATCCGGTAGTCCAAACTAAAGAGGACTGCCAGTGGCGCCTTTCCGTCCGCGATCTCTCGAGGCGGGATGCAATAGCCGCCCTTGGGCTCGACGAAGCGCCTGTCGATGCGTTGCAGGATCCGCGTGATCTTGTCGGCGGGATGGCCTTGAATCACCAGGAAGCGGATGGATTCGGGAAGCGTGAACAGTGCGACCGCGAGCACGCTCGGGGCCACGCCGCCGATGATGAAGATGCTCTCCCATCCGTAGACGGGGATCACCCAGGCCGAGGTGAAGCCGGCGACCGAAGCGCCGAGCGTAAATCCGCAGAACATGATGTTGACGAGCAGCGAGCGACGCTTCTCCGGCGAGTACTCGGACAGCAGGGTCACGGCATTCGGCATGGCGGCACCGAGCCCGATACCGGTCAGCACGCGCAAGGTCGTAAGCTGGATCATCGAGGTCGCGAGAGCACTCGCCAGCGTGCAGAGGCCGAAGGCCAGAACCGATCCGATCAGCACCTTCTTACGGCCGAACTTGTCGCCCATGGGGCCGGCGACGAGGGCGCCGACGGCGAGGCCAATCAGGGCAGCGCTGAAGAGTGGGCCGAGCGCCAGCTTGGAGCCCCCCCAGGCCGCCACCAACGCAGGACCGACATAGCCCACCGCGACGGTATCGAACCCATCGGCGGCCATGATCAGGAAGCACAAAAGCATGATCCATCGTTGCGATGGAGAGAAGCTGCCTTGATCGATCACGGTTGTGACGTCGAGTGGACTGGCGCCGTCGCCAGCATCCTGGGTAGGGGGATTGCGCATGGTTTGTCTCTTTGTGGATCTCATTCGGGACCGCTGACTCTGTCAGAAGGGCGAGTGACGTGGAAGTGATGAATCTGCATCCCGTCGTTGCACGTTGTGCATTTAAAGAGCACAGTTCTCAAATATGAACAAACGCCGCGTGCGTTTGCTCAGTACTTTGCTCGTCCTGGCAAGGAATATTGCTGGTTCGAATCTTGACGACCAAAGAAACTCAGTTCATGATCGTGGCCGAGTTCGTGCACACGAACTTCAATCGAGTACGCTTGCGACCTGATCAACAAGGCCCGCGCCCCTGGGGGCGCTAAGGCATTTATGGAGTTTTTGAATGTTGAACGAAACTGAAGACCGTCTTGCCATCCGCGATCTCATCCAGAATTGGGCCGTGTGGCGCGATGCCGGCGATTGGGAGCGGTTCGCCACCGTGTGGCACGACGACGGCGTGATGCAGGCAACTTGGTTCCAGGGGCCCGCCGCCGAGTTCATCCGAGTCACGAAGGAAGGCTGGGCCAAGGGCGTCAGCATCTTGCACTTCTTGGGTGGGACCTCGATCGATCTGGTCGGTGACCGTGCGGTCGCGCAGACGAAGATGACTATTTCCCAGCGCGGGCAGGTCCAGGGTGTGGCGTGCGACGTTGTCTGCACCGGCCGCTTCTATGATTTTTTGGAGAAACGCGCAGGCCGCTGGGGCATGGTGCTCCGTCAGCCAATCTACGAGAAGGACCGGGTGGATCCGATCGATCCCACCGCCAAGCTCGAGCTGGACCAGGCCGCGCTGGCGAGATTCCCGGCTGGCTATCGGCACCTGGCCTACATCCAGGTGCAGCTCGGCTACGACGTGAAGCGCGATATGCCGCAACTGGTGGGTGCCGAGGTAGAGGCGCTCTATGGCCGCGGCAAAGCATGGCTTGCGGGCGCACGGCTCTAATCGCGGGGCCCCCTTGCAACACTTTTCCTATGACGTCAGTCCCGCGCGCATTCTGTTCGGCGCGGGCCGCTTGGCCGATGTCGGCGCGGAACTGGAACGCTTGGGCGCCAAGCGCGCGCTGATCATTACCACGCCAGAGCAACAAGCCGAGGGACGTGCGCTGGCCCGGCGAATAGGCAGCCTGGCGGGCGCATTGTTTGACGGCGCCACGATGCACACGCCGACTGAGGTGACCGCAGCGGCCTTGGCCATTGTTCAGACGCGACATTGCGATGCACTGGTCGCAGTCGGCGGCGGGTCCGCGATCGGCCTCTCCAAGGCGCTGGCCCTGCGCGCTCGCTTGCCCCAGATCGCAGTTCCGACGACCTACGCCGGATCGGAAGTTACGCCCATCCTCGGCGAGACGGCAGCCGGCGTGAAGAAGACGCGACGATCGCCCTTGTTACTGCCGCAGGTCGTCATCTATGACGTGGAACTGACGCTGTCGCTGCCTGCGCTGATGTCGGCTAGCAGCGGATTGAATGCGATCGCTCATGCCGCAGAGGCGCTCTACGCGCGGGATGCCAATCCGATCGTTTCCCTCATGGCTGAAGAAGGTATCACGGCGCTCGCGCGAAGCCTCCCTGCGGTAGTGACGCAGCCGGGCGACCTCGGCGCGCGCTCCGACGCGCAGTACGGCGCGTGGCTGTGTGGCGTCTGCCTGGGCACGGTCGGAATGGCGCTTCATCACAAGCTCTGCCATGTGCTCGGCGGCGCTTTCGATCTGCCGCATGCGCAGACGCATGCGGTCATGCTGCCGCATTCCATCGCATACAACGCGAGGTCGGCGCCGGCAGCCATGTCGCGCCTTCGCCGTGCATTAGGTGGCGAACACGAGGCCTGGTTGCAGTTGTACGGGATGGTCCAAGGGCTCGGCCTTCCGACCTCGCTAAAGGCCATCGGTATGCCCGAGTCCGGATTGGAGCGTGCGCTTGAGCTCGCGCTGACCGATGGTTACTGGAACCCTCGTCCAATGGAACTCCAACCGCTTCGTCAACTACTGCGCCGCGCCTTCGACGGCTCGGCGCCCCACAAGGACTGAACTCTCAGATGCGAAACTTCGACGAAAAGAACATTACGGGGGCGGTCATCGAACGCCTCGAGAGCTGCGCCTCGCCGCGCGCGAGGCAAATCGGCACAGCGCTCATCCGCCACCTGCACGACTTCGTGCGAGAGATTGAACCAAATCAGTCAGAATGGGAGCAGGCGATCGACTTCCTGACGCGCACCGGGCAGATGTGCACGCCCACCCGCCAGGAATTCATTCTTCTGTCGGATGCCCTGGGCGTGTCCGTGCTGGTCGACGCCCTCAATCATCGGCTGCCGGGCGCCGCGACCGAGACGACGGTGCTGGGCCCGTTCTACGTGAAGCACGCGCCCGAAGTTTCGAGGGGCGCCCGCATCAGCGGACCCGATGAAGGCCCGCCCCTCCTAATTGAGGGAAGCGTGCGCAGTGTGGACGGTCACGTGCTGGCGAACGCCAGCGTCGACATCTGGCATGCGGATCAAGCGGGCTTCTACGACGTGCAGAAGGACGGAATGAGGTTGAGCAGCCGGGCCCGGGTGCGAACGGATGACGCGGGGTACTTCTGGCTCATCGGCGCAGTGCCCGCGGCCTACCCTATTCCCGATGATGGCCCAGTCGGCGAAATGCTGGAAGCGCAGGGGCGCCATCCCTTCCGGCCGGCCCACGTCCACTTCATGGTCGCGGCAGACGGGCATGAGACCCTCGTCACCCACTTGTTTCTGGCGGACAGCGACTACCTCGACTCGGACGTCGTCTTCGGCGTCAAGGACTCTCTGATCGAGAAGTTAAGCTGCGCGCAGCCTGGGCCGACCCCCTGTGGCGCGCATCTGGACTCGCCAATGGCTGTCCTGCGCCGCGATTTCGTGCTTGGACGAAGCGCGGACCGGACGACCCGATGATCAAGCACATCGTGATGTGGGACATCGCGGGCGAAGGCACTCGCGAACGCCAATCAAACATCGACGAGGTCCGGGCACGGTTCCTATCTCTGCGCGGAAAGGTGCCGGGGATGCGCCTGCTCGAAGTCGGTGTCGACACCAGCCATGCCGACCATTCGTGCCATGTCGTGCTCTACACGGAGTTCCAATCGCAGCGCGACCTGGATGCCTATGCGGCCCACCCTGCCCATCTTGCCGTCCGTCACGCCCTAGGGACCTTGCGCGTGGCGAGGCACCAGGTCGACTACCGGCCCGACGAAGACCTTGGCTGAGCCGAGCTTGCGCCAGTCCCGGCGATTGAAGTAGCCTCGCCGGGTTCAATGACGATCACAGAAGCGAGTTAAGTTTCATGCAGGACGCGACACAGGGTACGGTGAAGTCAGCAGACCGGGTGCTCGATCTGTTGGAGTTGCTGGCACGCAGGGGACAGGACATGTCGCACACGGACATCGGGGAAGCCCTGGAGATCCCCAAGAGCAGCCTCACCCAGCTGCTGAGAAACCTGACCGCCCGCGGCTATATCGACTACTCGGCCGTATCTCGCGGCTACCGGTTGGGCGAGGCCGTGGGAAGGCTCGCGGCCAAGGCCAACCAGGGACGCAGCATCCTCGGGATCGTGGAGCCCGTATTGGCGGAGATCACGGCATCAATCGACGAGTCGAGCGCTTTCAATCAGCTGAGAGGGATGCAATCCGAAGTTGTCGCCACCGTCAGCAGTTCCCAGCGCCTGGTCTCGCACATGCGCAAAGGCGACCTTGCGCCGCTGTATGCGACATCGGGCGGCAAGGCGTTGCTTGCCTTCATGGAGAAGGAGCAGCAGGAACAATACCTGCAGACGGTGCGGTTCGAGGCCATCACGCCCAACACGATCAAGACCGTGCGGGAGCTGCGCCGACAGATGAAGTCCGTTCGCGAAACCGGCGTCGCCTTCGTCTCGGAAGAATTCACGCCGGGCATCATCGGCCTGGCCGTGCCGATCCTATCCAGCAGCAGCACGGCACTCGGCGCCCTGAGCGTCGCGGTCCCTGCGGTGAGATTCAACGATGTGGCGCGCGAGCGCATCATGAAGGTGCTGAACGATGCGCTCATTCGCATCGGTCGTGGCCTTGCGGAAAGAGCCTAGTAGGCTTCCCGCTCGAAGCCCCAGAAGGTCGCGAACTGGTCGACCTCGGCACGCGGCATCCCCATGCGATTGAGTGCGGCATCTCTCTGTGCGTAACCGAGCGACATCCCGCAGACGACACTCTGGTTCTCCGGCAACTTCAGGAAATCCCGGATGACCGGCTCATGCCGGACGAACGACACCTGAGGGCAGGTGTCCAAGCCCCTTGACTTGGCCACCAGCATGAGCGTCTGCAGGAACAGTCCGAAGTCCAGCCAGCTATGCTTCGTCAGGCGCTTGTCGATCGAGAAAATCAAGCCAACCGGAGCGTCGAAGAAGCAGTAGTTTCGACCTGTCTGCCGGTAGCGGCTTGCCACGTCTTCGCGGTCGATGCCGAGCAGCTTGTAGTAGCGGGCGCCGAAATCGGCCTGCCAGTCCCTGCACTGCGCCGGCAAGTCGTCGGGGAAGTGCTTGGACGGAGGCAGCGCGTCCTCCTCGTGCGAGCGCAGCACCGCCTCGGTAAAGCGCTGCTTGGGCTCGCCTTCCAGCACGTGCACGAACCATGGCTGCGTATTGGAGTTGCTGGGGGCATGGCGGGCAACGTCGAGAATTTTCCGGACGTCGGACTTCGAAACGGGCCCAGGGGAGAAGGCGCGGACCGCCGTCCTCGACCTGACGAGCGCTTCCATCATGTGCTGGAACTGAACTTTTGGCACAGCCCAGTCGGGTGGCGAAATTGCGATAGTCATGCCGCGATACTGGCACTTGCCGAGCGCACAATCAATTGAATTGTGTGCAATGCCGCCATGAACCAAACGGGTCGCTGCGAAGTTCAGGCGCGTGCGACTTCGAGTACCTGCTCCCTGAGCCAGACGTGCGCCGGGTCGTACTCGAACCGCTGATGCCAGAGTGCCCGCAAAGTCGTCGTGGGTACGTCGTAGGGAAGGTCAGCCGCCTGCAGATCTCCGCTCGCCGTCATGAGCGCCAGCAGCGGTTGCGGAATGATCGCGACCATGTCGCTGCTCGTCAGCAGGTCCGCGATGACCAGAGAGTGCGGTAGGGTCACGCCGTATCGGGGTCGCCTGCCGACTTCCCGCATCGCGTCTTCCAATGCCTGCCTGTCGAAAAGTTCCGACTGGCGTGCCAATCCCCGCTCGAAGATGTATCCGCTGACCGCGCCTTCCTCGTGCCCGCCGACCGACACCGTCACGAGTGGAAAGTCGGCGAGCGCCTCGACACTCGGGCCGCGCGCCGCCAGGGGATGATCCTTGCGCATGACCAACATCTCCTTCTGGCTCCAGATAGCCTCGCTCTGAAAGCGCGAAGGTATCTCGGCAAAGATGCCGATGGCGAGGTCGATACGACCCACATCCAACTGCTCCGCCAGGTCCAGCCGTGTCGAAGGGCGGATCACCAGGTCGATGAAGGGCGCGACTTTCACGATGTGCCTGCTGAGCCTGAGCAGCAGGACCGATGTGACGTAGTCGTTCGCCGCCAGCACGAAGCCACGGGCCGTGGTTCCCGGATCGAAGGGCTTGGCACCGAGCGCTTCGTGGATCTTGCGCAGTGCCTCGCGAACGGGTGCCGCGATCGCGAGTGCCCTTGCGGTCGGCTCCATGCCTCTTGGCGTGCGAACGAAGAGCTCATCGTCGAGTGCCTGCCTCAAGCGCGCGATCGCATGGCTGATGGCGGACTGGCTCAGGTTGAGACGCTTTCCAGCGCGCGCGAGGTTCTGGTCTTCGAGCACCGCGTCAAAGACACGCAGCAGGTTGAGGTCGATGCGTTCCGGAAGCATGGCGCTGTGACTTCTGCGCTCGTGATTCATCTCATGCATGGGGATGTTGCAGATTCTTCGCTTCCGAACGAGCTTGCTTGCTGGCACTGTACGGGTCGTGGGGGTTCGAAGGCAACGGCGAGCTTACGCCGACTCGAACACTGAGCACCCCGCAGCAAACAAAGGACTAGACGATGACAGATCGAGAAAAGCTGATTGCGAGGAGCCTGCCGTTCCTCACCGAGATTCAGAACATGACGACCGGGACCGAGGTGGAGCGTTGGCTGAATGCCAAGTATGGGCCGGGCACGCCCCTCTACGAAGACTTGTCCACACTGGTCAGGGCAGGCGTTCGCGACGGGTGGGCCGCCAACATCGAGATCGACGGCCCGCACTACCGTCGAAGCCGCATATGCGATCCGCTCCCAGAGACCCTCAGCTTTAGCATCACCGCGGTCTACATCAGTGATGTGGGCAATGTTCAGAAGAACTCGGAAGGAAGCTATCGGGGGCAGTACCACGCGCATCCGTACGGCGAGTTCAACATGGTCATCCCGCTCGACGACGGCGCAGCCCTGGCGGGCCCCAATGGCTGGTGCTATGGCGGATGGACCGCCCCGGCGCCCGGCAGCCATCACTATCCAGAGGTGAAGCACGGTGCCGTGATCGCGCTGTTCTTCCTGCCCGCGGGGCGCATCTCCTACAACGTGGAGGTGCCGGATCCCCTGCCGGCGATTCCTGCCTGATCGACCCGACATTTTTCAACTACCTTCAAACAATGAACATCCTTGGAATTTGCGGAAGCCTTCGCACGAACTCGATCAACCGCGCCCTTCTTCGACTCGCCGGTGAATCGATGCCCGACGGGACAACGCTCGAGATTGCCGAATGGAGCGACATCCCACCTTTCAACGCGGATCTCCTAGCCCGTGGGCTTCATTCATCAGTCGTCGAGCTTCGCGAACGTGTACGTCGGGCCGATGCGGTCGTCATTGCGACGCCCGAGTACAACTTCTCCATTCCCGGCATGTTCAAGAACCTGCTCGACTGGCTCTCGCGAGGCGACGACCAACCCTTTTCGCGCAAGGCCGTGGCTGTGCTGTCGGCTTCGCCCGGACCCGTAGGCGGCGCCCGCGTGCAGTACGACCTGCGCAAGGTCCTGCTGTTCATGAACTCGATGGTTCTTCCGAAGCCCGAAGTGTTCGTGACGCTTGCTGGGTCCAAGTTCGATGCGGGCGGCCTGTGTACCGACGACACGACGCGCCGCTTCGTAGCAGAGCAGATGCTTGCGCTATCCCGATGGACGATGGAGATCGCCAGCATGTCCGCTGGCGCCAGCGGCGAGTTGCCTGCCTAGGCGGGCTGCTACGACATTGCGATGCGCGCACACTCCCTGCGAAGCTGCCGTACCGCAGGTTCAGCTTGCCGAGGGTGCGAAGAGTCAATGACAGCTTGGCTGTGGCCCTGGCCACAGCGTCGGCCGGTTGAGCGGCGGGACGGATCATTGCGCGCGCCTCCACTGCCAATTGGCAAAGTGATCTTGTAAGGTCAGGCTTGCTTGAGCCCTGGCCCTTGCAACCGCTGCTGGCCCAGAGGCGACACCTTCGACGGAGGTGAAGCTCACGTCGCGAAGGCCGATCATGCCCAGGATGGCTTTCAGGTAAGGCGTTAGGAAATCTGGTTGCCGTGGACTCTCGCCGGAGAATCTTCCGCCCGAGGACACTGCAACGAAGACAGGACGGTCCCGCAACAATCCCACCTTCCCGGTCGGGCCGACATCGAAGGTGCGTCGCACTCGAGCGACATGGTCGATCCAGAGTTTCAGTGCAGCAGGGACGGTGTAGTTGTGCATGGGCGTTGCGATGACAAGGCAATCAGATTGCTCGAGTTCCTTGATCAGGACTTCAGACGTTGCCGCCGTTCCCGCCTTTGACGCGTCCGAAGACGACTGTTGCGACAGCGCGTAGTCTTCGTCGATGCGCATCAAGGCGTCTTCGCCGAGCAGACGCTCCACCACTGTCGCGGCCGGTGTGCTCTTCAGGAGGTAGTCGATGATTTGTTGGGAGAGCCGGTGGCTCTCAGACGCCCGGCCACGCGGGCTGCAGCTGATGTGAAGGATGTTCATGCACGGTATTCTTGGCTCGCAATGGCCTACGTAAAAGAGCCATGAATCGTTAAGATGAATGGGCCATGACGACCACTCCGCATGTCTTGTCCGCATTGGACCCAACGTCGACTGAGCCCCTGTATCGCCAGATTCATGAGCGGTTCCGTCGCGCCATCGCAACCGGTGTGTTGAAGCCGGGAGACCGCATCCCCTCGGCACGGGCGCTGATGGTCGAGTTGGGCCTGGCGCGAGGAACGGTTGAGGCGGCCTACGCCTCGCTGGCGGCCGAGGGCTACATTCAGGCGCGTGGCCAGGCTGGGACCATCGTGACCCCCGGCCTCAAGCCACGCATGCCCGTTGGATTGCCCGAGCGTCGATCCCACGGTGGCAGTTCGGCGGCGAGCTTCAGACCGGATTCCATCTTGCCGTTTCAGATGGGCCTGCCCGCCCTGGACGCGTTCCCGCGCAAGCTGTGGGCCCGTCTTGGCGCTCGCTGCGTGCGGTCCATGCAGCCGGCCGACATGGCCCACCCGCCCGTGCAAGGGCTTCCTGAGCTGCGGGCAGAGATTGCCACCTATCTCCAGGTCGCTCGCGGTATCGCTTGCGATGCATCGCAAGTGTTCGTGACGTCCGGCTACCGGCAGACCATGGAGTTGATCGCGCACGCGTTGTTGAAGGAGGGTGATCAGGTATGGCTGGAAGACCCGGGCTATCCGCCAACACGTGTGCTCATGGGGCAGCGGCGTATCGGCGTGGTGCCCGTTCCCGTGGATGGCGAGGGAATGATGGTGGCACAGGGCGTGAAGCTTGCGCCACGAGCACGTGCGGCTGTGGTGACGCCGGCACACCAGAGTCCGATGTGCGTTTCGCTCTCGCTACCGCGCCGCCAGGCTTTGCTCGACTGGGCCGCGCGCGCACATGCGTGGATCATCGAGGACGACTACGACGGCGAGTACCGGTATGTCAGTCGTCCTTTGCCTGCACTTAAGAGCCTGGATCGCGAGGGTCGGGTGCTGTACGCGGGCACGTTCAGCAAGGTGCTGTTTCCGGGCATTCGGCTGGCTTATCTGGTCGTGCCGAGTTCAGAAGTGACTCGCTTCGAAGAGGTCAGTGAGGTCGTTGCAGGAGGTTGTCCATGGCTCACCCAGTCCATCCTGACGACCTTTATCACCGAGGGGCACTTCGCGCGGCATATCCAGCGCATGCGCAAGCTCTACGCAGAGCGCCGGAAGGACGCGATTGCAGGTCTGGCGAGCGCACTGGGCAAGCACGCGACGATTGACGTCGCACCAGGTGGCATGCACTTGGTGCTTCGGCTGAACGCCCGCCGTTCCGATCGCCGTCTGGTTGCAGAGCTGCGGGAGGCAGGCCTCTATGCGGAGGCGCTCTCGGACTGGTCGCTCGGTGCGGCGGTGACGCCTGCGATCCTCCTCGGCTTCACCAATATCGACTCCCAGCTGACGGCCAAGAGACTTGGCATCCGAATCCAACGCCTGTTGTAGCAGCGCCAGGCGAAATCATGGCCTAGCAAGGAATGCATATCTTGGCTCTTTCTGGCAGGGCCATGATCAAAGACCATGACGACTCTTCAACTTCACGTAAGGAATCGTCATGAACAATCAACGCATCGACTACGCAAAGGCTTCGTCCGAAGGTTTCAAGGCCTTCGGTGGCGTGTACGTCAGCGTGCAGAAGTGCGGGCTGGAAAAGAGCCTGGTTGACTTGGTGTATCTGCGTGTGTCGCAGATCAACGGCTGCGCCTTCTGCATTGACATGCACAGCCGCGACCTGCTCAAGGCCGAACTCGCGGTGGACAAGCTTGTCCTGGTTCCGGTATGGCGGGACGCCCGCGACATGTTTACCAAGCGCGAGCGCGCAGCACTGGCGTGGGCCGAGACCGTGACGCTAGCTGCGGAGACAGGCGTTCCTGACGCCGACTACGAGGCCGCTGCCGCCGAGTTCAATGACAAGGAGCTGGCCGACCTGACGTATGCCATCGCCCTGATGAATGCGTTCAACCGCTTCGGTGTGGCGTTCCGTTCGCCCCCTGCAGCAGCGAAGGCCTGATCGCCATGGCGTGGACGCTGCTCTGCATTGCAGGGCTACTTGAAATCGCCTTTGCCTTGGCCATGAAGTCTTCCGTGGGCTTCACTCGGCTGTGGCCGTCATTGCTCACGGTTGCCAGCGGCGTGTCCAGCGTATGGCTGCTCTCGCTTGCACTCCGCACGCTGCCAGTAGGAACGGGCTATGCAGTTTGGACCGGCATCGGCGCTGCGGGGACGGCAGTGCTCGGGATGCTGGTGCTCGGTGATCCTGTCGTGCCGCTGCGGATCGCCTGCATCACCTTGATCCTGGCTGGCGTGGTCGGCCTCAGGCTGGTCTGACACTTCGAAGGAGTTCTTTGTGAATTGCGCTACTGCCTCCGAGACGGTTGATGCCGCGGCTCGGGCTCGTGCTGCGTCCTGGGCGGTCTTTCGGATCGCCAGCGTCGCCGTCTTTTTAGTTTCGATGGACTCAACTCTTCTGTTTGCTGCCTTTGGCGCCATCGGCAGGAGCTTTCCGCAGACCTCGGCCGCAGATATGTCTTGGGTTCTGAACGCCTACACGGTGGTCTACGCGGCGATGTTGATTCCGGCCGGAGGCTTGGCTGACGCCCATGGTCGAAAGGTGGTGTTCCTGTCGGGCGTGGCGCTATTCCTGGTTGCGTCGGTCGGATGTGGACTCGCGGCCAATGTGCAACTGCTGGTCGCCGCGCGCGTGCTACAGGCTGTCGGTGCGGCGCTGCTGACACCAGCGTCGCTGTCCATCGTCCTTGATGCATTTCCTCCCGCCAAGCGGGCGGTGGCGGTCAGTCTCTGGGGCGCAGTGGGCGGACTGGCCGCTGCGGTGGGACCGAGTCTGGGGGCCTTCGTGATCGAGACACTGGGTTGGCCATGGGCGTTCTACCTGAATGTGCCCCTAGGTGCGTGGTCCATTTGGCGAGGCGCCAAACTGCTGCGGGAAGCCAAGAAACCAGATAGTCCCCGTCCAGTCGACGGGGTGGGAATGGCCCTTCTCATGGTGGGCGTGGGCGCACTGGCGCTGGCCATCGTGCAGTTCGAGTCGCCTCGCTGGGCCGCCGTTGAACTGGCAGGCGTAGGCTTGTTGGGGGGGATCGCGCTTCTGGCATTCCTTGGTTGGACGCGCGTGGCTGCAACTCCACTGGTTGATCCCAAGCTGTTCAAACACCGCACCTACACCTTCGTAAACCTTGCCACCCTGGTGTTTGGTGCGGCGTTCGCGATGATGTTCTTCGCCTTCTTCTTCTACTTGACGCGGGTCTGGCAGTACCCATTGCTGCGTGCAGGGCTTGCGATCACACCAGGCCCGTTGCTTGTGATTCCCTTCGCGATCCTCTCTGGGCGGATTGCTGCGCGCACCGGGCACAAGCCGTTCCTTGTGGGTGGCGGGCTTCTGTATGCATGCAGCGGACTCTGGTTCCTGCTCGTACCTGGCGAGACACCCGCCTATTTCGCGCATTGGCTGCCGGGGCTAATGCTGAGCGGCACGAGCATCGGGATGTTGCTGCCATCGCTGTCTGCGGCCGCTGTCAACCGGTTGCCGGCCGAGCACTACGCCGTTGGCAGCGCCGTGAACCAAGCCACGCGGCAGGTGGGATCGGTCATGGGTGTTGCGGTCACAGTCCTGTTGCTTGGGCAGGGCGAACTGACCCATGTCACATTCGTGCCGCTGTACATCTGTCACATCACCTTAGCGCTCCTCACAGCGTTGCTGTGCTTGCCGGTCAACACTCGGCCTGCTGGACGGTGACGCCATGAGCATCGGCCGCGCGGACCTGAACTTGTTGAAGGTGTTCGAAGCCGTCTACGAGGAGCGCAATCTGCTGCTAGCGGGCAAGCGCCTCAATCTCACCCAATCGGCGGTCAGCCACGCGCTGCGGCGGCTGCGCGAACTGGTCGGCGACGAACTCTTCATGCGCACCGGAAAGGGCATGGCGCCCACTGGACGTGCGACGGCGATGGCGCCGACGCTCAGGGAATCACTGCGCCGTATCGAGGACGCCCTGGGTGTTGAGCCCTTTTCTCCGGACGAGTCCAGGCGGCGCTTTGTGGTCGCGGCGAACGACCACGTCACAACCGTGATCATTGCGCCGCTGTCGCGCCAGTTGCAAAAGGAGGCACCGGATGTAGACCTTGTCATCCGTCCGTCGACGCGGCTCGCTCTGGTCGAGCAGATCGACCTGGGACGCATCGACCTGGCCCTCGGCATCTTTTCCAAGGTGCCGCCTCGCCTAAATTCGAGAACGCTGATGTCGCAAGGGGAGGCAGTCCTGATGCGCAAGGGACATCCGGCTTCTCGTCGGAAGCTCACGCTCGGCGACTTGACCAAGTACCCGCTCGTTACCCTCTCCGTGGGCGGTCAGGATGAAGGCGCTTTCGGGGGTTTCATCGTCGAACGCGGACCGGCGCGTCAGTCCGACATGTTCGATCGGCATGCATTGGAGAAAGCGCTCCTGGGATTCAAGGCGCAGCCGCGGCTGCGGATGACGGTCCCGCACTCGCTCGCCATTCCGGCACTGCTTCGTGATACGCAGATGTTGTCCATCGTGCCTGCGTCCCTGGCCGTGGCGCTCACGAGGAGCGGAGAGCTGAGTCGTCGGCCGCTCCCTTATCAGGCCGGCACGTCGATCATGCGTGCGGTCTGGCACAGCCGCGATGAGCACGACGCCGGGCACATCTGGCTGCGCGACATGGTCGCGGAAACTGCCCGGATCGCGGAGAAGGCGCTCGCGTAGTTTGACCTTGCACTTGAATGGAGCTCATGTGGATTCGCGATTGATCGTTCTGGCCCTTGGCATGTTCGCCATGGGAACCGACAACTTTGTAGTTGCTGGCATCCTGCCGGGTGTTGCTTCCTCACTCGGTACTTCAGTCAGCGTGGCTGGCCAGATGGTGGCTGTGTACGCACTGTCTTTCGCCGTCCTGGCGCCGGTGATGGCCGCCGTCACGGGGGAATGGCGTCGCAAGCCGCTTCTCGTCGTTGCGCTGGGGATCTTCGTGGTAGGCAATGCGATCAGCGCGCAGGCAACGGACCTGCACACAGTGCTGCTCAGTCGTGCGTTGGCTGGCCTCGGTGCAGCGATGTTCTCGCCGACCGCACTCGGGGTCGCATCGTCCATAGCGTCGCCGGAGCGCAGAGGCCATGCGCTGTCGATCGTGACCGCGGGCCTCGCGGGCGCGACTGCCCTCGGTTCGCCTCTCGGGACGTTCATCGGAGGCTTCGGCGGCTGGAGGGCAACGCTTTGGTTCGTGGCGGCCCTGGGACTCGTCGCGATGATTGCTGTGTGGTGGCTGCTGAACGAAGTCCAATCACCCGAACGCGTGAGCCTTCGGGAGCGCTTCGCTCCCATCCACGATGCACGCGTGGCGCTGGCATTGCTCACGAGTGTTTTCGCCAACGGCGGATTGCTGATGGTCTACACCTACGTCGGCCTGGTCCTGGACCGGGCGACAGGGGGCGATGAGAAAGTCCTTGCGACCGTTCTGCTCGTCTGGGGCGTGTCGGCCACGATCGGAAACCTGCTCGCGGGGCGGCTCGTCGACCGCTTCGGGAGCCGCAGCGTGATGAATGCGGCTCTTGCAATCGCCCTCGTCAACTTCTGCGTGCTTCCGTGGACGTCCGGGTCCATGGTGGGCGCGGTCGTTTCGCTGACGATATGGGGCTTCTGTGGCTGGGGCGTCATCGTGCCCCAGCAGCACCGGCTGGTGAAGCTGGCGCCCACGGTCGCGCCGCTCCTCTTGGCGCTGAACAACACGGCCACTTATGGCGGCCTGGCCTGCTCCAGCATTGTGGGTGGACTTGTGCTCTTGAACATTGACCGGCACTACCTGAGCTTGGTCGGTGCGGGAATGGTCTTGGGGGCCCTCCTCCTGGCGGAGGTGACTCACTCGCTTATCGCCGGTAAAGATGCGGTGCCGCTCGGTGGTTCCGCGTTCGAGACTCAATCTTCTGCCCGCAGGTATTAGCTTTCGGCTGACGCATTAGCTGGACGTAGAGACCAAGCCACCGTTCCTCGGTTGACCTTAAAGTGGCGACTCGCGCGGCAGCAAGCTCAACGTAGGGAACGGGCTGCTCAATCCCTTTGCCTTGCTCGCAGGCGCGGTCTCGCTTGCGATGCTGCTGATGCATGGCGCGGCGTGGCTGCAACTCAAGACCGACGCCACGATACAACTGCGTGCGCGCCGTATCGGCATCGTCGCCGCGCTCGCGACCGCGCTGCTGTACATCGTCGCCGGTGTGCTGCTCGCGACGATGATGCAGGGCTACGAGATCACGAGCGGGATCGATCCGACGGGACCCTCCAATCCGCTCCTCAAGACGGTGGTGCGCGCAACGCATGCATGGTTCGCGAACCAGGGGGCGCACCCCGGGCTGTGGGTGGTTCCGGCACTGGGCGTGATCGGGGCCTTGCTGGCCGCGTGGGCGATGGCCGCCCGGCGCGAACTGGCGGCGCTGTTGTGCAGCGGGCTCGCCGTCGGTGCCATCGTCGCGAGCGTCGGCGTCTCGATGCTTCCGTTCCTGCTGCCGTCCTCGCTGGACCCGGCCATGAGCCTGACTGTGTGGGACGCGTCTTCCAGTCATCTCACGCTCTTCGTGATGCTGGTGGTCACGGCGATCTTCCTGCCGCTGATCGTGGCCTACACGAGCTGGGTGTACGCGGTGCTCCGCGGCAAGGTGGACGCCAGTCAGATTGAAGATGGTCGAACGCACGCCTACTGAACGAGGCGTGCGCTGGAAGGAGAAAACATGTGGTACTTGGCCTGGTTGCTGGGGCTGCCGTTGGCAGCGACGTTCGCGGTGCTCACGCGATGTGGTTCGAACTGATGGAGACGTCGGCCTCGGACCCTAAACGCGCCGGGTAGCGGCTTCAGGCGATCGCGCGCGAGGGCTTCGAATCCCGGGTCATGGCCTCGGCGATCTGGCCCAGCGAGCGCACGGCGCCGTCGACGCGGGCATCGCCAGGGTGGCCGACATTCAGCCGCAGGTGATGAACGAAGCGCCTGTCGGCCGAGAACAAGACCCCAGGCGCCGTGCTGATACCGAGCGCTAGCGCGCGCTGGTGCAGCTCAAGTGCGTTCACGGTAGGCGGCAGTTCCAGCCAAAGAAAGTACCCGCCAGCTGGAAGGGTCACGCGCGTGCCGGAGGGAAAGTGGCGTTCGATGAGTCGCCTCACGCGCTTCTGCTCCGTCGACAGGGCCGCTCGAAGCTGGCGCAGATGGCGGTCGTAGCTGCCCTGTGCTAGGTAGTCGGCGATCGCGAGCTGCGAAGGAATCGACGTGGATAGCGAGGTCATCATCTTGAGCCGGAGCACCTGCGCGGCGTGGCGGCCCGCTGCGGCCCAGCCGACCCGGTAGCCGGGCGCCAGGCACTTCGAGAACGATGCGCAATGAAGCACGTTGCCCGTCTGGTCGAAGGCCTTGGCCGGCGGCGGACGTCGGACCTCCGCGTAGAGCTCGCCGTAGACGTCATCCTCGATCAGCGGAATCGAACGGCTCTCGAGCAGCTCTACGAGCGCGCGTTTGCGCGCCACGGGCATCAGTGCGCCTAGCGGGTTCTGCAGGTTGGGCATGAACCAGCAGGCCGCCACCTCGTGCGCGTCGAGGAGGCGCTCGAGGTCCTCCAGGACGACGCCTTCGCTTGGATCGGTCGCGACCTCGACGGCACGAAGATGGAGACGTTCGAGAGCTTGCAGCGAGGCATAGAAGGTCGGTGATTCGACAACGACGATGTCGCCGGGACGCGTGACGGCCTGCAGGCACAGGTTCAGCGCCTCCATGGCGCCGTTGGCGATCACCAGCTCGTCGGCCGCCAGCGGCACGCCCTGCAGGGCGTACCGCCGGCGCAGCGCCTGCCGCAATCCCTCGTCGCCCACTGTTAGCGCGGTCGTGACCTGCTCGGGCCGCAGCTTGCGCATCGCCCGGGATCCCGCGCGCGCGAGTTCGTCCAGCGGAAAGAGGTGCGGTGCGGGAAAGGCGGACCCGAGCGGCACCACCTGCGGATCGCGCGTGGTCTCGAGCAGCCCGAAAGCCAGGGCGCTGACGGCGACCTCGGTGGCTTCCGATCGAGGCACCGCGGCCTCGGGCAGGGAGCGCAAGGGCCGCTTCTGCGCCCTCACGTAATAGCCGGAGCGCGCCCGCGCCTCGATGATGCCGCGCGCCTCCAGCAGTCCATACGCCTGGAAGACGGTGGAGGGGCTGACGCCTCGGCGCTGGCAGGTCTGGCGCACGGAGGGGAGGCGATCCCCGGCCTTCAGCAGGCCCTCCCGAATGGCCTGGGCCATGTCGTCGGCGAGCTGTTCATAGCGAGTTGGCGTGTTGTCGGCCATCTGATACGGTCACCAATTCCGAAATCTGAATCTTACCGACCAGCGGATCGACAGCATGATCGATCCATGATGCCTTCGCGCAAGATCCAGACTTCACCGCCCCGCAGCACGAACGAAAAGGAGACAGTGGTTTCCGCGGGGCTCGCGGCCTTTCGCCAAGTGGTGGATTCCGGGTTGCTGAGGTGCGCGGTGCCAAAGCAACTCGGCGGGGATGACGGCTCGCTTGAGCGACTTGCCCAAGGTGCGGCTGCGCTTGCTCTGCGCTGCCCTCAGGCGGCCAGGATTCTGTGGGCGCAGCGCGCCGCGATGCAAATTCGTTTGAACTGCACTGCTCGCACGAATGGGCCAGTGACATGATGAAGCTTGATGCACGCAACCAAACTATGAGGGCTTGCACGCTTGGCTCCGTGCTTCTGGCGCGGAAGCTCCCTCAGTCGCGACGTTCGCTTTCTGCTCGCCCCTGTTCTGATGACTGTCTTTCGCTCTCCTTCCGCGCCGATGCGTTGGCTCTTCGATGGAGCGCTGTTTTGTGTCGGAACAGGATTCTTGTTCCTTGCTGAGAAACTCGGGGATGAGGCAGTCACTCGTTTGGGGCTTCCGATTCCGGGCGCCTTGGTGGGCATGGTTCTGCTCTTCGCCGGTTGAATGGAATAGGTGGGGTGACGCGCCCCCTTGCGCTTGCCGCTGGCGGCTTGCTCTGGCACATGATGCTATTCCTGATGCCCGTTGTTGCCGGCGTACTGGATCATCTGGGCCTGCTCCAGGGGCATTGGATTCAGTTCCTCGCAAGTTGCCTGATGGGGACGGTCGTAACGCTGATGGTGACAGCGGTGATTCTTCAGCGCTTGCTTCGAAAAGAGGAGTCCAGGTGAAAGCGGAACTTGCCACGGCGATGGGATGGTCGTTGACGACAATTGCCATATATGCCGCAGCTCTTCGTGCCTTTCGATGGCGCAATGCCGGCCCCTTTCTGATCCCGGTCGCCACTGGTGCTGCACTGATCGTGCTGGTAATCAAGCTTTGCGGCGTTGCATATCCCGCCTATGCCGAAGCCACTGGTCTCCTCCGTTCACTGATTGGTCCCGCCACTGTCGCATTGGCCGTGCCTCTATTCGTCCAGTTCCAGCGCCTGAGACCGGTTTGGCGCGAACTGTCCGTTGCGCTCTTAGCTGCCTGCATGGTGGCTATTCTGTCGTCTGTGACCCTCGCTCGGGCGCTCGGCGCGAGTTCAGCGCTCGTTGCCTCGGTGGCGCCAAAATCCGCAACTATGCCGATCGCAATGCCCGTTGCGGAGCGATTCGGTGGTCAAGCTTCGATCGCTGCACTTGCAGTCGCTATTACAGGTCGCGGGCGCCGTGATTGCAGACCCATCCTGAGAATCATTGGCGTGCAGGACGCCCGAGTTCGAGGTTTAGCGTGGGCTTGACGGCGCATGCGATCGGGCTTGCAAGGGAGATGCAAGGTATGCGTCCGGCGAACCCGTCTTGACGAGCGGTGGCGCAATCAGGCCGCAGGCTGCCAGCGATGCGGCAACAGATCTTGGATGCGACTGGCAGGTTGAGTGGGCAGCCGTTCGAGCACGTCCTTCAGGTAGGCGTACGGGTCGTGCGC
>NZ_JBFTRG010000033.1:0-23919 GCF_056399425.1 Variovorax sp. 01N429 | reverse complement strand
GCACTGCGGTAGCAAGGTGACCTGGCTTCGGTCCTCGCCCTCGATGAATCGCTTCATGGCTCATCCTGGTCAGCCGCGTTGATTCAATCTAGGCGACGGCCCCCACGGATTCAATGTGTTTTCACACGGCCTCGACTGGTTGCAGACGTTCCTACGCTCCCGCGAAAGAGTGCTATTGACCGAACCGACACGCCGGCAGCAACACCCGCGGCCTGACGACCGCTCGATGGCGGCCGGGTTCTGCCAATCATTAGCCTAGCATCTGGCTCATGGCCATGGTAGAGCGAAACGCGATAAGGCTCCATGATGCACTCGTAGCCCCGGAATACCTCCATCAAATGCCCAGCAAAAAAACTCACACCCGTCCCTTTGGCATCTGCAGATTGACAGGTAAAACTGGCCCTTTCGTCGATTCACACATCATTCCAGCGGCATTAACGCGCCCATCCAGCCCGGGAAGTCCGCTGTATCAACACGGTGACGGCGTGCGGCCTACGCGGCGGTGGACGAGTTGGTACGACCCAGAATTAGTGACAGCGGATGGGGAGAAATATCTATCGGACTTGGACAACTGGGCCATAGCGGTGCTTCGTCAGCACAGGCTCGTGTGGAGCGGATGGGGGGACGAGGTAGGCTTGGACGGACATTTTCCGACTAGTTTCGAGGGTGTCGGGGCTAGAGTGGTTGAAGGTATCGACAGCAAGAAACTTCGGCTCTTCTTCCACAGCCTTTTGTGGCGCTCGGCAGCCAGTACTCTGAGAGAGTTCAACGACATTTATCTGATAGATGAGGATTTGGAGTTACTCAAGAGTGCCATTCTTGGCGTTGATGAGCCGCCTCTATCTTTCTACCCAGTCCTGTTGACACAGTTGTCGACAAGGGGGGCTATGCACAATCAGAGCCCGACTCCGGTAACGAAGTTCGCGCCCAATCCGTTCCTTCCGGGCGGAACTCCAATTGCGATCCCTACGTACCGCTTCTACTTAGATGGTCTCATTGCCCACGTGCATCGGGCAACTCCTTTGGGGTACAGCTGGGAAGCTCTCGGCAACCTGGTCTTGGGTGCGGAAGACTCAATCGTGCTGCCTACTGTGACGTTTGAGACCTCAATCCAGGCTCTGGACCTGTCCGAAGCTATGGGGCCGTTCGGCGGGTAGTGAATCAATGTATTCGAAATGACCGACGAATCGGAAAACCAAGAACAGTACCTCCTCTGCTCCGATTGCTTCTTCGATGAAGGGCTGCGGATTGATGCGTGGAAACATGGCGCGGAACATCAGAGCGAGTGCCCGAACTGCAAGAGTCCCAAGGGAAGGAAGCTCACAAAGGAGCACGTATTGCGCATCGCGCATCGTTTTTTTGTGAGTGGGACGACTATCCGCTTCGACTATGGCGCGGCTCCGCGCGTTCAGTGCAATGAGAGCCATTACTGCCGAAGCGATGTCTCGCCATCGACATGGCTTCGAGGCGACATGAAACTGCTGGAGGACGCGGGGAAGATCGGCTTCTTCCACTACGGCCCCCGCTTTTGGATGTTTGGAGAGATCGAGCCGCTAAAGGCACTGCAAGAGCTAGCGACACGTCCCCAGATCATCGCGCGTGTGCTGAAAGACTACCCGGAGCGAAAGCTTGCCAAGAACGAACTGTTCTATCGCGTTCGCGTGAACCCGCTGGAACCTGCCGCGCCGAGCGAATACGACAGCCCACCGTCGCATATCGTCGGCAAGGGACGGCTCGATTCCGTTGGCTTCGCAGTGATGTACGGATCACAAGACATCGACATTTGCATCCACGAGTGCCGTGCCACGGCCGAGGACGACATGTATGTCGCAACATTGCGGTCGGTCAAAGACTTGCGACTTTTGGATTTGGCAGCGGTTCTGAAGGAGGATGTCACCGAGTTCGAGAGCTTGGATCTAGCCATACACATGCTCTTTCTCGCGAAGTCGCATTCATACGAAATTTCACGTGATATCGCCGTAGCAGCGAGAGGCGCCGGCTTCGATGGCGTCATTTATCCTTCGTATTTCAGCCTACTTCGCACTGGCGGCCGTCCCTTTGAGACCGCATATGGCCTATCGCTCCGTCAGTTTCATCCTCAAGCTGAGCACTACGCCAAAGCGTATACGATTCCCAACTTCGCTCTCTTTGGTCGACCGATTGAAGAAGGGCGCGTTGAAGTCAGATGTATCAATCGAATGATCTTGACTCAGATCGGATACTTGGGGCACTTTGGGCCGGTCGCCTATTGAGACACGCAGCGCATTGTTCCACGCGTGAGGTCTGCAAGACCGCTTTCGCTGCACACCTGCTCTTGAATGACTGGTGGATGCGGCCGCAAACCACCGAGCACGTGGTTCTCATGCGCCCCACCCCCTCGCTATACTCCGCCCATCACGTCAAACAAAGGCGTGATCGGGTCTAGCAGCCCGAAGCAGATACAGGGAAGCAAGCCGCAGTCATTCGCGCAAAGGTTGCGGCTTTGCTGTTCGTGCCACCTTTTTTGGCGGCTCGAATGGGGAGCCGCAAGGCTCGCCGGTTCTCCCTGGAGCTGCCCGGTCTGCTAACCCGTTCGAGTCGCCGCCCTCGTTTAGCAGCGGGCGCGGCGGTTGTAGCAAACCGCAGTTTCAGGAGGCCTCATGGTCCACCCTACTTGCGCGCCCGCGCGCCCCCCAAACGCTCTCCCCGCTGGCGAGCGCCCTCTTCTCGAAGCCGAAGACCATCTCGCCGCGCTGTCCAAGCAGGCCACCGCCGAGATCGGCGCATTGCAGGAGGCCTATCGCGCCGCCACATGCGTCCACGACCTCTTGCTTCAGGCGCAAGGCTCACGCAGCGACGAGAACCACGTTCGCCACCTCGAAGTGAAAGCTCTTGTGGCTTTGGTGAACTCAGAATTCCAGCGCCGAATGCAGACCGCCAAGGCGACCATGGCACTGCTCGCCACGGAACGCGTGCCGGCTCAATCCATTTGAAGCGCATTCACCAGCGCGGGACCGGCTCTTCCTTGAGCTGCCTGCGCAGCACCTCATAGTCGGGCACCACGGTTTCGACGGTTTCCCAGAAACGCGGGCTGTGGTCCATCACGCGCAGATGGCTCAGCTCGTGCGCGACCACGTAGTCGATGACCGGCATCCTGAAGTGCACGAGCCGCCAGTGGAGCCGGATGGCGCCATCGGCACTGGCGCTGCCCCAACGGGTGGAGGCATTCGATAACGAGAGCTTGTTCCATCGCACACCCAGCTGAGGTGCGAAATGGTCGAGCCGCTCAATGAAGATGCGCCGCGCCTGTCGCATCAGCCACGCTTGCGCCGCATCGCGAATTTGCGCAGGCGTCGCGTTGTTCGCGAGCGATACGCGCAGGGTGCGAGGCCCGTGATCCGCCGACGCATCGAGCACCGCGCCAACGCCATCGAACGCATGATGCGGGTCGAGCCGCACCACGACCTGCTCGCCGAGAAAAGGAAAGGAAACGCCGTCTTTCCACTCGATCCGCGCCGCTTCGAGGCGCTCCTGCCGCTGCTGGGTCTCGGCCAGCTTGCGCAGGATCCAGTCTGACTTCTCGACGACCGCGGCGTCGACATCGCGCAAAGCCACCCAGCGCGGTGCGCGAACCGACAAGCCCTCGGCGCCCACCACGAACCCAATGGTGCGTCGCTTGCCGCGAGTGAACTCGAACGCCACGCGCGCATTGCCAAGAAGCAGTTCGCGCGAGGCGCGTGGATGGATGAAGCGGGCCGGGCTCAGCGCATCGCCCAGGGGAACAGCAGGCCGATGAGGGCCCGACACCGGCGCATCGACTGCAGGAACATCGAACAGATCCAGCGTGAACTGCAAGAGAGCGCGCATGTCCGGTCGGCCAGGATCAGGCGGTGGTGGAAGTGGGTGCCACCACTGCTGCGACGGCATAGGCCTCCGGATCGAGCCGGCGCATTTCGCCTTCGATCCACGCTTCAACCTCGCGCATCAATTCTTCAGGACGGCGCCCGATGCTCGATATGGCCGGGCCGATCGACACGTCGACCACGCCCGGCCGCTTGATGAAAGCCTTGCGCGGCCAGACCTTGGCCGAGGTCACCGCGACGGGGATCACCGGCACGCCGGTCTCGCAGGCCAGCCGCGTGCCGCCGGTCTTGTAGTTGCCCTTCTGGCCGCGCGGAATGCGCGTCCCTTCGGGGAACATGATGATCCAGATGCCTTGCTCGAGCAGCTTGCGGCCCTGCGCGACGACCTTGTTGAAGGCCTGCGTGCGTTGGCTTCGATCGATATGGATCATGTCCAGACGCGCCATGGCCCAGCCGAAGAAGGGCACGTAAATCAGCTCTTTCTTGAATACGAAAGCCAGCGGGTGCGGCATCAGCGTGGGCATCAGGAAGGTCTCGTAGGTCGACTGGTGCTTGACCAGGAGCACGGCGCCGGCGAGCTGATCGGTCGGCAGGTTTTCCATGCCGGTCACGCGGGTGCGAATACCGAGCAACACGCGCGCGCCGCCGATGGCCCAACTGAGCCAGCGCACGGCCATCCAGTACAGCGGAATGCCGCGCTTCCAGAGCGAGCTGACGCACATGATGATTCCCCACGGAATCACGGTGACTAGCATCCACAGGGCGTGGATCACGGATCGGATCAGATACATCAGATGGCCAGCTTCAAGGCGGCTTTTTCTTCGCGGTCCAGAAGGAAATCGACGAAGGCCGGGAGATCTTCATGGACGCGGGTGTTGGGTGGATATTCAGGTGGCAGCGGCACGCCGCGGCAGGCGGCGCCCATGCCGGTCAGCAGCAGGTGCGGTTCGCACCCTGCCGCCGCGCCGGCCTGCAGGTCGCGCAAGCTGTCGCCAGCGGTCGGGACCTGGCTCAAGTCGACGCCGTAGCGCTCGCCGATCTGCTGAAAGAGCCCGGGCTTGGGCTTGCGGCAACCGCAGTTCTCGTCAGGACTGTGCGGGCAATAGAACACTGCGTCCACGCGGCCTCCGACGGCGGCGAGCATCTTGTGCATCTTGGCATGCATCGCGTTGAGCGACACGACATCGAACAGCCCGCGCCCGAGACCCGATTGGTTCGACGCGATCACGACGTGCCAACCCGCGTGGTTGAGCCTCGCGACGGCTTCGAGCGCGCCAGGCAGCGGCGTCCACTCGAGATCGCTCTTCACGAAGTCCTCGCGATGCTCGTTGAGGCTGCCGTTTCGATCGAGGATGACGAGTTTCATGATGTTCAGCCCTTCGGTACTTCAGGACTTCAGGCCGCAAGCCTCTCGAGTTGTGCCACGCGGTTCATAGAGCGATGCAGCAGCATGAGGAGCCCGAGGCGGTTGAGCCGCAGGTCGGATTCTTCGGCATTCACCATCACGCCATCGAAGAAGGCGTCTACTGGATCGCGCAGCGCGGCCAGGGTCTGCAGCGAAGCGGTGTAGTCGCCCTGGTCGAACTGTGCGTTGGCCGTCGGCACCACGCGCTGCATTGCAGCGTGCAACGCCTTTTCGGCGGTCTCCTGCAGGAGCAGTTCGCTCACGTGGGCATCGGCTTCGGGCGACTTCTTGAGGATGTTGCCGATGCGCTTGTTGGCAGCGGCCAATGCGGGCGCTTCGGGCAAGGACGCGAAGGCACGAACGGCATCGAGCCGCTTCGGAATGGTCGCCCACGCACCCAGCTCACGCACGTTGACCGCGGCGTCGATCTCCACCGCCGAGTAGCCTTCGTCCTTGAAATAGCTCTTCAGCCGTTCGATCAGGAACTCGTCGAGCTCGACGCTCCGGTCTTCCAGGACGCCGGGCGCGAAGACGCCGAAAGCCTGGCGCGTGAGCTCATGGAACCGCAGCGGAAGCGAACGCTCGATCAGCATCCGGACGACGCCCAGGGCATGGCGGCGCAGCGCAAAAGGATCGCGGTCGCCGGTGGGCAGACTGCCGATGCCGAACATGCCGACCAGCGTTTCGAGCTTGTCCGCCAGCGCGACGGCGACGCCGACCGTGTCGCGCGGCAACGAGTCGCCGGCGAAACGCGGCTTGTAGTGGTCTTCGATCGCGTCGGCGACGGTCGCGTCCAGGCCATCGTGGAGCGCGTAGTAGCGGCCCATCGTGCCTTGCAGCTCGGGGAATTCGCCGACCATATCGGTCACCAGGTCGGCCTTGGCGAGTTGCGCCGCCTGCACGGCATGTGCGGCCAGCTTGGCATCGCCGGAAGCGGCGCCCAACTGCTCGCCAATGAGGCGCGCGATCGCCATCACGCGCCGCACCCGCTCTCCCTGCGTGCCGAGCTTGTTGTGATAGACCACCTTGCCGAGCGACTCGACGCGTGAAGCCAGCGACTTCTTGCGGTCCTGGTCATAGAAGAACTTGGCGTCGGCCAGCCGCGGGCGCACCACGCGCTCGTTGCCTCCGATGACTGCGCTCGGATCTTCGGGGCGGATGTTGCTGACGACGAGGAACTTGTTCGTCAGGCGGCCGGCAGCATCGAGCAGCGGAAAGTACTTCTGGTTGGCCTTCATCGTGAGGATGAGGCATTCCTGCGGCACGTCGAGGAACTCGCGCTCGAATTCGCACACCAGTATATTCGGCCGCTCGACCAATGCCGTGACTTCATCGAGCAGCGCGTCGTCATGAATCGGCTGTGTGCCGCCGCCGACCTTCACGGCCGCTTCGGCGAGTTGACGTGCGATCTCGAAGCGGCGCGCCTCGAAGCCGGGGATGACCGCCCCGCCTTCCATCAACTGCTCGGCATAGCTGTTGGCGTCGCGCAGGGCGATCGGATCGACGGTCGCTTCGAAACGGTGGCCGTGCGTCTCGCGCCCGGCCTTCAGCCCCAGCGCCTCGACCGGCACGACCGCATCGCCGTGCAATGCCACCAGACCGTGCGCCGGACGCACGAAGCTCACGCTGGTCCAGCCGGGGAGTTCGCAGCCGGTTTCGAGCTGATAGCTCATGACCTTCGGAATCGGCAGCTTGGCGATGGCTTCGGCGAGCGCCTTCTGCAGGCCTTCGGCGAGGGTCGCGCCCTTGGCGGTGCTTTCGAAGAAGAGCGCCTCGGCCTTGCCGTCCATCGCGCGCCGCAACTCGGGCACCGCACTCGCGTCGGCACCGAGCGCTGCAAGCCGCTTCAGCAGCGCCGGCGTCGGCTTGGCCCCGGCATCGAGACCGACCGCCACCGGCATGAGCTTCTGCGAGACCGCCTTGTCGGCAGCCTGCGAGAACACGTTCGTCAGATGCGCGGCAAGCCGCCGCGGCGATGCGTAAGGCGTGAGCACCGAGCCGGCGTCCGCCAGGCCCGCGGCGACGAGTTGATCGCGCAACACCGAGGCAAAGGCATCGCCCAGCTTCTTGAGCGCCTTGGGCGGGAGTTCCTCGACGAAGAGTTCGACGAGCAGGTTGTTCTTGATGGTCATCGCTCAGGCCGCCTTCTTCGAGATCTGTGCGACCCACTCGCGCGGCGCCATGGGAAACCCGAGCCGCTCGCGGCTATCGTAGTAGCTCTGCGCGACGCTGCGCGCGAGATTGCGGATGCGGCCGATGTAGGCCGCGCGTTCGGTCACGCTGATCGCGCCGCGCGCGTCCAGCAGGTTGAAACTGTGTGCCGCCTTGAGCACCTGCTCGTAGGCCGGCAGCGCGAGCCTTTCTTCCATCAGGTGCTTGGCCTGCTTTTCATGCGCGGCAAAGGCGACGAAGAGGAAGTCGGCGTCGCTCTGCTCGAAGTTGTAGGTCGACTGCTCGACCTCGTTCTGCTTGTAGACGTCGCCGTAGGTGAGCCCGTCGGTCCAGGTCAGGTTGTAGATGTTGTCCACGCCCTGCAGGTACATCGCGAGGCGTTCGAGCCCGTATGTGATCTCGCCGGTGATGGGCCGGCAATCGATGCCGCCGACCTGCTGGAAATAGGTGAACTGGGTCACCTCCATGCCGTTGAGCCAAACCTCCCAGCCGAGCCCCCAGGCGCCGAGGGTGGGGTTTTCCCAATCGTCCTCGACGAAGCGGATGTCGTTCTTCTTCAGGTCGAATCCGAGAGCTTCGAGTGAACCCAAATAGAGCTCGAGGATGTTGCTCGGCGCCGGCTTCAGCACCACCTGGCATTGGTAGTAGTGCTGCAGGCGGTTCGGGTTCTCGCCGTAGCGGCCGTCCTTGGGTCGGCGGCTCGGCTGCACATACGCTGCCTTCCACGGCTCCGGCCCGAGCGCGCGAAGAAAGGTGGCCGTATGCGAAGTGCCTGCGCCAACCTCCATGTCGTAAGGCTGCAGCAGCGCGCAACCCTGGTCGGCCCAGTAGGCCTGAAGCTTGAGAATGATTTGTTGAAAAGTCAGCATGTTGGGCCTGAGGGCCGCAGGAGGGCAAAGAGCCCGCCGACGCGGCGAACCGATCATTTTATTGGTTCGTGTCGCTAGCATGCTGCGGATTGAAGAACAGGAGATCCGATGAATCGTCAGCATGGGCAAACCGCGAAGATACTCATCGCGGGCGCAACCGCGGCGCTGCTGGTGGCGTGCGCCTCGCCAAGAGCGCAACCCGGCGAATGGGCACCCAACCCGCCCAATCCCAGCGCGCCCTATCCGGCCGAATCCCGCATGAAGGGCGAACAGGGCATGGTGCTCCTGCACGTGCGGACGACGCCCGCGGGCCGCCCGGCAGCCGTCGAGGTCAAGCAGTCGAGCGGCTCCGACCGCCTCGATCGCTCCGCCGTCGAGACAGTCTGGAAGTGGCAGTTCAAACCCACCGCGGACGACGGCACCGTAGTCTGGCGCGAAGTACCCATCCGCTTTTTCATCACCGCCCCTCCCCCGCAGGCAACCACGGACTAACCACGACCGTCTCCAGGCGGGCTACCAGAGATACCGCAGATCCGGCTCCGCCGGTCTGCCGGTATCGCCCCCTGCAAGGGGGTGGAGAGCGACACGAAGTGCGCGAGCCTGGGGGTGTATCAATACTCCCAGAAGATCCGCTGCAGTTCCTTGGTGTCGCTGGTCTTCGTCAAGGCGACCATCGCGAGAATCCGCGCCTTGCCGGGGCGCAGGTCGTGCGCGACGACCCAGTCGTACTTGTCGTCGGGCTGCTCGGCGTTGCGCAGCACGAAGCCGTCCGGCACCCGCGAACTGCGGATCACGATGATGCCGTCGCCGCGCACCTTCTGGAGGACGGGCACGAGACGATCGGCCACCGATCCATTGCCCGTACCGGCATAGACCAATGCCTTGATGCCGCTCTTGGAAAGCGCGTCGATGGCCGTCGACGGAACGCTCTGGTAGCCATAGGCAATCTCCACCGGCGGCAGCGCGGTGATGCTGTCGATGTCGAACTCGGACTGCATGGTGTGGCGCTTCACCGGCGCACGGAACCAGTAATTGCGGCCCTCCACGATCATCCCGAGCGGACCCCACTGGCTCTTGAAGGCTTCCGTCTTGATGTTGACCGTCTTGCTGACGTCGCGGCCACTCTGGATCTCGTCGTTCATGGTCACCAGGACGCCCTTGCCGACTGCATCCTTGCTGGCGGCGACATTCACTGCATCGAACAGGTTCAGCGCGCCGTCGGCTGACAGCGCGGTTCCCGGACGCATCGAGCCGACGACGATGATCGGCTTGGCGGTGTGCACCGTCAGGCTCAGGAAATAGGCGGTTTCTTCGAGCGTGTCGGTGCCGTGGGTGATCACGATGCCGTCGACGTCGGCCTGCTTGGACAGCGCCGACACGCGCTTGGCGAGGGTCAGCAGGTTGTCGTTGGTCAGGCTTTCGGAGGCCACCTGGAACACCTGCTCGCCGCGCACATTCGCCACCTTGGAAATCTCGGGCAGCCCTGCGATGAGCTTGTCGACTGGCACTTTGGCCGCCGAGTAGGTGGCGCTGTTGGCCGCCGACGCACCGGCGCCGGCGATGGTGCCGCCGGTTGCAAGGATCACGACGTTGGGCAAGGCCGTCTGCGCGTGCGCGATGGCGCTGGCAGCGAGCAGCGCAGCCGCGCCCGCGAAAGCACGGAATCTGGAGGCGAAGTACATAGGAACTCCTGTTGATGGTTGTGCGATGAAGCGGCGAGACGATATCCAAAGCGCACACCAACGGCGCAGCCGCTCAATGCCAAGCACGCATGCCGTCATGCGAGCGTCACGAAGCATGCGACTGCGACCGGTTTCGGGCAAGCGCTACCATCGCCGGCGACATCCTTCGTTTCAAGCGCGATGACGACCGACACCTCCGTTTCCGTGTCCGACCAGATGCCGGCGCCGAACGGCCCCCTGGCTCGGGCGCGGGCACGGGCACGTCCTGGGCGGGAGCGCATCATGGCGGCGATCCGCGCGGCGGCCATTGCCGAATTCAGCCTTCACGGTCTCAAGGGCGCCTCAACGCAGGCAATCGCGGCGCGCGCCGGGCTGACCAAGCCGCAGCTGCACTACTACATCCCCGGCAAGGAAGAACTCTACGAAGAGCTCCTGATGCAGGTGCTGCACGACTGGAAGGTGGTCTTTTCATTCGAAGATCGCGCGGGCGATCCCGGCGCGGTGCTGGCCGACTACATCCGCAAGAAGCTCGACCATGCCTTCGACAACCCGGAGATCTCGCGCATCTTCACGCGCGAAGTGCTCGATGGCGGCCACAACTTGGAACGCTACTGGCCGAACGCGCGCGCCTGGACACAAAAGAAGGTCGACGTCATCAATGGCTGGATCGCGCGCGGACTGATGCGGCCGATGGATGCGCGCCTGCTCCTGATGCACATCTGGGCCATGACTCAGAGCTATGCCGACTACGCACTGCAGACGCGCGTGATGCTGGGCCTGCCGTCCGATGCGCCGATCGATCGCGAGCCGATCGCGCGAGAACTGGTCGCCTTCGTGACCCTCGGCTGCGGAATCAAGACGCCTTGAGTCGGGCTCCGGCCTCGGGGCGGTGAAAACCCACTGACGGAGACGTCCCGCATTTGGTGCGCAGGATTTGGCACGTCGCTTGCATAACCTGACCACTTGCTCTGATTAAGCGGTCAACACACCATGCGAGTGCTCGTCGTCTATTGCCATCCCGTCGAAACCAGCTTCCATGCGGCGCTGCATGAAGAGGTGCTTCGCAACCTGCGCGCCGCGGGCCATGAGGTGGACGACTGCGATTTGTACGCCGAAGGTTTCGATCCCGTGCTCTCGCGCGAGGAGCGCCTCGGCTATCACGATGTACCGAGCAACCAGCTTCCGCTGAAGCCGTACGTCGAGCGGCTGCAGTGGGCGCAGGCCATCGTGTTCTGCTTTCCGACCTGGTGCTTCGGACTGCCGGCCATGCTCAAGGGCTACTTCGATCGCCTCTTCATGCCCGGCGTGGCCTTCGACCTGAGCGACCCGGCCAACGTGAAGCCGATGCTGACGCACATCCAGCGCATCTCCGCCGTCGTCACCTACGGCCGCCCGCGCTGGGTCGCCTGGTACATGGGGGACCCGCCACGCAAGATCGTGACGCGCTACATGCGCCGCCTGACCGGCAAGCAGGCGCGCGTCGACTACCACGCTCACTACCACATGAATGTGGCGACCGAATCCCAATTGAAGCGCTTCATGTACCGCGTCGGACGGGCGATGGCGCGGTTCGCCTGATCGCCTTCACGACTCCCAATTTGCCGCTTTGCCTCACAGGACCCACCATGCTCCACGGCTACATCCCGCCTCATCGCTTCCTGCCCTATCTCAGCTGGACCGAAATCGACGCGCTGCCCGATCGCGAAAACACGGTGATCGTGCTGCCTTGTGGCGCGATCGAGCAGCACGGCCCGCACTTGCCCTGCTCGGTCGACAGCGTCATTTCCTCGGGCGTGATGGGCAAAGCGCTCGAACGCCTTCCGGCCGAAGTGCGAGCGTTTGCATTGCCGACCATCACCTACGGCAAGTCGGAGGAGCATCTGCACTTCCCCGGCACGATGACGTTGACCGGCACCACGCTGCTGTCGACAGTGATCGAGATCGGCGAGTCGGTGTATCGCTCGGGCTTTCGAAAGCTGCTGTTCGCCAATGGTCACGGCGGCCAGCCGCAGGTGCTCGAGATGGCAGCGCGCGAACTGCGGCTTCGCCATGGCGATTTCGTCGTCGTGCCGCACGGCGTGTCAAGGCTGCCGAGCGCGGCGAGCAAGCAAGTCAGCGAGCAGGAAAAGCGCCTGGCCATGCACGCCGGCCACTCCGAGACGGCACTGATGCTCGCGCTCGCGCCCGACACGGTGCACATGGAATATGCGGCGCCCAACTTTCCGCCGCCTTTTCCGATCAAGCTGCTGTCGCCCGATGGCCGGCCCGCCTGTGCCTGGACAGCGCGTGATTTCGGCCCCAGCGGCGTGATCGGCGACCCGACCAGCGCGACGCGCGAACAAGGCGAAGAGATCCTGGACACCCTGGCCGACAGCTGGGTTCAAGCGCTGACGGAGTTGTACGCACTGCAATGGGTGGTGCGCGACGAGCCCACCTGGGGGCGCGGCCATGAACAGGGTTTCATCCAGACCAGGCAGGCGTTGTCAGGCATCACGGACTGAGGCGCGCTCCTTGCATCGATCCGCCGCAACTTCCTCTTCCATCCATCCGAAAGTCTTCACCATGCGCCAACACATCGCTCCCATCCTCGGTCGTCTCGCCGCCGCAGCCGCGCTTGCCGTTGTTGCGACTGCTCCCGCCCATGCGGAAGACAAGTTCGTCTACATGACCAACTGGTACGCGCAGGCCGAGCACGGCGGCTTCTATCAAGCGGTTGCGCTGGGCATCTACAAGAAGTACGGCCTGGACGTGACCATCAAGATGGGCGGACCGCAAGTCAACATCACGCAGATGATGGCTGCCGGCCAGGCCGATTGCATCATGGGATCGAGCGACATCCAGATGATGCAGGTGCGCGAAGGCGGCGTGCCCGTGGTGAACGTCGCGGCCTTCTTCCAGAAGGATCCGCAGGTCTTGATCGCCCACGACGACGTCAAGAAGTTCGAAGACCTGAAGGGCAAGACGCTGCTTATCGGCGCGCAGGCCAATCGGGGGTACTGGCCGTGGCTGAAGGCGAAGTTCGGCTTCACGGATGAACAGACGCGGCCTTACACCTTCAACATCCAGCCCTTTGTCGCGGACAAGAACGCAGCGCAGCAGGGCTATCTCACCTCCGAGCCCTACGCGATCCAGAAGGCCGGCGTGAAGAGCACGGTGCTGATGTTCAGCGACTTCGGCTTCCCCTCGTATGCCACCACCGTGTCGTGCATGGACAAGACGGTCAAGGAGCGCAACAAGCAGATCGCCGCGTTCGTCAAGGCTTCGGCAGAGGGCTGGAAGAGCTACCTCAACGATCCGGCGCCGGCCAATGCGCTGATCAAGAAGGACAACCCCAACATGACCGACGACCAACTGGCCTACAGCGTGGGCAAGCTCAAGGAAATGGGCATGGTCACCGGCGGCGATGCGGTCACGCAAGGCATCGGCGTGATCACCGACGCACGTACCAAGGCGAGCTACGACTTCCTGGTCGCTTCCAAGCTGCTCGACCCGGCAAAGGTCGATATCGCCAAGACCTACACCACCGAGTTCGTGAAGGACGCCAAGGTCCTGCCCTGAAACACCGGAGGCCTTGGTCTCCCTCGAAAGGCTTTGCATGACTCCATCCGAATCCGCCGACTACGCGCTGCCGATCCAGCGCGCGACATCGATTCCCGCTGTCGAGATCCTGTCGGCCGAGAAGACTTATCCGAACGGCACGCAGGCGTTGCTGCCTGTCGACCTGACCATCGGCGAAGGCGAATTCGTCACGCTGCTCGGTCCGTCGGGCTGCGGCAAGAGCACGCTGCTGAAGATGGTGGCCGGGATGCTCGAGCCGACCGACGGCCGACTGCGCGTCTGGCGCAAGCCCGTGGCGCACATCGATGACAGCGGGCGCAGGATGGCGTTTGTCTTCCAGTCGCCCACGCTGATGCCTTGGGCCAGCGTGCGCACCAATGTGCGGCTGCCGCTCGACCTCGCCGGTGTGCCCCGCAAAGAGGGCGACGCGCGCGTGTCGGAAGCGCTCGAACTGGTCGGGCTCGACAAGTTCGCCACCGCATTGCCGCGCGCGCTTTCCGGCGGCATGCAGATGCGCGTGTCGATCGCTCGCGGGCTGGTGACTCGGCCCGACCTGCTATTGATGGACGAGCCCTTCGGCGCGCTGGACGAGATCACGCGACACAAGCTGGACGCCGAACTGCTCGACCTTTGGCGCGAGAAGAGGTTGACGGTGATCTTTGTCACCCACTCGATCCATGAGGCCGTGTTTCTCTCGTCGCGCGTGATCATGATGGCAGCGCGGCCGGGCCGCGTGGTGGAGGAATTCCACATCGACGAGCCCTATCCGCGCGCCGCCGACTTCATGGTGTCGCCGCAATTCAGTCGCTACGCCAGGAAGCTGCAGGACAGCCTGCTGCGGGCGAGCAGTGCTTCCCATGAGGTGACGTGATGAGCGCATTGGCCCCTGCATCCCCCACCGCATCCACCGTACCCCCCGCGTCCGCAAGCACGCGCCCCATGCCGAAAGCATCGATTCAGCGCGCCGCCAGACGAACGCCGCTGCTGCACCAGCCGCGAGTCCAGCGCGTCATGTATCCGCTGCTGGTCGGCGTGGTGCTGGTCGCCATCTGGCAAAGCCTGGTCACCGCGATGGATCTGCCGCCCTATCTGGTGCCGTCACCCTACCTGATGATGCAAACCCTGGTCACCGACTGGGTGCCATTGGGTATGGCGCTGCTGGTCACGCTCAAGATCACCGTGCTGTCCTTCGCCGCCGCAACGATCGCGGGCGTGCTGATCTCTTTTCTCTTCGTGCAAAGCAAATTGATCGAGACCGCCCTCTTTCCGTATGCGGTGCTCCTGCAGGTGACGCCGATCGTCGCGGTGGCCCCGCTCATCATCATCTGGGTCAAGAACCCGACAGCGGCGATGGTGGTGTGCGCCGCGCTGGTGGCGCTGTTTCCGATCATCAGCAACACCACGCTCGGGCTGCGCAGTATCGAGCCCGATCTGCAGAGCTATTTCAAGCTGAATCGCGCCACGCGATGGCAGCAGCTGGTGCGGCTTCGCATCCCGAGTGCGTTGCCCTACTTCTTCGGCGGCTTGCGCATCTCGAGCGGCCTCGCGCTCATCGGCGCGGTGGTGGCGGAGTTCGTCGCGGGCACAGGGGGACAGGGTGCGGGCCTTGCCTACCAGATCCTGCAGTCGGGCTTCCAGCTCAACATCCCGCGCATGTTCGCGGCTTTGCTGCTAATTTCACTGACCGGCGTCGCACTCTTCGTGCTGATGGCCTGGCTCACCAAGCTGGCGCTCGGCTCCTGGCACGCCAGCGAACTTTCCCAGGATTGACTCTCGATGAACGCCCCCATGACCTCGATCGAGCGACTGCACCTCGAACTCCCCGAGCTGGACTGGATCACGGACCCGAGCCGCATCGCGCGGCTGTCGCAAGACTTCGCCTGGTTCAGCCCCGTGCTCAATCGGCAGCTGAAGGACAAGCGCGCCGACGCCGTCGCTCGCCCGCGCACCGAGGATGAAATTCGCTCGCTCGTCAGCGCCTGCGCCCGCCTTGGCGTGCCGATCACCATCCGCGGAAGCGGCACCGGCAACTATGGGCAGACCACACCTCTGGCGGGCGGCGTGGTGCTCGACATGACGAGCTACAACGCCATCCAATGGGTGCAGCCGGGTGTCGCTCGCG
Source organism: Variovorax sp. 01N429 (assembly GCF_056399425.1). NCBI lineage: Bacteria > Pseudomonadati > Pseudomonadota > Betaproteobacteria > Burkholderiales > Comamonadaceae > Variovorax > Variovorax sp. 01N429. The sequence goes on along the minus strand of NZ_JBFTRG010000033.1, from coordinate 8,269 downwards.
CGCAATCCGGCATCCGGCTTGGCGAACTCGAGAAGCACACGAAGCTCTCGGGGCAAGAATTACGCTGCATCCCATCCACCTATCGCAGCGCAACCCTGGGCGGCCTGTTCGGCGGTGGCTTCGGCGGCGTGGGCTCGATCAATTACGGGCCACTCGGCGCCCCAGGCAATGTGCTGGGCCTGCGGGCGATGACCATCGAGGCCGAGCCCCAGGTCATCGAGTTGCGGGGCGCGGAGGCCATGCGCATGCATCACCTTTGGGGCACGAACGGGCTGGTGCTCGAACTGGAAGTGGCGCTCGCACCGGCACACCCGTGGCTCGAAAGCCTCGTGGTCTTCGAATCGTTCGACAAGGCTTTGGGCTTCGCGGATGCGCTCGCGCATGCGCCGGGCATCATCAAGCGTGAAGTGGCCTTCTTCGCGAGCCCGGTGCCCGACCATCTCGCGCAACTCGCCGGGCATCTTCCGAAGGGTTGCCACACCGTCCTTTCGCTGGTTGCCGAATCGTCCGAGCAACCGCTGCGCGAACTCGTGGGTGCACTCGGCGGCGAGATGAGCTACCGAAAGACCGCCGAAGAAGTGCGCAAGAGCAACCGCACCTTGATGGAGTTCACGTGGAATCACACGACGCTTCATGCGCTCAAGGTCGACAAGACACTGACTTACCTGCAAAGCAGCTTCGTGCCGGGCCAACACGTGCAGCAGGTCACCGCGATGGAGCAGTTGTTTGCCGGCGAAGTACTGATGCATGTCGAGTTTTTGCGCGGTCTCGACGGACGAATCACCTGCAGCGCATTGCAGCTCGTGCGCTTCAGCACGGAAGAACGTCTCGATGAAATCATCCGCATGCATCGCGAGCGCGGTGTGCGGGTCAACAATCCGCACGTCTACATCGTCGAGGACGGAAAGGCGGGCGGCGCTTTGCCGCCAGAGATCATCGAGATGAAAAAGCGCTTCGATCCGCTGGGCTTGCTGAACCCGGGAAAGCTGCGCGATTGGCCCGTCAGGCCTTGAAGTCACGCTCCCGGCCGCGACGACGCACGACCAGCGTGCCGATCGTGACTAACAGCGCCAGGCCCCACAACGGCCAGAGGCCGAAGCGCGAAACCCAGATGGCGTAAGGCGTGCGGCCGACGCGGCCCTCGACTTCGGCCTCCAGCACGCCGCGCGTCAACCGTGGCAACTGGTGCGTCACGCGGCCGTGGTGATCGATGATGGCCGTCGCGCCCGTGTTGGTCGCCCGCACCATCGGCCGCTGGAATTCGAGCGCACGCATTCGGGAGATCGCCAGATGCTGGTCGATGGCGATCGAATCACCGAACCACGCGATGTTGCTCACGTTGAGCAAAATGGTGGGTGCATCGGCTTCGTTGCGGAAGTTGGCGCCGATCTCATCGCCGAACAGGTCTTCGTAGCAGATGTTGGGCGCGATGCGCTGACCCTGCCACATGAAGGGGGCCTGCGCGAGTCCACCGCTTTGGAAGTCACCCAACGGGATGTTCATCATGTCGGTGAACCAGCGGAAGAGGCCCGGAATGAACTCGCCGAAAGGCACGAGGTGATGTTTGTCGTAGCGATAGGGCTTCGTATCGCCAGGGCGGAAGGCGATCACCGAATTGCTATATGTGGTGCCGTCCCCCAGCGGGAGCCCCACTATGGCGGCCTGATCGCCACTCGCATACCGTGATGCGATCGCCTCGAGATAACCTGGGGGCATCTGCGAGGGCAAGAGCGGGAGCGCGGTTTCGGGCGTGATCACCAAAGGCGCTGTGGTGTGCTGCAACTGATCGCCGTACCACCGCAACGCCGTGGCCACGCCGCCGCCAGGCACGAACTTCTCGTCCTGGGGAATGTTTCCCTGCAGCAGCGCGAGTCTGAGATGCCCATGCGAGCGGCTGCCATCATCGGCGGATTCGCCGCGCGCCAGTTGGACCAGTGCTGGACCGCAGAGCAGGGCCAGCACGACACCGGCCGATACAGCGAAGAGCCGCCCGCGGGTACGGCGAATGGCCAACGCGGTGAGCGCAGCGATGGCGGCGGCAATCGCGCCGATGCCGTACACGCCGATCCACGGTGCATAGACGGCCAGCGGGCCATCGACGTGCGCATAGCCGCCAGCGCCCCATGGAAAGCCAGTGAACCAACTGCCGCGCAGCAATTCCGCGAGGGTCCACATCGCGGAGAAGAACGCCGCGGCCCCCAGTGGATTCTTTGGAGCGAACGCCACGAAGAGCGCGCACGCCAACACGTAATAGAGCGCCAGTGCGGCCGAAAGCGCGAACACGGCCGTCGCGGCAAGCGGCGCAGCGAGCCCGCCATAGGTGTGCATCGAAATGAAGAGCCACCAGAATGTGCCGCAGAGCCATGCGGTCGAGAACAACCACCCGTAGGCCGCACCAGTGCGCCAGGCGTAGTCTCGGCCGTGGGCCGGACGAAGCGCATCCAACAGCCACACCAATGCGGCCAAAGAAATGAGCTGAAGCCACCACTGCGGCTCCCCGCTCCATGGCGCGGCAATGGAGGCTGCTTGGGCAAGCCCCGCAAGCGCGAAGCCGAGCGCGCGAACCGGCGTTTTCAATCGGCGGCGTCTTCGCCGCGCTTGGGCGAGACCTTGAACCAGCGCACCGCGCCGCCTTTGGTGTGCAGAACAACAAAGTCGAAGCCCCCGAGGGCGTAGTGCTCGCCGCGCTTGGGCACATGGCCCATCTCGTGCGCGATGAGCCCACCGATCGTGTCGAAGTCCTCGCTCTGCGTCTTGTCGTCGAATGTGAGGCCGAAGGCTTCTGCCACGCGCTCGATCGGCGTGTCGCCGGAGACTCGATAAGTGTGATCCGCAAGGCCGAAGATATCGCCTTCGTCTTCGGGAATATCGAACTCGTCCTCGATCTCGCCCACGATCTGTTCGAGAACGTCCTCGATGGTGATCAATCCGGCGACCCGGCCGAATTCATCGATGACAACGGCGAGGTGATTCCGATTCCCGCGGAACTCGCGCAGCAGATCGTTCAGACCCTTGCTCTCAGGCACGAAGGTCGGAGGACGCAGTAGCGCACGGATGTTAAGGCCGGGTGCGCGCTGCAGCTTGAGCAGGTCCTTCGCCAGAAGGATGCCGATGATGTTTTCTTTCTCGCCCTCGTAGACAGGAAAGCGCGAATGGGCCGTGTCGATGACCAGATGCAGCAGGGTGTCGTATGGAGCGTCGATGTTCACGAGGTCCATGCGAGGCGCCGCTACCATGACGTCTCCGGCCGTCATGTCGGCCATCCGAATCACGCCTTCGAGCATCACGCGCGATTCGGCGCCGATGACGTCGTTGTCCTCAGCGTCAGCGAGCGTTTCGATCAGCTCGTCGCGCGAGTCGGGCCCGGGATTGATGAATTCGACGAGCTTCTGGAAAAAGCTGCGCTTGTCTTCGCGTTCGGCGGGCGCGCGTTCAGGGTGTGGATCGGCCACTGCAGGAGGGCAGAGTTGGGGAACAGCAAGGATAACGGAAAGCCGCCGCCCGACCCAAGGGAGCGGCCGCCGGTGCTCAATGTCAACGAGAGGACCGCTCGCGCTCGTCGCGCCCGCCGATTCGGATCGCCTGCAGTTCGGCCAGGAAGGCCCAGAACTGTTTGGCGCGGGTCTTGAGCTGAAAGTCGACCTGGGCGTACTGCTGCAGGGCGATTTCGCTCATGCGGCTGTCAAGGGTGGCGGGCGGCAGTTGCAGGTGCGCCTCGGACTCCGAACCGCTTCGCACGACGGTCGCGCCCGCATTGCGCGCGATCTTGAGCATCGCGGCGTTCTCGCTCAGTGCATGGATGAACAGCATGCCGACGCCTTCGTTGCGCGCGGCTACGACCGCACGTTCGAACAACCGCGCGCCGTAGCCACGGCCCCGCGCGTGTTCGGCAACCGAAACGCCGAATTCAGCGCAGTCCTGCTGCTGTCCAGGGGGCGAAAACGCGAGATGTGCCATGGCAATCAAATCCAGGCGCCGGTTGTAGATGCCGAAGAGTTCGTCGCGCTGGAAATCCAAGCCATTGACATAGCGCTGAATCTGTTCGTCGGATGCTGGATAGCCAAAGCGTAAATAGCGATCGTGCTGGCCGAGAGAAAGCAAGTGCTGAGCGATTCGACCGCGTTCGCGCGGGCCGATCGAACGGATCGGCACCATGACGGGAGCCGGCGCGGTCGCCGGCGAGTGCGTCTCGACCATCGACACCTTCATAAGCGAGCCGAGGCCGAACACGGCTTTGAGGAGGACCTTAGCGGTAAGCATTGCTCAAATATAAGGGTTTTCCCTAGATCAACAAGGTGCCACGCCGAAAGCGGGTGTCATTGGTGAACAAATACCAATCGCCGCTAAGCGAGCGTTCGCTTACCGCTACACGGGCACTGCCGTTGTTGCCTTGACCCGATCAAGCACAAAGCTTGTCTTGCAGTCCTGAACGCTTGGATGCTTCAGCAGCGTGTCCATGATGAAACGGCTGTAGTGAGCCATGTCTGCTACGAGCACCCGCAGGAGATAGTCCATGTCGCCCGTCAACGCGGCGCACTCCACCACTTCGGGCCAGGTCTGCACGCTCGCCCGAAACAAATCCATCGGATTTCGCTTATGGCTCTCGGTGTGTTTCTCTAGACGGACATTCAGGTATGCGGTCAATCCGAGACCCACGGCCTCGGGTCTGACGAGCGCGACGTAGCGATCGATGACGTGAGCCTCTTCAAGGCGCTTGACCCGCCGCAGCACAGCGCTGGAAGAAAGGCTGACCTGCTCGGCGAGTTGGTCGTAAGTGGCGCGCCCATCACTCTGCAGGGTGAGCAAAATGCGCCTATCTATCTTGTCCAATGCGTCCATCCGCACATTTTTGCAGGATTTCTGCGCCAAAGCCGGCAAACAGGCGCAGAAACGCCGGAATCATGATGGCTCGCACTCTTACAGTTCCAAACGGACGCAGCGAAACTGCGGCGAGACACTGACCTTTTCCCCCGAACCATCCGGAGACAGCGCCATGAGCACCGCCGAATCTACCGCTTTCACGCCCTGGGAAAACCCAATGGGTACCGACGGGTTTGAATTCATCGAGTATGCCGCCCCCGATCCTGTGGCCATGGGCAAGGTCTTCGAGCAGATGGGTTTTCGCCCCATTGCCAAGCATCGCCACAAGAATGTGCTTCTGTATCGCCAAGGCACGATCAACTTCATCGTCAATTCAGAGCCTGATTCATTTGCTCAGCGCTTCGCTCGCCAGCACGGGCCGAGCATCTGCGCGATTGCGTTCCGGGTCCAAGATGCGAAAGCGGCCTACGAGCGCGCCATTTCACTTGGAGCTTGGGGTTTCGCACCAGGCGCTGGCCCCGGCGAACTGAACATCCCCGCCATCAAGGGAATTGGGGACAGCCTGATCTATTTCGTTGATCGCTGGCGCGGCAAGAACGGCGCACAGCCCGGCGACATCGGCAACATCGGGTTCTATGACGTGGACTTCGAGGCGCTTCCGGGTTTGAGTGCGGTCGAGGCGCTCGCGCCTGAAGGCCATGGCCTCACATATATCGACCACCTCACCCACAACGTGCATCGTGGGCGGCTGAAGGAATGGGCCGACTTTTACGAGCGCCTGTTCAATTTCCGCGAGATCCGCTATTTCGACATCGAAGGTCAAGTCACTGGCGTGAAGAGCAAAGCCATGACGAGCCCGTGCGGCAAAATCCGCATTCCAATCAACGAGGAAGGCAATGAAAAGGCCGGCCAGATCCAGGAGTACCTGGACAGCTATCGCGGCGAGGGTATCCAGCACATTGCAATGGGCTCGCGCGATCTGCCGGGCTCAGTCGACGCGTTGCGTGCCTCGGGCGTCAAGCTCCTGGACACCATCGACACCTATTACGAACTGGTCGACAAGCGGATCCCCGGCCACGGCGAAGATGTCGCCGCCTTGAAGCAGCGCAAGATCCTGATCGACGGCAAGAAGGGCGCGCTGTTGTTGCAGATCTTCAGCGAAAACCAACTAGGGCCCATCTTCTTCGAATTCATCCAGCGGAAGGGCGACGACGGTTTCGGCGAGGGGAATTTCAAGGCGTTGTTCGAAAGCATTGAACTCGACCAGATGCGGCGCGGCGTGCTTGCCGCCGCACAATAGGCGCTTCTTTCTTCAGGAGAGCTTCGCATGCGGCCAACGTCTTCAGTTCGACCATGCCTCTGGACCTTGGCTGCGGCGTTGACGTTGACGTTGACGTTGACGTTGACGTTGACGTTGGGAGGCTGTGCGATATCGCCTCATCCACAGGGTTCGGCGGCCTCACGCCTCGATGCGGTCCAGAAGGCCGGTGTTGTCCGCGTTTGCACTCCCGGTGACTACAAACCTTTCAGCTTCCAGAAGACGGACTCAAGCTACGAGGGAATCGACATCGACTTGGTGACGGCATTCAGCAAGAGTCTGGGCGCCAATCCGGAGTGGATTAAGACGACCTGGGCAAACCTGTTGCCCGATTTGGCGGCCGGAAAATGCGACATTGCGGTGGGGGGTGTCTCGGTGACGACCGATCGTCAAAAGCGCGCCTTCTTCAGCGCGCCTTACATGGTCAACGGGAAGACCCCGGTCGCACGTTGCGCGGACAAGGCCAAGTACCAGACCATTGCCCAGATCGACCAGCCCACAGTGAAGGTGATCTTCAATCCGGGCGGTAGCAACGAACGGTTCGCGCGCCAAAATTTCAAGCGCGCGCAGCTCACGGCACACGGCGAGAACGTGACGATCTTCGACGAGATTCTTGCTAATCGAGCTGATGTGTTCGTGACAGAGTCAGCCGAGGCCATCACGCAACAGAAGCTCAAGCCCGGGCTGTGCGCCATCAATCCCTACAAGCCGCTGCAATACGGAGAAATGGCGTGGATGCTCCCGCGCGATGACGTGGCCTTCAAAGCCTATGTCGACCAATGGCTGCATCTTTCGGTTGCGGGGGGTGATTTTCAGCGCGTCGAGGATCGCTGGCTTAAGTAGCGCCGTCGTGGATTCGAATTGATCCGTGAGCGAGACGGGTTGCCGCCTCGCTGGCGCCAATCGAGTCACAAGTCTGACTCTGAGCATCCGTGGTCTCAAGGCTCAATCGAGCAAAGCCAGCGTTTCGCGCCTCACTCGGTCGTTGAAGGCCATCTCAACATGTCCACACCCGGCAACGAGGCGGTTGTCGGCTCCGGACAGCGTAGCCACTGATGTCGGAAAGACGATGTTGTCGCTGTTGGAATACCAACACGTGAACGGCACATGTCGCGGGCCTGTTCGTTCGCAGTCGATCTTCTTCAGCCAGTCGCCGCCGATACGCATTTCCCGACCGTTCGCCGTGCGTCCGAAACGTGCGAGCCAGGTGCCTTGATGCGGCGTAGCTATCGTGACAATGCGAGAGACACGTGCGCCGTCGGCCTGTCGTAGCCAAGCGCGTGCGGCAAGGCCGCCCATGCTATGGCAGATCAGGAGCGGCGAGCGGCCGGTAGCGGCCGTCACTCGAGCAATTGCGTCATCCAAGATCTTTGCATAGTTGTCGATTGAGCCGAACGCGGGCGCAAGATCAACGGCAACGAAAACATGCCCAGTCTTTTGCAGCTGGTTCAACCACGGATTCCACAAGCCACGGTTGCAGACGAATCCGTGGATCAGGACAGCACCGCACCGCGTGTCCGGGCTGAGGTTGTCCGGGATCGCTCGCGAACGAAAGGGCTGTTGCCAGCAAAAGACGCGAGGCGCTGCCCAGCACTCTGCAATCCAAGCGAGCAAATATTGCATCACTGAGGCTCGAGGAACTGGATCGTTAGCCCCCATACGATAGCTCGTGACGAATTCGACGGCAAGAAAGCATGCATGGCCAAAAAGCAAGGCACATAGGCCAGTGACAGCGACGGCGGGTGAGTGCGACCACCAAAAGCTCGGCCATAAGATTGCGATCGCAAGCCAACTCAATATCAATCGACGCTGTAGACGAGCAATCATGGCGCAACTATCGCATGCGCAACTGTGGAGCGAGCATCGCCCCGTTAGGCCTTGGCCTGCCGGCAGCGCAAAGTCTCCGCGTGATGGACTTCCACAGGCATGGCCGGGTCCGCGAATTGCCTCCTATCTGAATGGAGGCGAGGGGATTGAAGGTGATGGGAGGGCGCGGAACGCAAAAAGCCCAGCCTGAGAGGGCTGGGCTTTTTGGGGCTGTAAGAGCCTGACGATGACCTACTTTCACACGGGAACCCGCACTATCATCGGCGCTGAGGCGTTTCACTGTCCTGTTCGGGATGGGAGGGA
>NZ_JBFTRG010000032.1:0-25727 GCF_056399425.1 Variovorax sp. 01N429 | reverse complement strand
GGGCGTGCTCATCATCATCCCGATCGGCGGGGCGGACATGCCGGTGGTGGTCTCGATGCTCAACAGCTACTCGGGCTGGGCGGCCGCGGGCATCGGCTTCAGCCTGAACAACGCGATGCTGATCGTCGCGGGCAGCTTGGTGGGCAGCTCCGGTGCGATCCTGAGCTACATCATGTGCAAGGCGATGAACCGCTCGTTCTTCAACGTGATCCTGGGCGGCTTCGGCGGCGAAGCGGCCGCCGCCGGCGCGGGCGGCGCGAAGGAGCAGCGCCCGGTCAAGAGCGGCAGTGCGGATGATGCGGCCTTCGTGCTCTCCAACGCCGAGACGGTGATCATCGTGCCGGGCTACGGCCTTGCGGTGGCACGCGCCCAGCACGCGGTGAAGGAACTCGCGCAGAAGCTCACCGAGCATGGCGTGACGGTCAAGTACGCGATCCACCCCGTCGCAGGCCGCATGCCCGGGCACATGAACGTGCTGCTGGCGGAGGCGGAAGTGCCCTATGACCAGGTCTTCGAGATGGAAGACATCAACGGAGAGTTCGGCCAAGCCGACGTGGCGATCATCCTGGGGGCCAACGACGTGGTGAACCCGGCAGCGCTGCAAAAGGGCACATCCATCTACGGCATGCCGATCCTGGAGGCCTACAAGGCCAAGACAGTGATCGTGAACAAGCGCAGCATGGCCGCGGGCTATGCAGGCCTGGACAACGAGTTGTTCTACATGGACAAGACCATGATGGTGTTCGGCGACGCCAAGAAGGTGGTCGAGGACATGGCCAAGGCGATCGAGTAGAGAGCCGCTGCAGACGTTCGGCGATCATCGCCCCGCCGGCACAACGCGAGACCGTGGCGACACGGTCTCGCCGCGTTTTTTCCAAACCAAGAATTTCGCTTGAGGAGACTCACTGTGACTGATCGTCCCTGGCTCGGAAGCTACCCGCAAGGCGTGCCTGCCGACATCGATGCCTCTGGCTACCGATCGCTCGTTGCGCTGATGGAGGAGAGCTTCACCAAGTTCGCCGACCGCACCGCCTACAGCTTCATGGGCAAGGACGTGAGCTACGCCGACATCGACCGCCAAAGCCGCGCTTTTGCCGGTTACCTGCAGAGCCTCGGCCTCGCCAAGGGCGACCGCGTGGCCGTCATGATGCCCAATTGCCCGCAGTATCCGATCGCCGTGGCGGGGCTGCTGCGCGCGGGACTGATCCTGGTCAACGTCAACCCGCTCTACACGCCCCGCGAACTGGAGCATCAACTCAAGGACTCCGGCTCGAAGGCCATCGTGCTGATGGAGAACTTTGGCACGACGCTGCAGCAGTGCCTGGCGAACACGCCGATCAAGCACATCGTGCTGGCGTCGATGGGCGACCGCCTCGGTTTTCTCAAGGGCGCGATCGTCAACTACGTCGTGCGCAGCGTCAAGAAAATGGTCCCGGCGTTCAGCCTGCCGGGCGCGGCGCGCTTCAACGACGCGCTCGAAAAGGGCGCGACGCGCACGGTGCAGCCCTCGGCCATCGGGCCGGACGACGTCGCGGTGCTGCAATACACGGGCGGCACCACGGGCGTCTCGAAAGGCGCGGTGCTGTTGCATAGCAACGTCATCGCCAACGTGATCCAGTCCGAAGCATGGAACGATCCCGTGATGCAGAAGGTGCCGGCCCACGAGCAGCCGACCAGCGTCTGCGCGTTGCCGCTCTATCACATCTTCGCTTTCACGGTGAACATGATGCTGAGCATGCGAACGGGCGGAAAGCTGATCCTGATTCCGAATCCGCGCGACCTCGCAGGCGTGCTGAAAGAGCTCTCCAAGCACACCTTCCATAGCTTTCCGGCGGTCAACACGCTGTTCAACGGACTGGCGAACCACCCCGACTTCAACACCGTCAACTGGAAGAACCTGAAGGTCTCGGTCGGAGGCGGCATGGCTGTTCAGGGTGCCGTGGCCAAGCTGTGGCTCGAGAAGACCGGTTGCCCGATCTGCGAGGGCTACGGCCTTTCCGAAACGTCGCCATCGGTCACCTGCAACCCGACGACGAGCACCACCTACACCGGCACCATCGGCGTGCCGCTGCCGAGCACCTACGTCAAATTGATCGACGACGACGGCAACGACGTGCCGCTGGGCAGCGCGGGTGAAGTCGCGGTCAAGGGACCGCAGGTGATGGCCGGCTATTGGCAGCGGCCGGACGAAACCGCGAAGGTCATGACCCCCGACGGCTATTTCAAGACCGGCGATATCGGTGTGGCCGATGAGCGCGGCTACTTCAAGATTGTCGATCGCAAGAAGGACATGATCTTGGTGTCGGGCTTCAACGTCTACCCGAACGAGATCGAGGACGTGGTGGCGCAAATTCCGGGTGTGCTCGAATGCGCGGCGGTGGGCATTGCCGACGAGAAGACCGGCGAGGCCGTCAAGCTCGTCATCGTCAAGAAGGACCCGAATCTGACCGAGGCGGCGGTGCGCGAGTTCTGCCGCGCCAACCTGACCGGCTACAAGCAGCCGCGCGTCATCGAATTCCGCACCGATCTGCCGAAGACTCCGGTGGGCAAGATCCTTCGCCGCGAGTTGCGCGACGTCAAGAAGTAACAGTAAGGCAGTAAGGGTTCCGCCGGGGACGCGAGCCGGCATCGCTCTTGCATATTGGGGATGAATGTTCCGATTCATCCTCACCCGGGCGAGCCTGCTGGTGCCGACCTTCATCGGCATGACCCTGCTCGCCTTTTTCCTGATCCGGCTGGTGCCGGGCGACCCGATCGAGACGCTGGCGGGAGAGCGCGGCATCGATCCCGCCCGCCACGCCGTGCTGCTCAAGGAATACGGGCTCGACAAGCCGCTTTTCACGCAGTACGGCATCTACATCGGCCGTGTGCTTCACGGCGACCTGGGCAAGTCGATCATCACGCAGGAGCCGGTGATGAACGAGTTCCTGGCGCTGTTCCCTGCCACCGTCGAGCTTGCGCTTTGCGCGATGCTTTTCGCGCTGCTGCTCGGCATTCCGGCAGGCATCGTCGCGGCGGTCAAGCGGAACTCGCTGTTCGACCATGGCGTGATGGCGACCTCGCTCACCGGCTATTCGATGCCCATCTTCTGGTGGGGTCTGCTGCTGATCCTGTTCTTTTCGGTGCAGCTCGGTTGGACGCCGGTGTCGGGCCGAATCGCCGTGCAGTACTACATCGAACCGGTCACTGGCTTCTTGCTGATCGATTCCCTGCTTTCCGATGACAAGGGCGCTTTCTGGTCCGCGGTGCAGCACCTGATCCTGCCGGCGATCGTGCTCGGAACCAACCCGCTTGCCGTGATTGCCCGCATGACGCGCTCGGCCATGCTCGAAGTGCTGGGCGAGGACTACATCCGCACGGCGCGCGCCAAGGGGCTCGCGCCATTGCGCGTGGTCGGAGTGCATGCGCTGCGCAATGCGCTGATCCCGGTGGTCACGGTGATCGGCCTTCAGGTCGGCGTGCTGTTCACCGGCGCCATCCTGACCGAGACGATCTTCTCGTGGCCAGGCGTCGGCAAGTGGCTGATCGAAGCCATCGGGCGGCGCGACTATCCGGTGCTGCAAGGCGGCATGCTGCTGCTCGGCGTGATCGTGATGCTGGTCAACGTGCTGGTCGATCTGGCCTACGGTTTCATCAATCCCCGCATCCGGCAATCACGATGAGCGCGGTTCCTGTTCCCGTCGAAAAGACCAGCGCCCCACCGGGTCCATGGCGCGAGTTCTGGGGATCGTTCTCGGCCAACCGTGGTGCGGTGATCGGGCTCGGCGTGATCGCCCTGCTGCTGCTGGTGGCGCTGCTCGCGCCATGGATTGCGCCGCATGCGCCCAACCAGACCGACAGCACGGCCTTCCTGCGGCCGCCGGCGTGGCAGGAGGGCGGCTCGGTGACGCACCTGCTAGGCACCGATGCGATCGGCCGCGACATCCTTTCCAGGCTCATGTTCGGCGCGCGCCTTTCGCTGTCGATCGGCGTTGCCGTGGTGGCGATCTCCGTCGCGGTAGGCATCGGCTTGGGCCTTGTCGCCGGCTTCTTCCGCGGTGTGCTCGAGATCGCCATCATGCGGTTCATGGACGTGATCCTCACCCTGCCGAGCCTGCTGCTCGCGATCGTGATCGTCGCCATCCTCGGCCCCGGCTTGATCAACGCCATGATCGCCGTCGCCATCGTCGTGCTGCCTCATTACGTGCGCATCACGCGGGCTGCCGTCATCTCCGAGATATCGCGCGACTACGTGACTGCCGCGCGCGTGAGCGGCGCCGGCACGTTGCGGCTGATGTTCCGCGAGGTGTTGCCGAACTGCGCCGCGCCGCTGATCGTGCAGGCATCGCTCGGCGTGTCGACCGCCATCCTCGATGCGGCGGCGCTGGGCTTTCTCGGCCTCGGCGCGCAGCCACCCTCGCCCGAATGGGGAACGATGCTGGCCGACGCGCGTGAATTCGTGCTGCGCGCGTGGTGGGTCGTGACCTTTCCGGGTCTCGCCATCCTTGCGGCGGTGCTTGCTTTCAACCTCCTTGGCGACGGCTTGCGCGACGCCCTCGACCCCAAACTGAAGCGCTAGGAATGAAGCTCGCCCCCAGCCTCGCCCACTTTGTGTGGCTCGGACACCCCCGGCCGGGGGCAACCCCGGCGGCCCGGCAAAGCCGGCTCCGCGGGGTTTCCCGATTTGACCGCGGCAGTTTGCCGATGAGGGGCGCTGATGCCGCTGCTTGATATTCGCGACTTGCATGTCGAGTTCCCCACTCAAGGTGGCACGCTGCACGCCGTCGATGGCGTGAGCCTGCGCCTCGAACAGGGGGAAGTGCTTGGGATCGTCGGCGAATCGGGCTCGGGCAAGAGCGTCACGATGATGGCGCTGATGGGCCTCATCACCTGGCCGGGTCGCGTGCGTGCGGAGCACCTGCGCTTTGCAGATCACGATCTGCTGGGCATCTCCGACAAAGAGCGGCGCAAGCTGGTCGGCAAGGATGTCGCGATGATCTTCCAGGAACCGACGACCAGCCTCAACCCCTGTTTCACTGTCGGCTGGCAACTGATGGAGACCTTGCGCTTGCACCTGAACATGGACAGGCGCGAAGCGAAGAGGCGGGCGATCGGTCTGCTCGAACAGGTCGGCATTCCGGCGGCGGCGTCGCGCCTGGGCAGCTATCCGCATCAGCTCTCGGGCGGCATGAACCAGCGGGTGATGATCGCGATGGCCATTGCCTGCAACCCGCGCCTGCTGATCGCCGACGAGCCGACCACCGCGCTGGACGTGACCATCCAGGCGCAGATCCTCGACCTGCTGCGCAGTCTGCAGAAGGAGCGCGGCATGGGGCTGGTGCTCATCACGCACAACATGGGCGTGGTCAGCGAGATGGCGCAGCGCGTGGTCGTGATGTATGCGGGCCAGGTGATGGAAGAGCGCGATGTGGCGGATCTCTTCCCCGCGCCACAGCATCCCTACACGGCGGCGCTGCTTGCGGCACTCCCGGAGCGGGCGACAGGCGAAGGGCGGCTCGCGACCATTGCGGGCGTGGTCCCGGGCGTGCACGACCGTCCGCAAGGCTGCCTCTTCGCACCGCGCTGCGCCTATGCCACCTCGCATTGCCGTGCGGAGCGGCCGGCGTTGCGCGAGTGGCTGGGCGGCCGTGTGCGTTGCCACTATCCCCTTGGCGATCCGGACCGGGACGCGGCGCGTGCGCGAGATGGCGCACAGGTCGTGGAGTTCGTCCGATGAACGACGTCGTGGTCGAAGCGCAAGGCCTGCAGCGCGTCTATGCCGTGCGGCGCGGGCTGTTTCATGCGCCTGCGCATCTGCAGGCGGTGGGCAACATTTCGTTCAGGCTCGAAAAAGGTCGAACCCTCGCTGTCGTGGGTGAATCGGGCTGCGGCAAGTCGACGCTCGCGCGCATGGTCGCATTGATCGAAAAGCCGACCGCCGGCTCGCTGACGCTGGTCGGCACGGACGCCGTCAACCCGCCTGCCAGCCGCAAGCGCGAACTGCGGCAGGCTGTGCAGCTCGTGTTCCAGAACCCTTATGGATCGCTCAATCCCCGCAAGAAGATCTCGGCGGTTCTCGAAGACCCGCTCGCCATCAACACGACGCTCGGCAGGGCGCAGCGGGCAGCCAAGGCCCGGGAGATGCTCGCCCGCGTCGGGCTGCGTCCCGAATACGCGAACCGCTACCCGCACATGTTCTCGGGCGGCCAGCGCCAGCGCATCGCCATCGCGCGTGCGCTGATGCTCGATCCGCGATTGCTCGTTGCTGACGAGCCTGTTTCCGCGCTCGACGTTTCGATCCAGGCGCAGGTGCTGAATCTGCTGGCGGACCTGCAGGCGGAACTGGGCCTGTCGTATCTCTTCATCTCCCATGACCTCGGCGTGGTGCGTCACATCGCGCATGACGTGCTGGTGATGTACCTCGGCCACGCCGTTGAGCAGGGCCCGAAGGGGCGCATCTTCGCGCGGCCGCTGCATCCCTATACGCAGGCGTTGCTTGCGTCCACGCCGGGGCTCGCCACACAGCGCATCGTGCTCAAAGGCGAGCTGCCGTCGCCGCTGGCGCCGCCGCCGGGATGCGTCTTCAACACGCGATGCGCGCACGCCACCGAGCGCTGTCGCATCGAGCGGCCGTTGCTGCGGCAGCTCGACGGTCGCGCGGTCGCCTGTCACTACGCAGAGAAGTTTCTGGATGGCGCGGCAGAGGGCCGTGTCGATCATTCCCCGCTCGCGTTCGCGCGGCCACAAACCTGAAGGAGTCGAGTTCATGTCCCCCACTTCCAAACTCTCGCGCCGCCTTCGCGCGGCTGCGCTGCTTGCTCCGGCGGCGCTGGCGCTGGCCTGCGGCGCTGCGTCGGCAAAGACGCTGGTTTTTTGCTCCGAAGGCAGCCCCGAGAACTTCTATGCGGCGGTGAACACGACCGGCACGTCCTTCGACGCCACCACGCAGGTCTACAACAATCTCGTCGAGTTCGAGCGCGGCACGACCAAAGTGGTCCCCGGTCTCGCCGAAAGCTGGACGATCTCGCCGGATGGCCTCGAATACACCTTCAAGCTGCGCAAGGGCGTGAAGTGGCACAACACGTCGAAGAGCTTCAAGCCGACGCGCGACTTCAATGCCGACGACGTCATCTTCATGATCGAGCGCCAGTGGAAGGAGGACGACCCCTTCTACAAGGTCACCAGCACGAACCACTCCTACTTCAACGACATGGGCATGCCCAAGTTGCTGAAGTCGGTCGATCGCGTCGACGACTACACCGTGAAGTTCGTGCTCAACAAGCCCGAAGCGCCTTTCCTGGCCAACCTGGCGATGCCCTATGCCGGCATCCAGTCGAAGGAATACGCGATCGCCATGCTGAAGGCGGGCACGCCGGAGAAGATCGACCAGGACCCGATCGGAACGGGCCCGTTCTACCTCGTGCAGTACCAGAAGGACGCGATCATCCGATTCAAGGCCTTTCCGCAATACTGGGCCGGCAAGGCGAAGATCGATGACCTGATCTTCGCGATCACGCCCGACGCCTCGGTGCGCTGGGCCAAGCTGCAAAAGGGCGAATGCCACGTCATGCCCTACCCCAATCCGGCGGATCTCGACACGATCCGCAAGGATCCCAACGTGCAGGTGCTGGAGCAGGCAGGCCTCAACATCGGATACCTTGCCTACAACACGCAGAAGAAGCCTTTCGACGATGTGCGCGTGCGCAAGGCGCTCAACATGGCGATCAACAAGAAGGCGATCATCGACGGCGTCTATCTCACGACGGGCGTGGCGGCCAAGAATCCGATTCCGCCGACGATGTGGTCGTATAACGATGCGATCAAGGACGATCCGTACGATCCCGAAGCCGCCAAGAAGCTGCTGGCGCAGGCCGGCTACCCGGACGGCTTCACCACCGATCTGTGGGCGATGCCTGTGCAGCGGCCCTACAACCCGAATGCCAAGCGCATTGCCGAACTGATGCAGGCCGATCTCGCGAAGGTTGGCGTCAAGGCCGAGATCAAGTCCTTCGAATGGGGTGAATACCGCAAGCGCATGCAGGCCGGCGAACATCAGATGGGCATGCTCGGATGGACGGGCGACAACGGGGACCCGGACAACTTCCTCTATTCATTGCTGGGCTGCGCTTCCGCGCAATCGAATGGCAGCAACGTCGCCAAGTTCTGCTATCAGCCCTATGAAGACTTGGTCGTGAAGGCCAAGAATGTGCCGAAGCAATCCGAGCGTGAGGCGCTCTACAAGCAGGCGCAGGTGATCTTCAAGGAGCAGGCGCCATGGTTCACCATCGCCCATGCCGTGCAGCTCAAGCCCGTGCGCAAGGAAGTCGTCGACTTCAAGCTCAGCCCCTTCGGCCGCCACACCTTCTACGGCGTCGACATCAAACAATGACGCCATGCTAGCTGTCGTCGCGGCGATGTACGAGGAATTGGCGGCGCTGCTCGCATTGATGCCGGACGAGCAGCGCATTCCCGTCGCCGGCCGCGACTTCTGGGTGGGCCACCTTCGGGGGCAGCCCGTCGTCGCGGTGCTGTCGCGCATCGGCAAGGTCGCAGCGGCAACGACAGCGACCGTGCTGCTGGAGCGCTTCGGCGCGCAGGCGATCGTCTTCACCGGCGTCGCGGGCGGCCTCGCTCCGGGCGTGGAGGTCGGCGATGTGGTGGTTGCCACCAAGCTCCTCCAGCACGATCTCGATGCCTCCCCCATCTTTCCGAAGTACGAAGTGCCCTTGACGGGCCACGCGCGCTTCGCCGCCGACACCGTCATCAGCGATGCAATCGCCGCCGCGGCTGTCGAGGTGCTGCGCGATCCGGCGGCATTGCTGGGGCTGAAGGTGGTTGAGGACTTCGGCTTGACGGCGCCGAAAGTGCACCGCGGCCTGTTGGTGAGCGGCGACCGGTTCGTGTCGACCGCCGCCGAAAGCGACGCATTGCGCCGCGCTCTGCCCGATGCGCTCGCGGTGGAGATGGAGGGTGCGGCAGTCGCGCAGGTGTGCCACGACTTCGGCGTGCCTTTCGCGGCGGTGCGGACGATTTCAGATCGCGCTGATGACGCGGCCCACGGCGACTTCACTCGCTTCGTCTCGGCAGTGGCAAGCCGCTACAGCCTCGCGCTGGTCGATGCCTGGCTGGCCACGCTGCCAGCCGAAGGGTCTACTTGAGCCAGCCGCGCCGGCGGAAGTACCACATGGGGACCAGCGCGCTGGCGACCATCAACACGATCGCATAGGCGTAGCCGTAGCTCAGGTCGAGCTCGGGCATGAACTTGAAGTTCATGCCGTAGACGCTCGCGATCAAGGTTGGCGGCAGCAGCGCCACGCTTGCGACCGAGAAGATCTTGATGGTCTTGTTCTGGTTGATGTTGATGAAACCGACGGTCGCATCCATCAGGAAGTTGATCTTGTCGAACAGGAAGGCCGTGTGGCTGTCGAGCGATTCGATGTCGCGAAGAATCTGCCGCGCCTCTTCGAACTGCTCGGCGTTGAGCATGCGGCTGCGCATCATGAAGCTCACCGCTCGGCGCGTGTCCATCACGTTGCGGCGGATGCGGCTGTTCAAGTCTTCCTGGCGCGCGATGAGGCCGAGCACCTCGCCGGCCAATTCGTCGCTCACGTTGCCGGACAGCACCTTCTTGCCGGCGGACTCCAGCTCGTCGTAGATGTTCTCCAGCGTGTCGGCGGAGTATTCGGCGTCGGCATCGAAGAGCTTCAGCAGCACTTCCTTGGCGTCTTCGATCAGACCCGGCGCTCGGCGCGCGCGCATGCGCACCAGGCGGAACACAGGCACATCTTCGTCGTGGATGGAAAACAGCACGCCGCGGCTGCGCAGTTCGGCGTTGTGCTGGTTGAGGATGAAGGCGACGCGGACCGAACGGGGGTTCTCGTCATCGTCGATCAGGAAGTCGCTGCGGATGTGCAGTTCGCCGTTGTCTTCTTCATAGAAGCGAGCCGACTCCTCGATGTCGTCGTCCATCGCGTCTTCGGGGATGGACAAGCCGTAATACTGCTTGATCCATCGCTTCTCTTCGATGGTGGGGGATTCGAGATCGACCCAGATGGGCTGGAACTTGGACAGCTCTTCGAGAGCCTCGATCTCTTCTTGGACGAGGCGGCCGTTGGCGAGCGTGAAGATATTGAGCATGGCTCACTTCCCTGGAATGTCTGGCGGTGGAGGCGAGGGGATGGGGCGCTTTCAGTTCCCTCGTCCACGGCGCATCAGGAGGGAAGTGAAAGCTGCCGAGACGGAACGATTTCCACGTGGTTTCTCCGGTTTGCAGCGAGCCGCGATTATGTCATTCAGCCTTGTCAGGATCGTGTCGTCATCTGGATAAACATCCAGTACAGTTGCGGCGATGCACAGCGTTGCCACACCCATTTCCAAGGTATCCGCGGTGTCCATGAAGCCGGCAGAGCGTCTGGCTGCCGCGCTCGCCCAACTCAACGAGGAGCAGCGCGCGGCGGTGCAACACGGCGTCGCAGCCATCACTGGCAGCGCCCCGCCCGATGCCCGCCCCTTGCTCGTGATTGCAGGAGCGGGTTCGGGCAAGACGAGCACCCTGGCGCACCGAGTGGCGCATCTGATCGCCAGCGGCACCGACCCACAGCGCATTTTGCTGCTGACGTTTTCGCGCCGGGCCGCGCAAGAAATGACGCGCCGGGCCGGACAGGTGGTGGTGCGCGTGCTCGGGCTGGCTTCCGACGCGCCGCCAGCGCTGCCCTGGGCGGGCACCTTCCATGGCATCGGTGCGCGGCTCTTGCGCGAGTACGCAACGCAGATCGGACTCGACGAGAACTTCACCATCCATGACCGGGGCGACGCCGAAGACCTGATGGGGCTGGTGCGCAACGAAATCGGACTGTCGACCACCGCGCGACGATTTCCGATGAAGGGCACCTGCCTTTCGATCTACTCGCGCACGGTCAATACCTGTGCGCCACTCTCGGAAGTGCTCAAGCAGGCGTTTCCCTGGTGTGCCGAATGGGAAGCCGAACTCAAGCGGCTCTTCGGCGCGTATGTGGAGGCCAAGCAGCAACAGCATGTGCTCGACTACGACGATCTGCTGCTTTACTGGTCCGAAATGATGGCCGAGCCCGCGCTGGCCCGTCAGGTCGGCGAGCGCTTCGATCATGTGCTGGTCGACGAATACCAGGACACGAACCTCCTTCAAGCAGCCATCTTGCGGTCGCTCAAGCCGGACGGCAAAGGCGTGACGGTGGTGGGGGACGACGCACAGTCGATCTACTCGTTTCGCGGCGCGACGGTGCGCAACATCCTTGATTTTCCGCAGCACTTCAGCCAGCCGGCGCGCATCGTCACGCTCGAGCGCAATTACCGGTCGACGCAGCCCATCCTCGATGTGTCCAATGCGGTCATCGCCGCCGCAGCCGAGAGACACGCGAAGACGCTCTGGACCGACAAGCCGTCGGCAGGGCGTCCCCAGCTCGTGCTGGTGCCCGACGAGGCCGAGCAGGCGCGGTGGGTGGCCGATCGTGTGCTTGCGCACCGGGAAGGCGGCCTGGCGCTGAAATCGCAAGCCGTGCTGTTTCGCACGTCCACGCACAGCGCCGCACTCGAACTCGAATTGGCGCGGCGCAACATTCCTTTCGTCAAATACGGCGGTCTCAAGTTTCTTGAAGCCGCGCATGTCAAGGATCTGCTCGCGGTCTTGCGATTTGCACAGAACCCGCGCGGACGCATGGCGGGTTTTCGCGTCACGCAGCTGATTCCCGGGATCGGCCCTGTCACTTCGGCGCGCCTGCTCGACGCGATGGCCGAGGCGTCCGATCCGGGAGCGGTCGTGCAGTCGTTCGTGCCGCCGGCGCCGGCAAAGGACGAATGGGCGCGTTTCGCCGCCATCTATGCAGCGCTGCGCGAGCCCGAACTCGCCTGGCCGGCCGACATGGACCTGGCGCTCGAGTGGTATTTGCCGCACCTGGAGCGGCTGCACGATGACGCAGGCCTGCGGCGAGGCGACGTGGAACAACTTGCCCGACTGGCCGCCGGCTACGCATCGCGCGAGCGCTTCCTGACCGAGCTCACGCTCGACCCGCCCGAGGCCACGAGCGACAGACCCGGACCGCCGCTGTTGGACGAGGACTATCTGATCCTCTCGACCATCCACTCAGCCAAGGGCCAGGAGTGGACATCCGTCCACGTACTCAACGTGGTCGACGGCTGCATTCCTGCCGACGTGGCGCAGGGCGCGCAGGAACTCGAAGAAGAGCGGCGATTGCTCTACGTGGCGATGACCCGGGCGCGCGATCACCTGCACCTGCTGGTGCCCCAACGCTTCTACGTCACTCAGCAGGCCGCGCGCGGCGACCGGCACCTGTACGCGGGTCGCACGCGCTTCATCACCGCGGCCGACGCGCAGCACTTCGAACGGCAGACCTGGCCGCCAGCGCCCGAGCGCGCCCCGCACGTTCCGCCGCCGGCCGCAACCATCGATCTGCTCAGCCGCATGCGGGCTGCCTGGCGCTGAAAGCCGTCACGGCCCTCTCGCCGGCGGGGTCGCCCGGTCATCCTTGACATGCCGGATCAACTCGCGAACCCGGTCCGAACGCTCGTGCTGCGGGCCTTCGCTGCTATCAGATCAATAGCGATTCCACGTCGTGAAGCATGCCCCCACAGGTCCGACTTCAAAGCCATTGCAATTCGATGACAGCATGGGCATAGTGAACCGACCTTCCCCGCATTTCTCTCTCTTCACTCCTCGTTTCGCTCACGTTTCGCTCCTCTCTTCTCTTCCCACTGCGCTTCCGATTTCTTCCGATTTCCCCCCGGCTACGCCTCTCCAACAAAGAGGTGCGGCTATTTCACCAACCGTCAATCCAGGAGGTCATTCATGAATTTGACGATCAGCGGTCATCACCTCGACGTCACCCCCGCCTTGCGCAATTACGTTACGAGCAAGCTGGACCGAATCACCCGGCACTTCGACCAGGTCGTCGATGTGAAGGTGATCCTCACGGTGGAAAAGCAAAAGGAAAAGGAACGCCGCCAACGAGCCGAGTGCAACATTCACGTCAAGGGCAATGACATGTTCGCGGAATCGAGCCACGCTGATCTTTACGCCGCGGTCGACGAATTGGTCGACAAACTCGACCGGCAGGTCGTGCGCCACAAGGACCGCCTGCAGGATCATCATCACGAAGCGCCCAAGCGCGTGATGTAGTTCCACCCTTCGGGCAAATACTCTTGCGGGCCGCTTCCGAGCGGCCCTTTGCTTTTTGCGGGGTGGGTGCATAATCGCCCCCGCCCCGCACCAACATGAACCGACTCGCGTCCATCCTGCCGCCCGCTCAAGTGCTTGTGAGCGTCGACGCCACCAGCAAGAAACGTGCTTTCGAAGAAGCCGGCCTGCTGTTTGAAAACCTGCATGGTCTCGGCCGCGCGCTCATCACCGACAGCCTTTTCGCGCGCGAGCGCCTGGGCTCTACCGGCTTGGGCCACGGCGTCGCCATCCCACATGGCCGCATCAAGGGGCTCAAGTCCCCGATGGCTGCCGTGTTCCAGCTTGCCAACCCGATCGGCTTCGACGCACCGGACGAGCAGCCTGTGGTTTTGCTCATCTTCCTGCTCGTGCCCGAAGCGGCAACGCAGAAACACCTCGAGATACTTTCCGAAATCGCCGAGCTCCTGAGCGACGCCAACCTGCGCGAGCAGATCAAGTCGAGCACGGACGCCGCGGCGCTGCACGCCTTGATCGCAGGATGGCAATCCGCCCAGGTCGCGTGAAACGCACGCGCGCAGGACGGGCCAGGCCATGAAGCCGACCGTCATCAGCGCCGACGCAATGTTCGAGGAGTTCCGCGGTTCGCTCCGGTGGGAGTGGCTCGCCGGGCTGGGCGCGTCGGAGCGCCAGTTCGATCCCGATGTCATCAGCCGGGCCCAATCAGCCGCCGATCTGGTGGGCTATCTCAACTACATCCATCCCTATCGCGTGCAGATCCTCGGTGCCCGCGAGGTCGCCTATCTCACTCGCGGAACCCCGGACGATTGCGTCCGGCGCATCGCCCGCATCGTCACCCTCGAGCCGCCGATGCTCGTGCTTGCCGACGCGCAGCCCGCGCCGGATGCGCTGCTGTCGATCTGCGAACGTGCGCAACTGCCGCTGTTTGCGACCCGCGAATCGTCGGCTTTCGTGATCGACCTGCTGCGCGCTTACCTGTCCAAGCATTTCGCCGAGCGCACCTCGATGCACGGCGTCTTCATGGACATCCTGGGCCTGGGCGTGATGATCACGGGCGAATCGGGGCTCGGCAAAAGCGAACTCGGTCTTGAACTGATTTCTCGCGGCAATGGCCTGGTGGCCGACGACGCTGTCGATCTCTATCGAATCAACCAGACCACGCTGGAAGGCCGCTGCCCGGAACTGTTGCAGAACCTGCTGGAAGTGCGCGGCATCGGCCTCCTGGACATCCGCGCGATTTTCGGCGAGACAGCCGTGCGCCGAAAGATGCGGCTCAAGCTCATCGTTCACCTCGTGCGGCGAGACAGCTTCGAGCGCGACTACGAGCGCATGCCGTCCGCACCGCTGACGCAGGACGTCCTCGGCATCCCGGTCCGCAAGGTGATCATCCAGGTCGTCGCCGGCCGAAACATCGCCGTGCTGGTCGAGGCCGCGGTACGCAACTCCATCCTGCAACTGCGCGGCATCGACACCTATGCCGACTTCGTCGCCCGCCACCACAAGGCAATGGAAAGCGCAAGGGAAGATTAGCTCGCCCCCAGGCTCGCGCACTTCGTGTGGCTCTCCACCCCCTGACCGGGGGCAACACCAGTGGCCCGGCAAAGCCGGTTCCACGGTGTTTCACCAACGGGCCTGACTGCGCCGGCCGCGACAGGCGCAGCGCATCTTCTTCGGCGGCGCGCAGCGCGCGCCCCTTCGTGGGCAGTCGCGGAACCGGCTTTGCCGGGCCGCTGACTGCGCCCCCCTCAGGGGGGTGGGCGCCCGGACACGCAGTGCCGGGCAACCTGGGGGGCTACCTCTTGCTTATGCAGTCGGCGCAAAGGCCGTAGAGGGACATCGCGTGGTCCTGGAGGATCCAGCCTTTGTCCTTGGAGATCATTTGCTGGCGGCGCTCGATTTCGGCGTCATAGAACTCCTCGACCTTGCCGCACGACGTGCAGATCAGGTGGTCGTGGTGCTTGCCTTCGTTGAGTTCGTAGACCGCCTTGCCGCTCTCGAAATGGCTGCGTTCGAGGATTCCGGCTTGCTCGAACTGCGTCAGCACGCGGTAAACCGTGGCGAGGCCGATGTCGGAATGGTCGTTGAGGAGGACGCGGAACACGTCTTCGGCCGTCATGTGGCGCTGGCCGCCGTTCTGGAAGATCTCCAAAATCTTCAGGCGCGGCAGCGTGGCTTTGAGGCCGGTGTTCTTCAGTTCGTCGATGTTGGTCATGGTGTTTCGTGCGCCGTCCCTGCGGTCTCTCCGGGAAGGCCCCAGAGGGGGCAACCGCTACAATGATTCGATCATATCGTCCAACCCTTTTCCCATGCCCGCCTTTCCACAACGCCGTCATTGGCTGCTCGCCGGCGCCATTGCAATGAGCCTGTGCCTCGGCGCTTGCAGCAGCATCGGCAACAGCACGCGCGGCGCCCTGACTGCCATGACGCCCTACAAGGTCGAAGTGGTCCAGGGTAATTTCGTCTCCAAGGAGCAGGTCGCTGCGCTCAAGCCAGGCATGTCGCGCCAGCAGGTGCGCGAGATCCTCGGCACCTCGCTTCTGTCCGACGTATTCCATGCCAACCGTTGGGACTACGTCTTCACGATCCGCCGCCAGGGCGTCGAGCCGCAGCAACGGCGGCTGACGCTGTACTTCAACGGCGACACGCTCGAGCGCTTCGAGGGCGATCCGATGCCGAGTGAGGAAGATTTCGTTGCGACGCTCGATACCCGCGTTCGCAGCACCAAGGCGCCGCCCACGCTCGAGGCGACCGAAGACCAGCTCAAGAAGTTCGACCCCAAGGACAATGACAAACAGTCCGGGGGAGAAACCGCGGCGCCTCCGCCGCTGCCGGCAGCCTACCCGCCGCTCGAAACACGCTGAGCGCGCGCCGGCCTCATGGGCCGGCGTGCTTTTTTTGAATCCGCATTTCCCGAGGCCGAAACGCGTGACTGACTCTTCCTCCTCCACATCCCCCAACTCTTTGACGGCCCGCCGTGTCGCTATCGCGGGCGCGTCCGGGCGCATGGGCCACATGCTGATCGAAGCGGTCCGAAAGGCGCCGGACTGCCAGTTGGCCGGCGCGCTCGATATTGCAAGCAGCGCCGCGATCGGTACCGACGCCAGCGCGTTCCTGGGCGTCAAGAGCGGTGTGCCGGTGGTGGCAGACCTCCGAACAGGACTCAAGGACGCGCAGGTCCTGATCGATTTCACGCGCCCGGAAGGGACGATGGCGAATCTCGCCGCATGCCGCGAGCTCGGCGTGCAGCTGGTGATCGGCACCACCGGATTCAGCGACGAGCAAAAGGCCGAGATTGCCGCCGCTGCCAAGGACATCGCGATCCTGTTCGCGCCGAACATGAGCGTCGGCGTCAATGTCACGTTCAAGCTGCTCGAAATGGCCGCGAAGGCGCTCTCGACCGGCTACGACATCGAAATCATCGAAGCGCACCATCGGCACAAGGTCGACGCGCCTTCGGGCACCGCGCTCAAGATGGGCGAGGTCATCGCCGAAGCGCTGGGCCGCGATCTCAAGTCGTGCGCCGTCTATGGCCGCGAAGGCATCACGGGCGAGCGCGATCCGTCCACCATCGGCTTCGCGGCCATTCGCGGCGGCGACATCGTCGGCGACCACACCGTGCTGTTCGCGGGCACGGGCGAGCGCATCGAGATCTCTCATAAGTCGGCCAGCCGCGAAAGCTATGCACAAGGCGCGCTGCGCGCAGTCGGCTTCCTCGCGGACAAGCGAGCGGGCCTCTTCGACATGTTCGACGTTCTGGGTCTGCGCTGAACGCCGGCATGAGCGTTCTGGAACTGCTCACTCACGGCGACGGCGTGAGCCGTTCGGTGGCGGCACTCCTGCTGGTGATGTCGGTTTCGAGCTGGGTAGTGATTCTCTGGAAGGCCTGGCTTCTGCGCGGCGGCACGCGCGACGTGCTGCGCAGCATCGCTGCGTTCTGGCAATCGAGGTCGCTCGAAGAGGCCGAGATGAGCCTCAAGGCCTTCGATCGCGCGGCGCTGGTGCTGCCAGCCGTGAGTGCGGTCCGCAACCTTGCGATGAGTCCTGCCAAAGGTACCCTCGGCGGCACCGTCGAACGCAGCCAGCGCGTCACGCGCGTGCTGCGCGATGCCCTTCACGGCGCATTGCGTCGCCTGCAAGCTGGCCAGATCCTGCTCGCGACGGTGGGCGCCACGGCGCCCTTCGTCGGTCTGCTGGGAACGGTCTGGGGCATTTACCGCGCCTTGGTCGGCATTGCCGGCCAGACAGGTGGCTTCACGATCGACAAGGTGGCCGGGCCCGTCGGCGAGGCACTCATCATGACTGCCTTCGGCCTGGCGGTTGCGATCCCCGCAGTGCTGGCCTACAACGTGTTCGGCCGCGTGGTCGGGCGTATCGAGGCCGAACTCGAAGGCTTCGCGCACGACCTGCTCGGAATGCTGGGCGAACCTGCGCAGCCCGAAGCACCGCTGCCGCCAGTTCGTCCCATGCCCGTGTGAATCTAAGGCGATAAAACCATGGCGTTCGGTCGCACATCGCTCGGCAGCACGGCCACCGGCGGCCGATCGACGGGCGCCGGTGGACAGCGCCCGCTGTCGGACATCAATGTCACACCGCTTGTCGACGTGATGCTCGTGCTCCTGGTGATCTTCATCATCACTGCACCGTTGATGGCGAGTTCGATCAAGCTCGATCTGCCGCGCACTGACGCCGGGCAGCCCAACGAAACGCCAAAATTCGTATCGCTCGTGGTCGACGCGGCGGGCAAGGTCTTCCTGAACGATCAGCCCGTGACGCCCGATGAGTTGGCCGCCGGGCTCGCGAAAGCCGCCGCCGACAGTCGCGACACGGAAGTCCAGCTTCGCGCCGACCAGACCGTGCCTTACGGGAAGGTCGTCGAACTGATGGGCATCGCGAACAAGGCGGGCTTGAGCCGAATCGGCTTTGTCACCGAAGCACCTCGACCCAAGGCCGGCGGTTAACTCAGGACCACCGGGCGCGTTTTCCAGATCTCGTGCGCGTACTGGGCAATCGTTCGATCGGAAGAAAACGCGCCCATCCCGGCCACGTTGAGGATCGCCATGCGCGTCCAAGCGTCGGCATCGCGATAGAGCGCGTCGACTTTGCCCTGGGCCTCGACGTAGCTCGCATAGTCGGCCAGCAGCAGATAGTGGTCGCCCCAGCTCACGAGCGCGTCGAATATCTCCTGGAAGCGCGACGGCTCGCCGGGTGAGAACGCACCGTCCCGGATGCTGTCGAGCACGCGCTGGAGTTCCGGATTGCTCTCGTAGATGTCTCGCGGCTGATAGCCGCTCGCGCGAATCTCGGCCACTTGCGGCGTGGTCTTGCCGAAGATGAAGAAATTGTCTGCGCCTACGTTGTCGCGCATCTCCACGTTCGCTCCGTCGAGCGTGCCGATGGTCAGCGCGCCGTTCAGTGCGAACTTCATGTTGCCGGTGCCCGAAGCCTCGGTGCCGGCCGTCGAGATCTGCTCGGAGAGATCCGCCGCTGGCATGATGAGTTCGGCCAGGCTCACGCTGTAGTTGGGAATGAACACCACCTTCAGCAGCTTGCCCACGCGCTCGTCGTTGTTGACGGTGTGCGCAACATCGTTGATGAGCCGGATCACGAGCTTGGCCATGTGATAGGCCGAGGCCGCCTTGCCGGCGAACACCACCACGCGCGGCACGTGCCCCGCATCCGGCTCATCCAGGATGCGGTGATAGCGGGTGATCACGTGCAGAACGTTCAGTAGCTGCCGCTTGTATTCGTGGATGCGCTTGACCTGCACGTCGAACATCGCGTCCGTGTCGATGTCGATGCGCAGGTGCTCGTCGACCCAGTTGGCAAAGCGCAGCTTGTTCTCGCGCTTGGCATGGCGGAAGGCACGCATGAAGGCCGGTTGCTGGGCCATCGGCCGCAGCACTTCCAACTGCGTCAGGTCGCGCCGCCAGCCACGGCCGATGCGCGTGTCGAGCAGCGCCGCCAGCGGCGGGTTGGCCTGCGCGAGCCAGCGCCGCGGCGTGACCCCGTTGGTCTTGTTGTTGAAGCGCTCGGGAAACAGCTTGGCGAAGTCCGCGAAGATCGACTGCTTCATGAGTTCGGAATGCAGCCCCGACACGCCGTTGACCGAATGGCTCGCGAGCACGGCCACGTACGCCATGCGCACGCGGCGCTCGCCCGCTTCGTCGATGAGCGACAAGCGGCGCATCAGTTCGGCGTCCTGCCCGTGCGTCTGCGCGACGCTGGCGAGAAAGCGGGCGTTCATGTCGAAGAGGATCTGCAGATGGCGCGGAAGAATCCGCCCGAACATCTCCACCGGCCATGTCTCGAGCGCCTCGTGCATCAGCGTGTGGTTGGTGTAGCTGAACACCTTTTGGGTGTGCGCCCACGCCGTGTCCCAGGGCAGGCCGTGCTCGTCGATCAACAGCCGCATCAGCTCGGGGACGGCCAGCACCGGGTGCGTGTCGTTGAGATGGATGCTGACCTGGTCGGGCAGTTCGTCGAAGCTGGAGTGATTGCGCAGATAGCGGCGCACGAGGTCCTGCACACTGGCGCTGACGAAGAAATATTCCTGGTGAAGCCGCAGCTCGCGGCCTGAAGGCGTGGAGTCGTCCGGATAGAGCACGCGGGAGACATTTTCCGAGCGGTTTTTGCTCTCCACCGCCTGCATGTAGTTGCCGCGGTTGAAGGCCGTAAGGTCGATCTCCTCCGACGCCCTCGCCGACCATAGCCGCAGCGTGTTCGTGGCCTGCGTGCCGTAGCCGGGAATGATGGTGTCATAGGCCACGGCCAGCACCTCGTGGGTGTCGACCCAGTTGGCCGCGCCATAGGGCGCACCCTTGCCTTCGCGCCGCTGCACATGGCCGCCGAATCGAACGCGATAGGTCACCTCCGGTCGCTGGAACTCCCAGGGATTGCCGCGCGTGAGCCAGTAGTCGGGCGTCTCGACCTGCTGGCCGTCGACGATGCGTTGCCGGAACATCCCGTATTCGTAGCGGATGCCGTAGCCGATGCCCGGCACGCCCAGCGTCGCCATCGAGTCGAGAAAGCAGGCGGCCAGGCGCCCGAGGCCGCCGTTGCCGAGCGCCGCATCGGGCTCGCGTTCGACGAGCGCCTGAATGTCGACGCCGAAATCCGCCAGGGCCTGCTTCACGGTGTCGTGCAGTTCCAGCGCGAGCAGGGCATTGGTCAGCGTGCGGCCGATCAGGAACTCCATTGACAGGTAGTAGACGCGCTTGAGCCGCTGCGCATAAATGGCGCGGGTGGTGCCCATCCACCGTTCGACGAGCTGGTCGCGCACCGCGAAAGCGGCGGCATGCAGCCAGTCATCGGGGCTCGCGGCAACGGGGTCCTTGCCGACTGCATAGATCAATTTGTTGGCCATCGCCAGCTTGAAGGCGGCGACGTCGCGATCGGGATGGTCGTACTTGAAATCTTCAATGGTCATGATGAAAACGGTATGGATTCGCGAATGGACTTCAGGCCAGCGCCTCGGCGTAGACCTGAAGGTAGCGCGCTGCGGCGGTGCCCCAGTCGGCGGGGCGACTCATGGCAGCGGCGCGAACGGCGCGCCAGTCAGCGGGCCGTCGGTAAAGAGCGAAGGCGCGGCGGACGGCGCGTGCGTAGTCCGCTGCATCGAATGTGTTGAACGAGAAGCCTGTGGCTTCGCCGCTCGCCATGTCCTCGAGCGTGGTGTCGACCACTGTATCGGCCAGGCCGCCCACGCGATGCACCAGCGGAAGACTACCGTACTTGAGGCCGTACATCTGCGTGAGGCCGCAGGGTTCGAACAGCGAGGGGACCAGCGTTACGTCGCCAGCGCCGAACAAACGGTGCGCGAGCTCTTCACTGTAGCCTAGCGCGACGCTGATCGACTTCGGTGCATGGGCGGCGCGGTGGCGAAAGGCGGCTTCGAGTTCGGCATCGCCGCTGCCGAGCAGCGCAAGTTGCCCGCCCTGCGCGATCAACGCGTCGAGCCCGGCGAGGACGAGGTGCAGGCCCTTTTGCTCCGTCAACCGGCTCACCACCACGAAGAGCGGTGCGTCGGGCTCGACCGCAAGGTCCAGTTCTTGCTGCAGCGCCGCCTTGCAGCGGGCCTTGCCCGCCATGCGCGTGCTGTCGAAACGGTGCGGAATCAACACATCGGTCGCAGGATTCCAGACCTGGTCATCGACTGCATTGAGGATGCCGCTGAGCACGTCCGATCGCGCCCGCAGAAGGCCGTCCAGCCCGAAGCCCTGCTCCGGCGTCTGGATTTCGCGAGCGTAGGTGGGGCTCACCGTCGTGATGCGATCGGCAAAGCACAACCCGCCCTTCATGAAGGACAGTTGGCCGTGGTATTCGAGCCCATTGATGCTGAACGCGGCTGGCGGCAAACCCAGCTCCGACAAATGCCAGGGCGCGAACAGGCCTTGATAGGCGAGGTTGTGCACGGTGAAGACGCTGCCCACGCGCCGGCGCCCATTCGGCGGCGCAAAAGCCAGATAGGCCGGCGCCAGCGCGGCATGCCAGTCGTGTGCGTGCACGATCTCCGGCTGCCAGTCCGGATCAAGACCCCGCGCGATCTGCGCGCCCGTCCAACCCAGCAGCGCGAAGCGGCGATGGTTGTCGCCGTAAGGCTGGCGATTCGCATCCTCATAGGGGTTGCCGGGCCTGTCATAGAGCATGGGCGCATCGATGACGTAGGCGGGAATGCCCGGCGATCCGTTGACCGGTATCTGACCGAAGCGCAGATGCATCCGATCGCCCCAAGGCGCTACGAACTCCGTCACAGCGCTCATGTCGGCGATGCCGGCGATGATGGCCGGAAACCCGGGCAGCAGCACCCGCACGTCCTGCCCCGCAGCCGTCAGCGCCAAAGGCAGTGCGCCCGCGATGTCGGCCAGCCCTCCCGTCTTGAGCAGGGGAAACAGTTCGGCACTGACTTGAAGTACCCGCATGCCTTATTGCGGTGCCCCGAGGCGCTTGAGCATCTCGCGGGTGATCAGCACCACGCCGCCTTCCGTGCGCTCGAAGCGCGCGGCATCGGCGTCCGCGTCTTCACCGATCACCGTGTGCTCGGGGATGATGCAACCGCGATCGATGACGACCTTGTTCAGCCTGCTGCCTTGGCCGACCTGCACGTCCGGCAGAAGCACCGCTTCATTGATGACGCAGAACGAATGCACCCGAACGCCCGAGAACAATACCGAGCTGCTCACCTTCGAGCCCGAGACGATGCACCCGCCCGATACGATCGTGTTGACCGTCATGCCGTGCTTGCCCTCGCGGTCGAGCACGAACTTGGCTGGCGGCAACTGTCGCTGATAAGTCCAGATGGGCCAGTCGGTGTCATAGATGTCGAGTTCGGGGGTGATCGATGCCAGGTCGAGATTGGCTGCCCAGAACGCATCAATCGTGCCCACGTCGCGCCAGTAGGCCCGGGCGTTGGCGCCGCGCCGGGCCCGCGTCACGCAGGACATACCGAAAGGATGCGCCAGCGCGCGGCCCTCCTGGACTGCGCGCGGAATGATGTCCTTGCCGAAATCGTGGTCCGAGTCGGGGTCGACGCTGTCTTCCTCGAGCAGCCTGTAGAGATATTCGGAATCGAAGATATAGATGCCCATGCTGGCCAGTGCGACGTCCGGCTTGTCCGGCATCGCGGGAGGGTCGGCCGGCTTTTCGAGGAAGGCGGTGATGTTTCGGTCCTCATCCACTGCCATCACCCCGAAGGCGACCGCTTCCATGCGCGGAACCTCGATGCATCCAACCGTGCAGCCGCGCCCGTGCGCGACGTGGTCCGTCAGCATGATCGAGTAGTCCATCTTGTAGACGTGATCGCCGGCGAGCACGACCACATAGTCGTGTGGCGTGGACCGCGTCTGGATGATGTCCAGATTCTGATAGACCGCATCGGCCGTGCCGCGGTACCAGTGCTCGTCGCCCATGCGCTGCTGGGCGGGGAGAACATCGACCATCTCATTGAGCTCGGCGCGCAGGAAGCTCCAGCCGCGCTGCAGGTGGCGCATCAGCGAGTGCGACTTGTACTGCGTCACCACCGCCATCCGGCGGATGCCTGAGTTCAGGCAGTTCGACAGGGCGAAGTCGATGATCCGGAACTTTCCGCCAAAGTAGACCGCCGGCTTGGCCCGCCGGTCGGTCAGTTGCTTCAGCCTGGATCCCCGGCCGCCTGCGAGCACCAGTGCGATGGTGCGCCGAACGAGCTGGTGGGCCTGCAATGTCGGTTGCGCGATGTCGTCCATCTTTTGCCTCCGTTTGATTTTCCCCGGAGAGGCAGACTAGCACCCCGGCGCACGATTGGCTCCTATGTTTTTGCGACCCAGAGGCTGCCGGGCGGCAATGTTTCAGAGCTTTCGAGGGGTCGCGCGTGGGCGCTCTCCGCGTCCACGTCGCTGGCCAGCTTGCGAAACCACGATCCCGCAGGCAGCTGGAACGGCGTTGGGTGCGCTTCGGCGTTGACGAGGACCAGCCAGCGCGCGCCGGGTGCCGGTGTTTCGAAGAGGATCGCCAGCGCGTGCAGGTCGCCGCGCTCCCAGTCCGCCGTCTCCATGGCGCGGCCTTCGGGGGTGAGCCAGCGCAGCGCGGTGTCACCTGGCGGGGCATCGGCTGGCCACCACAGTGCATGCCGCAGCGGCGCAGCCTCTCGGCGCAGCGCCAGCAGACGGGAGACGTAGGTGCCGAGGCTCGCATCGGCATGGTCCCAGTCCAGCCAAGTCGTTTCGTTGTCCTGGCAATAGGCGTTGTTGTTGCCGCGCTGGGTCTGGCCGAGTTCGTCGCCTGCCAGCAGCATCGGTGTGCCTTGCGACAGCAGCAGCGCCGCCAGCAGCACCCGCTGCAGGCATCTGCGTTCGGCGAGGACGGCGGGGTCGTCGGTATCGCCCTCCACGCCGCAGTTGCGGCTCAGGTTGTGGCCATGGCCGTCGCGGTTGTTCTCGCCATTGGCGAGGTTGTGGCGCTCGTTGTAGCTCAGCAGGTCGCGCAGCGTGAAGCCATCGTGCGCGGTGACGAAATTGACGGTTGCCGTGGGCGCTCGGCTGTCGTGCTGGAAGGCATCGCTCGACGCGGTAAAGCGGCGTGCGAATTCACCGACGCCCGCGCTCTGGTGCAGCCAGAAGCCGCGTTGGGCATCGCGAAAGCGATCGTTCCATTCCAGCCATCCCGGCGGAAATTCGCCGAGGCGATAGCCGCCCGGGCCGACATCCCACGGCTCTGCGATGAGCAGCGCCTGCGCCAACACGGGATCTTGGGCGACAGCGGCAAAAAACGACGCGCGAGGATCGAATTCGCCGCCCTTGCGACGAGCGAGGATCGGCGCGAGATCGAACCGGAATCCGTCCACGCCCAGCTGCGTGACCCAGTGACGCAGGCTGTCCATCACCAGCTGAACCACGCGCGGTTCGGCGAGGTTCAGGCAGTTGCCGCAGCCGGTCCAGTTCTCGTAGAGCGCGGGGTTGTCCGGCCGCAGGTGGTAATAGAGCGCGTTGTCGATGCCGCGCAGGCTCAGGGTCGGGCCGAGTTCGTCGGTCTCGCCGCTGTGGTTGAAGACCACGTCGATCACGACCTCCATGCCGCGTGCGTGCACGGCGTCCGTCATGGCGCGGAACTCGCTCGCGGGGCTCGTTCCGGGGCGGCCGCTCCAGTAGCGGGTCTCGGGGGCGAACCAGCCGATGGGGCTGTAGCCCCAGTAGTTGCTCAGCCCGAGTGCGAGCAGGCGGGATTCGTCGGCTCGGTGCTGGACGGGCATGAGGTTGAGGGTGGTGACTCCCAGGCGCTGAAGGTGGTCGAGCACGGCCGGATGCGCGAGACCTGCGTAGGTGCCGCGAAGGTCGGGCGGCACCTCCGGATGCAGCCGGGTATGGCCGCGTGTGTGCAATTCGTAGAGCACGCGGTCTGGGGCGGGGATGCGGGGGCGGTCGGTGGGCGCGGGGGGGAGGGGGGCTGTGACTCGGGCTTTGAGGGCTATGAGTGCGTTGTCGCGGGGGTCGGGGTGGGTGGGGTTCGAAGGGTCGTGGCCGAGGAACTGGTCTTCGCCGGCGTAGCGGCCGACGACCTCGCGGGCATAGGGGTCGAGGAGTACCTTGGCGGGGTTGAAGCGGTGGCCCTCCTGGGGGGACCAAGGGCCGTGGACTCGGTAGCCGTAGATGAGGCCGGGGCGGGCGCTGGCGAGGACGGTGTGCCAGGTGCCGTTGGTTTTTGTTGTCAGTTTCAGGCGTTGTTGTTCTTGGTGGGTTGTGGGGTCGAAGAGGCAGAGGTCTACGGAGGTGGCTTGGGGGGCGTGGAGGGCGAAGTTGACTCCTGCGGGGGACGGAGTTGCGCCTAAGGGGTAAGGGAGGCCTGGGGTCATTGGATTGGGGTGTTGGTGGTTTTGGGGGTGGGGGCCGGGACTCGCCCCGGCGGGCGACTTCCTTTCTTTTGCTTCGCCAAAAGAAAGTAAGCAAAGAAAAGGCGACCCTGCTGTGGGCGTCCCTTCGCTGCGCTACGGGCAACCWGCGGTGCTCGCTTTTCGTGGGGTCCGCGCAAACTCGCTGCGCTCAAACACGCGCGGCCCTGATCCACGAAAAGCTCCGCTCCTCGGCACCCC
>NZ_JBFTRG010000031.1:0-33157 GCF_056399425.1 Variovorax sp. 01N429 | reverse complement strand
TCGCACACGCCGGAGACCACTGCCGTCTTCTTGATCTTCTTGGCCGTGGACATGACCGTCGCGAGCACGTCCTTGGCCGTTGCCTTGCCGCGCACGACTTCGAGCAGCTTCATCACGTTGGCGGGGCTGAAGAAGTGCATGCCGACCACGTCCTGCGGACGCTTCGTGAAGGCGGCAATCTTGTCGACGTCCAGCGTGGAGGTGTTCGAAGCCAGGATGGCGCCGGGCTTGGCGACGCGATCGAGTTCCTTGAAGACCTTTTCCTTGACGCCCAGTTCTTCGAACACCGCCTCGATGATGAGGTCCGCGTCCTTCAGGTCGTTGTAGTCGAGCGTGGTGCTCAGGAGCGCCATGCGCTGCTCGTACTTGTCCTGCTTGAGCTTGCCCTTCTTGACCTGGGATTCGTAGTTCTTCTTGATGGTGGCGATGCCGCGATCAAGCGCCTCCTGCTTCATCTCGAGAATCTTGACGGGGATGCCCGCGTTCAGGAAGTTCATCGAGATGCCGCCGCCCATGGTGCCCGCGCCGATCACGCCGACGGACTTGATGGCGCGCTGGGGCGTGTCTTCCGGCACGTCCGGAATCTTGCTGGCGGCGCGCTCCGCAAAGAAAGCATGGCGCAGCGAAGCGCTCTCCGGGGTCCACACGAGTTCCGTGACCGCGGCGCGCTCGTACGCCACGGCGGCATCGAAGTCCAGCCGCACCGACTGGGCAACGCAGTCCAGACAACGCAGGGGCGCGGGATAGTTGCGCGAACTGGCCGCGACCATGTTGCGCGCGAACTGCAGGTAGGCCTCGGGGTTCGGATGGTGCACCTTCAAGTCGCGCGAACGTGGCAGCGGTCGCACGTCGGCCATGTCCCGTGCGAACTCGATGGCGGCGAGAAGAACATCCGCCCGCACGATCCGGTCGAACAATTTCTGAGAGGGAATCGCCGCCAGCACGTCGCTCATCACCGTGTCACCGGTCACGATCATGTTGAGGGCGGGCTCGAGCCCGATCAGGCGCGGCAGGCGCTGGGTGCCGGTGGCACCGGGCAGAATGCCGATGCGAACCTCCGGCAGCGCGACCTGCGTACCGCTCAGGACCACGCGGTAGTGGCACCCCATCGCAAGTTCGAGGCCACCCCCCATCACGACGCCGTGGATCGCAGCAATCACAGGCTTGCTGGCGCCTTCGACGATCCGGATGACATCCACCAAGTCCGGGGCGGCGGTGGCCTCCGGCTTGTTGAATTCGCGGATGTCCGCGCCGCCACAGAAGGCGCGACCTTGTCCCGTCAGCACGATGGCACGGACCGCCGCATCGTCCTGCGCGCGCGCCACCGATTCGGCGATGAAGCGCCGGTTGCCCAGGCCCAGGCTGTTGACGGGCGGGTTGTCCATCGCAAGGACGGCGATGCCGTCTCGCACTTCGTAGCTGGCTGTCACGCATGTTCCTTTCGGCGTTGATGCCATCCGATGTTCCCGCACGCGCGATGCGGCTGCATCAACACGCCGCATGCGGCGGATGAAAAGCCTTCATGCGGAGGACGCCCCGGCGCGCGCCAGTCGGGGCACTATCGGAGCATGGCCCATCCATCCGCGGCCCACCCCACCTGACCCCACTTCATACATGCCATGCCTCTTCTGAACCGGGACAACCTCCAGCAATACGTCGGCCAATCCATCGGCAGCTCATCATGGGTGGAGGTGCCGCAATCGCGCATCGACGCCTTTGCCGATTGCACCGAAGACCGCCAGTGGATCCACATCGACGTCGAACGCGCCAAAAGCGAGAGCCCTTTCGGCGCGCCGGTTGCGCATGGCTTTCTCACGCTCTCGCTGCTCCCGATCACCTCGTATGAACTGCTCGGCGGGCTGAAGCCCACCAAGTCGGTCAACTACGGGCTCGACAAGCTGCGCTTCATGGCGCCGGTGCGTGCCGGCTCACGCGTGCGCAATCACATCAAGCTGCTGGCCGCCGAGCCGCGCGAAGACGGCTGGACGTTGCTTCGCACCGAAAACACGGTCGAGATCGAAGGCCAGGACAA
Organism: Variovorax sp. 01N429; assembly: GCF_056399425.1. NCBI lineage: Bacteria > Pseudomonadati > Pseudomonadota > Betaproteobacteria > Burkholderiales > Comamonadaceae > Variovorax > Variovorax sp. 01N429. The sequence continues at coordinate 31,125 of NZ_JBFTRG010000031.1, read as the reverse complement.
GCCCGCGCTCGTGGCGGTCTCGCTGGGCCTCTTTTCCTGGTCGTGACGCCGGCCTTTTCAATCCACCCCTCACTCCATTCAACAACATGCAATTCGAATACACCCCCAAGGTCCAGGATCTCCAAAGCCGCCTCCTCGCTTTCATGGACGAACACATCTATCCGAACGAGAAGCGTCGCGAGGAAGAAGCTCACCAGTCCTACCTCAATGCGCAGAAGGGCGGAAGCTACACGACCCTTCCGCTGATGGAGGAACTCAAGCCGAAGGCGCGGGCGGCGGGACTCTGGAACCTGTTCCTGCCCGAGGCCGGCCATGGCGCCGGGCTGACGAACCTCGAATACGCGCCGCTGTGCGAAATCATGGGCCGCCGCTACTGGAGCGCCGAAGCTTTCAACTGCAGCGCGCCGGACACGGGCAACACCGAGGTCATCGCGCGCTACGGCTCGCCGGAACAGCAGGAGCGCTGGCTGCGTCCGCTGCTTGACGGCGAGATCCGCTCGTCCTTCGCGATGACCGAACCGGCCGTGGCGTCGTCGGACGCCACCAACATCGAATGCAGCATCCGGCGCGACGGCAACGACTACGTGATCAACGGGCGCAAGTGGTACATCACCGGCGCGATGAACGAGCGCTGCAAGCTGTTCATCCTCATGGGCAAGACCGATCCGGACAACGCCGACCGGCATCGGCAGCAGTCGATGATCATCGTGCCGCGCGACACGCCCGGCGTGACGGTCCTGCGCGACATGGCGCTCATGGGCCACTACGACGCGCCCTTCGGCCATCCGGAAGTGCTGTTCGAGAACGTGCGCGTGCCGGCGTCGAACCTGCTGCTCGGCGAAGGGCGCGGGTTCGAGATCGCCCAAGGACGCCTCGGCCCCGGGCGCATTCATCACTGCATGCGCATGATCGGGATGGCCGAGTCGGCGCTGGAGATGATGTGTGAGCGCGTGGTCTCTCGCGTGGCCTTCGGCAAGCCGCTGTCCGAACAGGGCGTGTGGCGCGAGCGCATTGCCAAGGCCCGCATGCTGATCGACCAGACGCGCTGGATGGTGCTGCATGCCGCCTGGCGCATGGACACCGTCGGCAACAAGGTGGCAGCGAAGGAGATCGCCATGATCAAGGTCATCGCGCCGAACAACTGCGTGCAGGTGATCGACGACGCCATGCAGGCCTTCGGCGCGGCCGGCTTGAGCCAGGACACGCTGCTGACATCGTTCTATGCCTATGCCCGCCATCTGCGCGTAGCCGATGGGCCGGACGAGGTTCATCGCAACGCCATCGCCAAGCACGAGCTGGCCGGATACGCCAGGCAGCGTGCGCCGGTCGCGGCGCGTTGAGCCGGGCGGCTCAGTTCACCGCCATCGAGCCGGCAGGATCACGCAGCATTCGCCGCAGCAGCTTGCCGTTCTTCGATGACGGCAGGCCGTTGCGGAAGATGACGGTGCGCGGCACCTTGTAGTGCGACATGTGCTGCAGGCACCATTCGATGATCCTCTGGTCCGCCCGATCGGTCTGCTGGCCCGCGCGCACGCGCGCGGCGGCCTCGTCCTTGAGCACGACATAAGCCTGCACGGCCTCGCCACGATCCGGGTCGGGCAGGCCGACCACCGCCGCCTGACGCACGTCGGGGTGCATCGCGAGGATGGCCTCGACCTCTTCGGGAAAGACGCTGTAGCTCCAGACCTTGATCATTTCCTTGGTGCGGCCCAGGAAGGTGAGGTAGCCCTCGTCGTCCACGACGCCAACGTCGCCGGTGCGCAGCCAGCCATCGAGCTGCATGGCCTGCGTGGCTTCCGGGTGCAGCCAGTAGCCCTTGTACCGGATGGGCCCGCGCAGCAGGATCTCGCCGCGCTGGCCCGTCGGCAATTCACAGCCGGTGTCGGGGTCGACGATGCGCAGCTCCACGCCAGGCGCGGGCTTGCCATTGGTGCCCCACTTGATGGCATCGGGCGGCATCAGCGTGTCGCAAGTGTGGGTCTCGCTCAGGCCGTAGCCCGCCTCGTAGACGAGGCAGCCGTTCGCGAAGCGGCTCCATCGCCCCGCGAGCGATTCGGTCAGTTGAACGCCGAAACTGGTGCCGACCGTGGTGCGCAGCGACGACAGATCGTAGGTGGCCGCGTCGTCACACGCCATGGTCGACGGCAAGGAAGGCGCCATGGTGTACCACCAGCTCACATTGCAGGCCTCGATGGCCTGCAGCACGGCCGTCGCATCGAAGCGGTGCAGCAGCACGACGGTCGCCCCTGCATAGATGGGAATGGCCAGGCCGGTCATCATTCCCGAAATGTGGTGCAACGCGACGTCGGCCAGCATCACGTCGTCACTGCCGATCCTGAAGCTGTCGGCGCTCACCGCGGTCTTGTAGAGCGCGCATTCGAAGCTGATCATCGCGCCCTTCGGCAGCCCGGTGCTGCCCGAGGTGTAGGCCATGAGCGAGACGTCGTCCATCGCGATGGTGTCCACCGGCGTGAAGGAATCCGCCTCGGCCAGCGCATCGGCGAAGTCGATGACACAGGCTGGCAGCGGCGGCGCCGGCTCGTGCCGCAGCCGGATGTTGCACGGCACGTCCATCGCCAGTGTCGCCGGGAGCATCTCTCCGTAGCGGACCGCGAAGACGTGCGCCACGGTGCGCATCGCACTGGAGCCGAGCACGACCTTGAGGAGTTCCTCGCCGGCCACGATGGCGCTGGCATCCAGTTCGTTGAGCTGGTGCTCCAGCTCGTAGGCGCGGGCATCGGGGTTGCAGGGGCTCACGATGGCGCCGAGCTTTTGCACGCCGAAGTGCGCGATGAGGTATTGCGGACAGTTGTGCAGGAAGAGCGCCACCACGTCGCCCTGGCCGATGCCGCGGTCACGCAGGCTTTGGGCGAAACGGTCGCTCAGGTCGTCCAGTTCGGCGTACGAGATCCGGCGCCCGTACCAGATCAATGCCGGCTTGTCCGGCGTGCTGCGGGCGTGCAGGCGCAAATACTCATGCAGCGGCTGAGAGCCGTGGCGGTAAGCGATCATGCTGGCGTGTCTCCGAGGCGGTCTGCTCGTCCGGATTCGGCCCACTATGCGGGACGCCCGGTTTGTGCACGATCATGCGGCCTTGCACCGGAAGCGACAAGCGCAGGTCAATGAATATTGAGCATGCAAGTGCATTTCCCCGCTGCATGGACCTGCGGGCACGCCCTCTTGCAGGACATGCCCAATCGTGTTGACGCGATGCGCCTCAGGCTGGTTGGCCGACGCGGCGGCGAGCAGGCTTCACGTCCTGCGCCGGAATCTGCGCGCCGCGCTCGCGCAGATAGGCGAGGATCGGCGCCGAGGTGCGCTCGATCTCGTCATGGACGCCGCGCCGTGCTACCTCGCCGTCGTGCTTGCGCAGCCCGCGCATCACCATGTGGTGCGGATGCTGCTTGCGAGGCTGCCCGAGCGCATGCGTCTGCAGCGCCTTCATGAGCGGCCCGCATTGCAGCCACAAGCTCTCGACGATGCGCTGCAGCACCGGCATGGCAGCCAACGCATACACGGCCATGTGAAAGCGCTCGGATTCGAGCAGCTCGCCGGCCATGTCGCCCGCCTCGCGCAAGGCGGCCATGCGCTCGTGGATGGCTTCGAGCTTCTTCAGGTCGTCGGCGCTGGCACGCTGGGCCGCGCGGGCCGCCGCCTGCCCTTCGAGCATGAGGCGAAGCTCGCGCACCTCGGCGAAGCGCTCCTCGCTCATGATCGGCACCCGCACCGAATGGTGACCCACCTGTTCGAGCGCCTGCTCCGAGATGAGCCGCGCCAGCGCCTCCCGCACAGGGGTCGGGCTGATGCCCATCTCGGCCGCGAGATCGCGCAGCTTGAGCTTTTCGCCGGGCGCGAACCGGCCGGCCTTGAGGTCGCGGCACAGCCGGGCATAGGCCTGCGCGTTGAGGCTGTCGCGAGTGAGAAGGTCTTCCATGGCGTGCGAGGCATGCGGAAACACGCCTTTGTCAATTGTCAAATAGCGAATATGTTATTTCAAATGGTGCCGCTCTGATCAACGGCCCGTGAACGCAGGAGCGCGCTTTTCCAGGAAATGCGCCACACCTTCGCGGAAATCCTCGCTCGCAAAAGAGGCCTGCATTTCCTCATCGGCGCGGCGCCAGGCGGTGTCCAGGTCCTGGAAGAGACTGTCGTACACCTGCCGCTTGATGACGCCGATGGAACGCGGCGAGGCGTTCTCGGTCATCTCGCGCGCGATCGCCTGGACTGCCGCCAGGAAGCCTTCGGCCGGCAATGCCTTGATCAGCCCGAGCGATGCCGCCTCCGCCGTGACCAGCGTGCGCGCCGACAGAAGCAGGTCGAGTGCATGCGTCGGGCCGATCAGCCTCGGCAACATCCACGAGATGCCGTGCTCGGCGATCAGCCCGCGCTTGGCAAAGGCGGTCGTGAGCTTCTGCCCCTCGGCCATGTAGCGGAAGTCGCAGAAGACGGCCATGCACAGGCCGATGCCGGCGATCGGGCCATTGATGGCCACGAAGATGGGCTTGCGCACGCGCAGCAGATAGCTGAAGCGCCATGTGTAGTTGGCTTCGATGCCATTGGCTGAGCGGGATCCGGCGGCCACCGGAATGGTGGTGTCAGCCGCACCGGCTGCGCCCGCTTCGAGAATGTCCATGTCCGCCCCGGCGCAAAAGCCCCGGCCCGCGCCGGTGACCACGATGGCGCGCACCCCCTCATCGGCCTCGGCAGCTTCGACCGCCTGGCGGAACTCGGTCTCCATGCGGTGCGTCCATGCGTTGAGTCGCTCGGGCCGGTTCAGCGTGATGGTGAGGATGCGGCCTTCGGTCGCGATGGTGATGTCCTGGAAGCTCATCGATGTCCTTCCTTTCTCAGGCTTCGCCGCCGATGGTGGCGCCGCCGTCGATGACGATGGTCGTGCCGGTGATGAAGCGCCCCGCATCGGAGCCCAGCAGCAGTGCGGCTCCGGCAATGTCTTCCGGATCACCGATGGCGTTGAGCGGGCTGGACGCCAGCGCCGCGGCCAGCGTCTTCGGGTTGTCCCACAACGCCTTGGCGAAGTCGGTCTTGATGAGGCCCGGCGCGATGCAGTTGGTGCGCACGCCCTGCTTGCCCCACTCCAAAGCGAGATTGCGCGCGAGCTGCATGTCGGCCGCTTTCGAGATGGCATAGGCGCCCAGCACGCGCGAGCCCGTCAGGCCGGCGATCGAGCTGACGATGACGATCGAGCCGCCGCCCCGCTCCGCCATTCCCGGCGCAACCCGGTTGACCAGCCACAGGTTCGACCGGATGTTCACATCCATCACCTTGGAGAAGGCTTCGTCGCTGATGCCGGACATCGGCCCGTAGTACGGATTGACGGCCGCGTTGCAGACCAGCACGTCGACCGGCCCATAGGCTTTCTCGGTCTGGTCGACCAGCGCGGTCACCTGTTGCTTGCTGGAAATGTTGCAGGCGACGGCGATGGCTTCCAGGCCTTCGCCGCGCAACTGCTCGACCACCGCATTGCAAGCGTCGACCTTGCGGCTGGTGACCACGACGCGCGCACCCGCGCGGGCATAGGCGATGGCGATGGCACGACCGATGCCGCGCGACGATCCGGTGACGATGGCAGTCTTGCCCTTGAGAGAAAAGCGGTCCACGGCGGGCTCCTTCAACGGTTGACGAACTTCGGCGCACGCTTCTCGACAAAGGCGCGGGCCGCTTCCTGGTGGTCTTCGGTCATGCCGCAGCGAATGTGGCGGATGGCCTCGTGGTCGAGTGCCTGCGCCAAGGTGGCGCCCTGCTCCGCTGCGTTGAGATTGGCCTTGATGTGACCGAGCGTGATTGAAGGCCCGTCGGCCAGTTGCTGCGCGAGAGCGCGCCCTTCGGCGTCGAGTTCGGCGTCCGGCACCACGCGCGTGACCAGTCCCAGCTGGAGCGCTTCGTCGGCCTTGAGCACGGGCGAGAGCAAAGCGAAGGCACGCGCCCGCTGCCCCAGCAGCTTGGTCAGGAAATAGGTGCTGCCGAAGTCGCCCGACAGGCCGACCTTGGCGAAGGCCGATGTGAGCTTGACCGTGTCGCTCGCCAACAGCAGATCGCACGCGAGCGCGAGCGACAAGCCGGCGCCGGCCGCTGCGCCGCGAACCACCGCGATAGTGGGCTTGGACATCTCGTGCAGCAGCCGCGAGCACTCCATGTGTTCGCGAAGCTGCAGGGTGCGGGATTCAAGCGTGTGGCGGGTCGCGTCGTCTTCGGCCATGGCCTTGACGTCACCGCCGGCACAGAAGGCGCGCCCTGCGCCCGTCAGAACGACGGCCCGCACTTCGTTGTCGACCGCGGCGCGGCGCAGCGCCGCAAGCAGCGCTTCGGTCATCGGCATGGTCAGCGCATTGAGGCGTTCCGGCCTGTTGAGGGTGAGCGTCAGTACGCCCGCTTCGAATCGTTCGATGAGCTCGGTGGTCAAGTGGGTGTCTCCTATTGTGGCTGCGTGTCGTTGATGTTCACCGGGTGGCAAGCGGGTCGGGTTCAAGCCCAAGCCACTGCTGGAGTACCTCGGCATTGTGTTCGCCGACTTCCGGCATGGCGCGCTCGATGGTGAGCGGAGTCGCCGAGAGATGAATGGTCACGCCCTGCACCGGCACGCTGGTGCCGCCGAAGGGGATGTCGGCGATGGCGCCTCGATGGCGAAGCTGAGGGTTGTCGACCACTTCGTCGATCGTCGCGATCTTGGCGCAGGGCACACCCTCGGCTTCGAGGCGGGCGACGATCTCATCCGCCTTGTGCGCGAGCATCCAGTCGGCCACGATGCTTTCCACTGCGTCACGATGTTCCAAGCGGGACGCCATCGACACGAAGCGCGGATCGTCCAGCAGCGCCGGATGCTTCATGGCCCGCACGACGCGTGGGAACATGTTGTCGTCGCCGCCCACGATCAGCACATAGCGGTCGTCGCCGGTGGCAAAAGTATTCGAAGGCGCCACGAAGCGGTCGCGGCTGCCGACGCGCGTCATGGTGGTACCGAAGAGCTTCTGCTGCGGGATCGCCGTCATGAGCAGCGATGCGGCGCTCTCCAGCAGCGAAACATCGACCAGTTGCCCCTGCCCCGTCGCATGCCGCGCATTGAGCGCAGCAAGGATGCCCAGCGCGGCATACATGCCCGTGGTGTAGTCGCACACGAAGGAGCCGATCATGGTCGGCGGCCCATCCTCGGCGCCCGTCATGTCCATCAGGCCGCTCATGGCCTGCGCGACGCCGTCGAAGCATTGCTTGTGAGCGAGCGGCCCGTCCTGGCCGAAGCCGGAGATGCGCGTCATCACGAGCCGCGGGTTGAGCGCGTGCACCGCATCCCATCCGAGGCCCATCTTTTCCATCGTGCCCGGACGGAAATTCTCGACCAGCACGTCGGCCTTCGCGATGAGGCTGCGCAGCAGACTGAGCCCACTCTCGCTGCGCAGGTCGAGCGCGAAGCTCTTCTTGTTGCGGTTGACGATGAAGGTATAGAGGCTCTGCCCGTTCACGGCCGGCAAGGCGCGGCGGGCGTATTCGCCCTCTCCCGGCGGCTCGATCTTCACCACTTCGGCGCCCATGTCGCCGAGCATCATGGCGCAGTACGGTCCAGCGATGAAGCGCGACAAATCCAGTACGCGCAGTCCGGCAAGCGATGTCATGAAAGGCGCCTTTGTCTCGTCTCGGTTGTGTTCTTGTCAGTTCTGTATTTGTTATATCATATTCCAACTCGCATCCAAGAACGATCACAAGGAGACAAACGTTTTGACAACGACTTTTCTGAGACTGCGCCAGCTCTGCCTGGTGGCCGCGCAACTGGCGCCGGTGGAAGAAGACCTGTGCGCCGTCTTCGGCGTGAAGGTCTGCCACCGCGATCCCGAGGTGGGGCAGTTCGGCTTGCACAACGCGCTGATGCCCTTCGGCAGCAGCTTTGTCGAGGTCGTCGCGCCGCTGCGCGAAGGCACCACGGCCGGGCGCTACATCGAGCGCCGCAAGGGCGATGGCGGCTACATGGTGATCCTGGACAGCGAGTCGCTGCCGCGCTGGCGGGCGCATGTCGACACGATCGGTGTGCGCATTGCCGCGCCGCTTGCGATCGGCGACTACGAGGGCATGCAACTGCATCCGCGCGACACGGGCGGTGCGCTGCTGGAGATCAACACCACGCGCAACGGCGCGGACCTGAACGGCCCCTACTGGCCTGCCGGACCGCACTGGCGCGATGCCGTCTCGGAACTTCATGTGCGGGGCATCACCGGCGCCGTGCTGCAGGCCCAAGACCCGGAGGCGCTGGCAACGCGCTGGGGCCGCATCCTCCAGCGTTCGGTCGAACGCGGGGACGGCGACTGGCACCTGCGGCTCGACAACGCCGCCCTTCGATTCGTCCCGCTGGGCGACGACCGCGGCGAAGGACTCGCAGGCATCGAACTGTCGGTTCGCGACGCGACCCCAATCCGCAGCGCCGCGCAGGCGCGCGGGCTCGCCAACGACAACACAAGCGTCTCGATCGGCGGCATCCGCTTTTCGCTGCACCCAAAGAACTGACGGAGAGTCATCCATGGAACTGGCCTTTTCGAAGGAAGAGCAAGCGTTTGCCGACGAGGTGCGCAGCTTCATCACCGAGAACCTGCCGCGTGACATCTCGCGGCGCGTGGAGCACGACCTGCACTTGCATCGCGAGGACTTCATGCGATGGCAGCAGATTCTGGGGCGGCGCGGATGGCACGCCTACACATGGCCGATCTCTCAAGGCGGGCCGGGCTGGAACGCCACGCAGCGCTACATCTTCGAGACCATCAGCGCCGAGCTGAACTGCCCGACGATCCAGCCCTTCGGGCCGCGCATGGTGGGGCCGGTGATCTTCAATTTCGGCAACGAGGCGCAGAAGGCGCAGCATCTGCCGGGCATTCGGGCATCGACGACCTGGTGGTGCCAGGGCTATTCGGAGCCCGCATCGGGCTCGGACCTCGCGTCGCTCGCCACGCGGGCCGAAGACCGTGGCGACCACTACCTCGTCAATGGCCAGAAGATCTGGACCTCCTACGCCCACTACGCCGACTGGATGTTCTGCCTGGTTCGCACCAGCCGCGAGGCCAAGGCGCAGCGAGGCATCTCTTTCGTGCTGATCGACATGAAGTCGCCCGGCATCGTCGTGCAGCCGATCCCGATGCTCGAAGGGACGCGTTCCTTCAACGCCGTGTTCCTCACTGACGTGAAGGTGCCCAAGGGCAATCTGGTCGGCGAGGAAGGCAGCGGCTGGACCTACGCGAAGTTCCTGCTCGAACATGAGCGCGTCGAGAATTCGAACATCGGCTTTTCCACCTTCGCCATGCGTCGCCTGCATCGCATCGCATCCGGCGTGCGCCACCGCGGCCGTCCGCTGATCCAGGACCCTGTGTTCCGCGCCAAGGTGTCGGCCGTCGAGTCGCAGCTGAAGGCGCTCGAAATCACGACACTGCGGGCGCTGTCGAGCATGGGAAGCGGCAGCTCCCCTGGCGCTGGACTGGCCTCGGCATTGAAGATTCGCGGCACCGAGATCGGACAGCGAATCACCGAGCTGATCTTCGAGGCGTCGGGGCCGAACGGGCAGGTGCTCGACCCGGCCCAGATGCGCGGCGAGGGGAACCTCGAAGGCATCGAGGCCAGCGTGCGCGGCGCGGCGCCCAACTACTTCTGGCGTCGCGCGATGTCGATCTACGGCGGCAGCAACGAGATCCAGCGCAACATCATCGCGAAGCAGGAGTTGGGGCTATAGGCGCGTGCCAGTCTGAAGGCCACTACATTGAAACTCGTCAAGGAGACGCAGGATGACGCAACCCGAAGAACGCATCGCCATCGATCCGACCCGTGAAAGCTTCAAAGGCCTCTTCGATCGTGTGCCGCCCGACTCGCCAGTGACCATGCTGAACCTGCTGGCCTTTCGCGAGCAGGCCGCTGACGCCCCCGGTGCGCCGCCGCGCTCCGGCCGCGCCGCCTATGCAGCCTACAGCGCGGGCGTGGCGCCGCTACTGGCGAGGGTGGGCGCGCGCGTGGTCTGGCAAGGCGGCGCGCTTCATGCCCTGGTGGCCCCCGCGGGCGAAGCCTGGGACGAGGTGCTGTTGGTGGAGTACCCGTCGCGCGATGCTTTCTCCGCCATGATCAAGTCGCCGGAATACAAGGCGGTCCTCCATCATCGGACTGCCGCCTTGAGCGACGCTCGTCTCATTGCCATGCGCAGTGCGAGGATTCCAAGCGCATGAGACGCTTGCGCAACTCTGTAACCGCACTTTCAACAGTTGTCAGCACGTCCACGTCGAGCTCACTACGAAGCACTGCCGGAGAGCCGCTTTGTCGCACCGCGAAGGTCCGTTCCGTAAAGCGCTGCCTCAACCTCACGCCATTCGTCGGATGCGTCGTTGAAGAGCGCAGAGCACTGACTTCGGAGCCATTGGCTACGGGCATCGTGATGCACCAACCGGTGCCAGTGCTGTTGCACCGAGAACGTCGGGGGATCGAACGGCAGGCCAAGCAACTGCACGGTGCCTAGCTGCGCAAACCGTGCGCCCGTGGCCAATGGCACCGTTGCCAGCAGATCAGTCTCTTCGATGATGGCTGGCAGACTCATGTGGTGCGGAGTGCTCAACACGATGTGACGCTTCAAACCGCGTTGCTCGAGGAACTTCTCAAAGAGATCGTTGCTTCGCGCGGGCGAAGCCACAACCGCGTGGCCGAACTTCAGGAACGCCTTCTCAGTCAACCGGCTGCCCTCCAAGGGATGGCCCTTGCGCACCATGCAGGCATAGGTGTGGACATACAAGCGCTGCTGAAAAAACGACTGCGAGCCGAGGTCCGGAAAGTACCCGAGCGCCAGATCGACTTCTCCCGCGGTCATGGCAGCCTGCAAAGGCCCGTGAGCGAGCGTCGAGCAAGCCACGCGGGCGCCAGGTGCGTGCTCCTGCAGGCGACGCAGCAATCTTGGGAGGAACACGATTTCGGCGACGTCTGCCATGGCAAGACGAAACTCGGTGCGGGTGGTGGCCGGATCGAAGCCAGGTTGCCCGAGCACGCCCTCTGCCACCTGCTCCAGGACAGATCGTGCGGTAGCAATCATGCGTTCTGCGCGCGGCGTCGGTGTCATGCCGTCGGCAGTGCGCACGAAAAGCGGGTCGTCGCAAAGTTGCCTCAACCTGGCCAGCGCACTGCTGAAGCCTGACTGGCTCATGTCCAGCGCGTCAGCCGCGTAGGTCACGCTCCGGGTGCTGTCCAGCGTGACCAGTACCCGGAGCAAGTTCAGGTCGAATGCGGTCGCAAAAGTCTTGTCTATCGATTTCACAGATAGTGATTCTCCGGTTCAGCGTATTGCACGATAGAGGGCCAATACCTAGAGTGGCCCTGCCCTGAACCTGAAGACAGGCGGCTCGATCCGCCGGGACGGAGACACACGATGTTTGTGAAGAACTGTTGGTACGTGGCCGCCTGGGACCACGAAGTGCTTGCCGACACTCTGTTGGCGCGCACGATCCTCGACCAGCCCGTGCTGGTGTACCGCCGAGCCGATGGCGTGGCGGTGGCAATGGACAACCGCTGTGCGCATCGCGGGGCGCCCCTGTCAATGGGGCGGCGCGAAGGTGACGCGATCCGCTGCATGTACCACGGCCTCAAGTTCGGCGCCGACGGTCGGTGCGCCGAAGTCCCAGGGCAAGAGAACATCCCGCCGCGACTGTGCGTTCGCAGCTATCCGGTGCAAGAGCGGGGCCGGTGGATCTGGATCTGGATGGGTGATCCACAGCGCGCTGATCCTGCGCTCATTCCTGACGCCTTCTCACTGAAGCACCCTGAATGGCGTTACAAGCCCGGCTACTTGCATTACGACACCGACTACCTGCTGATCTGCGACAACCTGCTGGACTTTTCGCATCTCTCGTATGTGCATGAGAAGACACTTGGCGGGTCGCCCAACATTGCCCAATCGCGCCCCGAGGTCACACGCCTCGATCGTGGCCTGCACGTCACGCGTGATGTGCGCGACACCGTGCCCGCCCCGTATCACGCACGCCTCGGCGGATTCACGGGGAAGGTGAACAGGCGCTTTGCATACGACTTCCTGGTGCCCGGTGTGTTGCTGATGCACGCTCACGTCAAGCCTGCGGACACGCCGCACGACGACATGACGGGAGCCCTCCAATTCCACAGTTGTCAGGCCCTGACGCCGGAGACCGCCGGCAGCACCCACTACTTCTTCATGCAAGCCCACAAGTTCCGCCTGGACGACGCCACCATCACAGAGTCGATCTATCAAAGCCTGTGCACCGCGTTCGAGGAGGACCGCCAGATCATCCAGGCGCAAAGCGACATGCTGGCTGCGACACCCGGCGGACAAATGCACCCCATCGCGGCCGACAAGGCACTGGCGCAGTTCCGTCGTCTGATACAGGAAATGTGCGGTGCAGAGCAGGAACAAGGCGCATCCGCGGCAGCAATGCCAGTGACGATTCGCGGGTCTGCGCTTGCGTCCAACCCATAACAGGAAGAGGCAACCATGAGAGTGAATTTGCGCATTGCCGCGTTCGCAGCGGCTGCATGGGCTGCGTTGCCAGCCCAGGCCGAGATCGTCATTGGCGCCAGCTTTTCAATCACCGGCCCTGCCGCCGCGCTTGGCATCGCGCCACGCAACACGATGCAGTTGTTCCCCGATCAGATCGGCGGCGAGAAAGTACGCATAGTCGTTCTGGACGATGCCACTGACTCGACCGGGGGTGCCAAGAACGCGCAACGTCTCGTCGCGGACGAGAAGGCCGACGTGATCGTCGGTTCCACCGCGAGCCCGCCTGCACTGGCGATTGCCCAAGTGGCGTTGGCATCGCAGACTGTGCAACTGGCTGCGGCGCCCATCGAACTTCCCGAAGGCGCGGATGCCTTCACCTTTCGCCTCCCACAGGGCATCGCCTTGATGGCTGAGGGCACCGTTGCGCAGATGAAAAAGTCTGGCGTCAAGTCCTTCGCCTTCCTGGGTTACTCCGATTCGTACGGCGAAAGCTGGCTGCGCGAAATGACCCGTTTCGCAGACAAGGAGGGCATCAAACTGGTAGCCGCCGAGCGCTTCTCACGCACGGACTCAAGCGCAACCTCGCAGGCGTTGAAGGTGCTGGCCCACAACCCCGACGCGGTGCTCGTGGTCGCGTCAGGCAGCGGCGCAGTGATGCCTCAGAAGGCCCTGGTTGATCGCGGCTACAAGGGCAAGGTCTACCAGACCTACAGCGCCGTTGCGCCCGACCTGCTGCGAATGGGCGGCAAGGATGTCGAAGGCACGCTGGGCTTGTCGGGGCCCGCGGTGGCGGCCGACCAGTTGCCCGACATTCATCCGTCGAAGAAGGTGGCGCTCGACTTCATCAAGCTCTACGAGTTGAAATTCGGTGCCGGAAGCTACAACCAGTTTGCGGCCAACGTCTGGGGTGCCAAGCTGCTCCTGGACAAGGCGATTCCTCTGGCGCTGAACAAGGCAAAGCCGGGCACTCTGGAGTTCCGCCTGGCGCTCAAGGAAGCACTTGAAGGCATGGGTGAAGTCGTTGTGCCGCAAGGCGTGCTGCGCTACAGCGCGAAAGACCACTATGGGTACGACAGTCGCGCGCGGTTCGTCCTGAGCGCCCAAGGAGGCGCCTGGCGTGGCATCGATTGATGCTCTGTAGCGCCGTTGCCAGGGCAAGCAGGTAGAAGTTGCAAGAGCTCTACCCAGAATTCGCGTTTGGAGCGTTTGCGGTCCTTGCGCCGATGCGCGCGTACTACCGTAGGCGACCATGACCTACCGTTCGCCGACGTCCGCTCTGGAGCGAGCTAGATTAACTTCGATGCGGGAGCGATTGAGCCGGTGTTCTACGCCGGCATTTACCCCCGCCCAAGGAAGCGTCGCACACGACTGACGTCCCCCTCAGCGACGGCAGCGCGTATGGCGGTACTTGATACGCGGACCCCGTCGAGGAAAAAGTCCTCCAACGTGGCCACCTCAAGGCCCACTTCGCAGCCCAGCGTCCTTAAAGTAGTTATGTCACCGCCTCGCTCAGCGCCGAAATGGAAATCCTTCCCGACCAACAGAGACCGAACCGCTAGCTGTCCGACAAGAACGTTAGCTACGAACGATTTAGGTGACATACCCGCGATGGCTTCAGTAAAGGGGAAGACGTAAAGCCTGTCGAGTGCCTGTGTTTCTTCGAGCAGTCGGATCTTGTCGCGTAGCGACGTTAGTCTGACTGGCGCGCGCGCTCCAAGGAAGTACTCGATGGGATGCGGATCGAACGTCAGGGCGCAGGCGGGCAATTGCCGCGCTGCTGCGTTCTGCTTCAATCTCTCGACGACTGCTCGGTGGCCGAGATGTACGCCGTCGAATTTGCCGATCGTGAGAGCGATGGGTGACTCTGATTCGACAGGAATATCGGATATGACTTCCATTTGCGCGTATCCCTTCTTTTCTGGCTCCAGAATCTCGCGACGATGATCCGGCCTCAGCGCCGTCGCCTTCATGCCAGGCACCATAGGCGCAGCAGCCGTCGTGGTGCTGCCCGGTTCAACACAACTTATCTCCGCGGGTGAGGTCGACGCATAGCATGCAGCCTGCGTGGTGCCGGTCGCGTCGACCATGCTCAACAGAGGAGGATTTTTCTCCTACCGCTGCTGAGCTATTGTGGCCGGGCCAGCGTATCGGCGAGCTCCCACAGCGACCCCATCTGCCCTGAATGAAAAAGCAAAGGTGGTATGTCCGTCCGCGAAAAGCCATCCACCCGCCCGAGGATGATCGTGTGATCTCCTTCCTGATGGCGCGAATACGTGGAGCATTCGAATGTTGCAACGCTGTGCAGCAGCTTTGCACATCCGTTGGATCCGATTTCGAACTCGTCAGCGAAGCGCTCGAACTTGTCTGGCGCAGGCTTCGCGAAATGCCAAGCGAGGTCGCGCTGCTCGGAACTCAACACGCTGAGGTTGAAAGGCCTTGCTGCTAAGAACGCGTCGGCGCTGCGAGTGTCGTCCCGAATGCTCCACAAGATCAAAGGTGGGTCGAGCGACACCGAGGAGAAGGAGTTGATTGTCATCCCCTCGCGCTTGCCGTCGGGCGTTGTGGTCGTGACGAGGCACACGCCCGTGGGGAATGCGCCCAGCGCCTGGCGGAGTTGGCGAGCGTCGACCGTGTCGGCCTCGTCGCCAGTGATGAGTGCCCAGGAGTACATGGTTGGCCTCCGCGATCAGTACTGTCCCTTGGGCTCCAGGCCGAGCAGGTATTGCCCCACCATCGAAGAAACTGCGTCCCAGTTGAGACTGATATGGCGAGAGATAGCGTTCGCATCGCGCCACATACGTTGAATGGGCTGATTCAGGGACAAGCCCGCACCCCCGACGCTGGCGAACACGGCCTCAACGGCATCGCGTGACAGACGTGCTGCGAAAGCGTGGTCTCGACGGTTTCGAATTCTTTGTTCGACACTGATCGTGTTGCCGTCGAGAGCCATTTGCTCGACTTGTGCGGTGTCCCGGTACAGCAGCAACCGCGCCGCATCGACGCTTGCGGATGCTTCGGCCAAGCGAGACTGGACAGGAAAGAACTCGCTCAGGCGATTGCCACCTCCAGATACGGCGCCGCGGGTGACCCGGCTGCCAGCCAATTCAATCATCTCGTCGACCGCACCTTGAGCAGTTCCGAGGATAGGAGACACCAGGCACACCGGCACCGCGGAGAGGAAAGGGATGCGATAGATCGGATTTGCGTTGACCTTGGTGCCCGGAGGGCAGTTGGACGAAGCTTCCGCGAACGTCAGTTTGCGGTGTGCCGGGATGAAAGTGGGCTTCTCGATCACGACGGCCTTCGAGCCCGTTCCCGCTTGGCCCGCTACATACCAGTTGTCTTCGATAGACCAATCGGATCGGGGAGCGAGCAGAAACCCAGCGGTGGGTGCCGCACCTTTCTCTTCGGGCGGAAACTGGACGCCGAGGAGAGCCCATTGAGAGTTGTCCACGTTGGATGCAAAAAGCCACTTGCCGTGCACAAGGTAGCCTCCGTCGACTTTCTCGGCCATGGTTGCCGGCGCGTATGAACCGCAGACGATGGCGCTGGGGTCTTTGCCCCACACGTCTTCCTGAGCTTGCTCGGGAAACGTGCCGACCAGCCACTGGTGGATGGCGCCCAAAGAACAGCCCCAAGACGATGAGGTGCAGCCGCGTGCAAGTTCGCTAACCACATCGATGAATGCAGTGAAACCGTACTCATAGCCGCCGTATCGGGCAGGTTGCATCAGCTTGAAGAAGCCCGCGTCATGAAAGGCCCGGGTGGTCTCGTCTGACACCCGGCGATCTTGTTCTGTTCGCTGCGCCCGGGCGCGCAGCACCGGGACGAGTTCACTTGCGGATGCAACTAATTGCCCGATCGGAGGGGCGTCAGCCACGGGCGACCTTCGGCCGGGCGCAGGGAGGTCAACGCGGTTCAGTTGTGCGAAGGGAGCAAAGCGGGCGGCGGATTCGGTCATGGAGGTCTCCAAGGTGCTACGGGTTGGGTGAGGCCTCAATTAAAGTCCATAATATTTGCAAACGCAATTAAAAAGAGCCTAGGGTTTACTCTATGATTCCGGCATCATTTGCTGTTAAATTCGCCTTTGTGAAACGAAAATCAGGTTCAGTGGTGCCCATCCAGCAGCATCGACCCAACGGTCGGTCGCCCTCAGAGTTGAATGCGTCTGCAGGAAAAAAGGAAGATCACGATCTGGAGCGTGCGATCCCTTACTTGCTTGCGCGCGCAGGAACACGAATGGGGCAGTCGTTCAGCAAGGAGCTCAAGCAGTTCAAGCTATCGCTGACCGAGTGGCGGGTTTGCGTTGCTCTGCATCACAAGGAGCACCAGCGCCTGTCGGATCTGGCACTGCATACATCAACGGACGCTTCCACGCTCTCAAGAGTGGTAGACGGTCTCTTGCAGCGGGGCATTCTCGTGCGCGAGCGATCGAACGAGGACGCTCGTGCAATCGCTCTCGGTTTGACGGAGGCGGGACGAGAGCTCACGCTCCGAATCATCCCGCTCGCGCAGCTGTACGAGCGCGTGTCGTTGTCTGGGTTGAGCGCCGTGCAGGCAGAGGCGCTTCGAGACATGCTCGCCATGGTCTACGACAACCTAGCGGTTTTGGATACCGAGTGAGGAAATGCGCTTTCCGCACAGGACATCAGTGCCCGACGGGGTGACTTGACGAAATTGCCCGGTGTTCGACTTGAGCGCCGAGCGTCTTCAAATAAAAAGTTTCGGAGACGGCAAAGTGAACATCATCGCGATCGACTTGAACCTCTTCCTTGTCTTTCAGGCGATCTACAACACGCGCAGCGTGACGCTTGCAGGTGATCGCCTTGGCATGACGCAATCCGCCGTGAGCAATGCTCTCAAGCGTATGCGCGAACGCTTCAACGACGTGCTGTTTGTGCGTTCGCCGGAGGGGATGGTCCCAACGCCAGTTGCCGAGCGCCTCATCACCCCCATAGAGGAAGGCCTTGCCTGCCTCGTGCATGCGGTCGATCAGGGGAGAACATTCGAAGCGGCATCATCGACCCGCTTGTTTCGGATCGCGGTCAATGACATTGGTCAGTTGGTCATGATGCCGGAGCTGCTCTCTGTCGCTCGCTCTATCGCACCGGGAGTTCGCTTCGAAACGGTGGATGTGTCAATGCCCGAAGCCAGACAGCGGATGCTCCATGGGCAGATCGACATCGCGCTCGGAAGTTGGGAGATGATGGGTCCATCCTTCTATCAGCAACGGCTATTCGATGAGACGTTCGTCGTCTTGATGTCCAAGTCCTCTCCTTTGGCCACCAGAAATCGCATCGACATCGAGGACTATCTTGCGGCCGAGCATGTGGCCTACCGACCCCAGGGGACAACCGATTTCCAGCTCCAGCAAACCCTCGGCAAGGCAGGGGCGCTGGACCGCCGACAAGTAGTCCTCACAGCCGCGCACTCACTTGGCTTGGCGTCGATCGTCGCCGCCTCCGGACTTCTCATGACGGCGCCGGCCCGGCTCGCGAAGGCGATGGTGGAGTCTCGTTCGGACCTGCGCAGCATCCCTGCGCCCTTCGAAGTGGTGCCCTTCGAGATTCACCAGCAGTGGCACGAGCGTTTCCACCAAGACAGCGGCAATCGCTGGTTGCGTGAATTGATATTCGGCCTCTTTCACGTGAAATCGCGTCTCGGTGACGTGCTGCGCCCTCAGGTTGAGTGCGCCTAATCTTCGACTAACGCGTCATCATGCTGCTGATCGGTCAGGGTGTTTCGCCTTCAAACGCACGACCCAGCAACTCTCGCAACGCGGCTCTCTCTAGCGGCCGCGGATTGGGGTATTGGTTCGATACAGCCAGGTCGGCAGCTTGGTCAAGTCCGCTAGAGACCATGCCGATGGATCTCAATGAGACGGGAGCTCCGTGCGATCTCGCAAGTTCAAACATGCCCGAGGGTGCATCCGCGACCATGAGCGCCTTGGCGATCCGGTCCATAGCCGCAGGCGCCGCCTTCGCGTTGTAGCGCAGTGCGTGCGGTAGCACCACTGTGTGCACTTCTGCATGCGGTAAGTCGAATGTCCCGCCTAGCGTATGACACAACTTGTGGTGCAGGCCCATCGACACGGCACCGAGTACAGTGCCGCAAAGCCAGGCGCCGTACAGCGCGGAGCTGCGAGCTGAGACATCGCGAGGATTCTGCTGCAGTGGATTCAGCGCCGCGGCGCAGGCGCGTATCCCCTCTTCAGCCATCAGCGCGATGACGGGATTGCCATCATGAGCGTACAGCCCCTCAGCTGCGTGGGCGATCGCGTTGATTGCACTGGTGACGGTGAGATCCAGGGGCAGCGACAGCGTGAGCATGGGGTCGTAGACCACGACCCGAGGAAGCACGCGGGGGTCTCGCCCGGTCTTCTTGAGGCCGTTCTCGGTGATTCCGTAAATCGGCGTGACTTCGCTGCCCGCGTATGTGGTCGGCACCGCAATGATGGGGAGACCGGCTTCGAGGGCGATCGCTTTTCCGAGTCCGACAGTAGAGCCACCTCCGATCGCCAATGCGCAGTCTGCGTCAAGTTCGACAGCGAGTGCGCGGGCCTTGCGCGCGGTCTCGATTGGCACGTGCATGACAGCTTCGTCGAAGATCGATGCGACACGGCCCGGGAGCCGCTCTGCAATCGCTTGAGCCTGATCGCGCTGGTTCGGCGTGCACATCACCAGTACGCGCTTGGCACCGAGGCGCTCAAGCTCCGCGGGGAGTTGATCAATGCTGTCAGGTCCAAAGACGATTCGCGATGCGTTCGCGGTGTAGACAAAGTTTTCCATCATTAGGCCGGGATGAGCAGATAGTCGACCTGGTGCCGGGAGACGCGTATGTCGCCAAGTTCGCGCTTGACGCGGAGGTGCTCAGGATGTGTCGCATAGGCGCTAAGGCTCTGCGCGTCCTGGAAAACGGTACACAGCCCCACGTCGCAGGCATAGTCGACGTGGCTCGTGTCAATGCCGACCTCAAGCTCGCGAAGGCCTGGGATCTTCCCCAGAAGTCCAATGAATGCGTCGCGCACTACGATGGAATTCCTGCTTCGCTCGGCGGCCGTCGCGCCGGCGACGCGCCACATGACAATGTGTTTGACCTCCATGGCCTTAGTCCTCCCGCGCATTGTTCAAGACGAAGTCGTATTCGAGGGTATAGAAAGGCACATCTGCCTGCGTTCCGTCTGGCGCCGTGCCCGGCTCATGGCGCTTCCAATCCGCGATGAGAGAAGAGCGCACGCCGAAGACAGCATCCGAATCCAGATAGGTCCCGCCTGAGCGGAATACGTGCGTGATCAGGGTCTGGTATCCGGGCGCCTGGATCATGAAGTGCAGGTGCGCCGGCCGCCAAGGGTGGCGCCCGACGGTCTCCAGCATCTGCCCCACCGGCCCGTCGTGAGGGATAGGGTAAGGAACGGCTACGATCGATTTGAAGTGATAGCGCCCATCGTCGCGAGTGGTCAGCCGACCCCTGCCTTGGGCGTGGTCGAGCCCGGGGCGCTGTACATCGTACGAACCTTCATCGTCCGATTGCCACACATCCATCTCTGCATTGGCGATCGGCTCGCCGTGGATTCCGCGGACGATCCCGCTGACAAAACAAGGTTCGCCGGTTGCGCCGTTGGAGATGTCATCGCCGTTGTTGTAGGTCGGCGCATCGTGCACGAAGAAGGGCCCGAACACGGTCGCTTCCGTGCATCCGCTGGGCCTTCGGTTGCACTGAGCTGTGACCAGTGTAGAAAGGCCCAGAACATCGGACAGGAGGATGAACTCTTGTCGCTTGTCATCGGTGATCTTCCCAACGCGGGTAAGAAAGTCGATCCCTGCGGACCATTCCTCTTCGGTGAGTTGAATCTCCCGTGCGAAGTCATGAAGGTGTCGCACAAGGCTGTCCATCACCGTCTTGAGGCGGGAATGGGATGCTCCCGCTTGCGCCTTCAGCACGGCACCGGTGATGGTCCATTCGTCAATGTCAATCATTTGATCTCCATGCTCGGCGGGCGAGCCTGTGCTACTTGAGCTTGAACAACGACATCGCGTTCGTCCGGCCGATCTTCGTGCGGTCCGCCTCACTGATGCTCGCGTCGTTGAACCAGTTCGAGGCGTGATCAACGTTCTCGAAGGGCCAATCGGTCGAGAACAGGATGCGGTCCGAACCGATTTCCAGCATCGCATCGATCAGCGTCTGGGTGCGGAAGTTGCCCGAGGTCGTGAGGTAGAAGTTCTCCTGGAAGTATTCGCAAAGCTTGCGCTTCGCGGGGTATCCCTTGGGTGCCTTCACCCAGGCATTGCGATGATCCACTCGCCACATGTTGTACGGTAGCCCCTCGCCCAGGTGCCCAAGAATGATCTTGAGGGCGGGATGGCGGTCGAAAAGCCCACTTGCCATGAGGCGCAGAGCGTGCACTGCGGTTTCCTGAGCAAACGCCCAAGTGGGTCCGAGCAGCCACGGGTGGCCATCGTAGATCTGCGCCCAACTTTGCAAGGGATTGCGCGGATGCAGATAGAACGGCGCATCGAGACGTTCGGCTACGTCCCAGAACGATTCATATTGCGGCGCATCGTAGTAGACGACATTGTCTGGCGACCCGACTTGCGAGAAGCCATTGACCAAGGCTCCGCGAAAGCCGAGGTCCCTCATGCATCGCTCGAGCTCCTGTGCTGCCTTCTCGGGGTCCTGCATGGGGAGGGCTGCAAAAGCCTGGAAACGGTCGGGTCTCTTTGCGACTTGCTCCGCTAGAAAGTCGTTCGCCCGGACAGCAAGCTCGTAAGCCTTCTTCGGATCAGGTACCGCTTGGACCGCAGGCGCGTTTAGCGAGAGGATCATCATTTCCATGCCGTTCTCGTCCATCTGATGCAGGCGCTTGTCGTGGATGTCGAGCAGACGACTGCTAAGTTCGGTCCAGTAGTCACCGGGCACGAATCCAGCTGAATCCTGCAACGTCTCTTGAATTGCAAAGTGCTCCTCGAGGCCGATTTTTCCTTGCATGCGTATCTCCTATGTTCGGCCATAGCCGAGGCCGATTGATTGATGGCAGTTCCACAGTGGCGCTTGCCTTGCTGATCAATGTAATGAGGCCCGGTGCCCTCGGTCGAACGAATTTCCGTGATAGCGAGCATTTGGGAATCGCATGGAGGAAAGGTCGAATGACCGAACCACTCGAACGGCTCGAACGGCGTGGGTTTGACGCGCGCGCGCCCACGACAGCGCCAAGATCGCCTGACTCGCCGTTCCCTTGGGTAGACCCACCCCATCATTTCCAGATTGCATACGGGACATCAAGAAAATCCGTTGGACCCGACAACGCATGGTGCCGATCATCGGAAGCCTCGCAAACTGCACATTCACGCGAGGCACAGCCTGCGGCTCCCGCCGACGCGCACGCTCTGCCGAATCGTTCCTAGGCATCCCATCGGAGACAAGATTCATGCGCCAAATCGACCTTCATCAACTGGCCGACGATGCCAGGTTCAACCGCTTTCACGGCCTTGTGCTTTTTTGGTGTGCGTTGATCATCGTGTTCGACGGATACGACTTGTCTGTCGTGGGCATCGCACTGCCCTCCATCATGGCAAAGATGGGTGTAGACGCGACCAACGCTGGTTTCATGGTCAGTTCTGCGCTGTTCGGCATGATGTTTGGGGCAATCTTCCTCGGCACCATCGCCGACAAAATCGGCCGCCGCTGGGCCATCTCGATCTGTGTGGGCCTCTTCAGTGTGTTCACTGCCGCAGCCGGACTGGCTAACGATCCGGTGACGTTTGGCACCTTCCGCTTCTTCGCGGGACTGGGTATCGGCGGTGTGATGCCGAATGTTGTGGCGCAGATGACCGAATACTCCCCGAAGAAGATTCGCGCGACCCTCGTCACACTGATGTTCAGCGGTTACGCAGTCGGAGGAATCGTGGCATCCCTGCTCGGCAAAGGTCTTATCGAATCGTATGGTTGGCAATCGGTATTCTTTGCGGCCGGCATACCGATACTGCTGATTCCGCTCATCCTGAAGTCCGTGCCGGAATCGATGCCATTCTTGCTCGCCAAGGGTCGAACTGAGGAGTTGAAGAACATCGTCGGGAGGCTTGATCCGAGTTACAAGCCATTGCCCACTGATCAGTTCGTGGTTCCAGCGAAGGACAGGGCCGACAGTGCGCCGATTAAGCATCTCTTCTACGACGGCCGTGGCTTCAGCACGGTCATGTTCTGGGTCGCCTTTTTCATGTGCCTTTTCATGGTCTTCGCGCTGAGCTCTTGGCTGACGAAGCTGATGGCCAGCGCAGGCTATAGCCTCGGTTCGGCACTAACGTTTGTGCTGGTGCTGAATGTGGGCGCCATGCTGGGGGCGATCGTCGGCGGCTGGCTCGCTGATCGGTTCCACATCAAGTTCGTGCTTGCCGGCATGTATGCGTTGGCGGCTATCTCCTTGGCTCTGCTCGGCTACAAGATGCCGACTCCTGTGCTCTTCCTTCTCATCGGACTAGCTGGCGCGTCAACAATTGGAACCCAGATCGTAGCCAACGCTTACACGGGACAGTTCTATCCGATGGCCGTACGCTCCACGGGCCTTGGTTGGGCGTTGGGCGTTGGCCGCAGCGGGGCGATCCTGGCGCCAATTTTGATTGGCGTATTGGTGGGCATGAACCTGCCGCTGCAGCAGAACTTCATCGCCATCGCCATCCCGGCCGTCATTGGAATGATCGCGGTTCTCTTGATCAATCACGATCGATCGGCTTCGGAGCGGCGGGCTGACGTGAGCTCTGGTGTGGATCCCAGCGCGACGGTTGCGGTAGTGCGCGTCGAAAACGGGATGAGCCGGCATGCGTAGCAGCCCGGGGCCCTTCGGCGAGCAGCATGGCATCTCACAAGCACAGTCGCTGCTGCGCCGTTGCGGTGGGACGGCGATTGGACCGGACGATCCAAATTCGACAACTTGAAAGAGCAAGATGAACCCCGAGGCTATTAAACAATTGATGCACAGATTCACCGAGTTCATCAACACGGCCGATGAGCGCCTCGCGAAGGAACTCATCGCCAAGGATGCGGTTTTTCATGTGCCGACGCAGACCACGCCATTGCTGGGTCCTGCGGGGTACTTGTTCATTGTCGCGATGATGCGCGGAGGCTTCCCGGACGTGCAGTGGACCCTTGAAGAGATGATCGCGGAAGGCGACAAGGTCGCTGCGCGCTTCACGATGCGCGGCACGCATCGGGGCACCTTCTTAGGAATTCCAGCGACTGAGAAGCGGATCCAAGTGCAGGCGATGAACTTCTATCGGTGGTCCAACGGGCAAATTTCGGGGGAACGCGGCCAGCCCGACATGCTCGGGCTTCTACAGCAGATTGGTGCATTACCGACACCCTGAAGATCTATGAGCCGCCCCTTCCTAATGGCTCGCCAGGGGCGCACCTCGACTTGCCTGAATACATGGCAGACAAGATGCGCACATTCCGCGCCTCAAAGGCACGTCGTTGGACGCCACAAAATGCGTGCGTGTCCGCCGTTCGGATACCGCAGCCTGACTGCTGCTCGGAACGAACGTCCGCTATTCGGCGCCCAATCGCGCGGGCTCGATGTCTCCTCAGGGGCCCATCCCTGTTGTTCGCCCTTCGCGCATGAACGACAACAACCAGCCTTTTCCTGCCACGGCCATACGCGCCCTAGTCACCTGATCAACGATCTGGCCAATCGCGGTCCGTGGACACGGCAGAGGTAGCCAAAGACGACGTGCAAGCCTGGTGCTCAGGAAGCATCGCTGTAGAGAAGTGACTATGTGCAAACGGGCAAACGTCCGCGTCTCGAGAACTGAGCAAGAATGCTTCATTCACCAGCATTTCATATCCGCGCCCGTGGACCTGCGCACTCTCCGCTATTTCATCACCGTTCTTGAAGCCGGCAGCCTTTCGCGCGCTGCGGGCAGCCTCTACATCGCTCAGCCCGCTCTGACGGCGCAGATCAAAAAGCTCGAGGCGGAATTGGGCGCGCAGCTTTTCGATCGATCGCACGCCGGCGTCACACCCACACAGGCCGGCGTGCAGCTTTATGAAGATGCGCGCCGTCTGCTGAGTGATGCCGACGCGGTGCGCGAGCGAATCCAGCGCCTTCCGCAGGGGCCGGAAGGCTCGGTCACTGTGGCGCTGCCTTTTCTGCTGGCGTCGCTGCTCATGGGGCCTGTGCTTGGCGCGCTGAAGATCTCGCACCCGCGCATCCGCGTCTTTGTCTTGGACGACCTGAGTCTCGGCGTGAAGAAGGCCATGCTGGACCGGCGCGCGGACCTGGGCGTGCTGGTTGATTCGCCGCAGGTGGAAGGCTTGCAGTGCAGACTGCTGGTGCGCGAAGCCATGTACTTCTGCGGTCACGATGAGGACGGCAGCGTGCGTCGCATGCTGCACAAACCCGGCTCTGCGAATACGGCGAAAGCAGCAAAGCCGGCCCGCCAAAAAAAGAAACCGGCGAGCAGCAGCGACAGCAGCCAACGCCCCGAGATCGATTTTTCCGACGCGGTCGCCCAACCTCTGGTACTGCAATCACGTCGCTTCGCCATCCGTCGAGGGGTGGAGGATGCAGCGGCCGGTCTGGGCCTGTCGCTGAACATCGCGCACGAACAAGACTCCACCCGTGTGATTCGCTCCCTCTACTTGAACGGCGCTGGCTTCACATTCACCCCGGCCTGCGCGCTGAACGACCAGCCGCCACCGCGCCCGAACTGGGTCGTTGCACGCGTCGCAAAGCCCGACCTGCAGCGCACCTATTCGCTGGCCATGCCGGCGGGCAAGCCAATGGACGCGGCAACGCAGGTCGTCAGAGACACCCTCGTCGAACACATAAAGCAGATGATCGAATCGGGCACGTGGGAGGCCGAATGGCTGGCCCGAAGCTGACCAGCCCATCAATTCCGTTGATCCCTGTAGATCAACAAACGGTATTTCCCTGATACCCGGCCTTCTGGAACAGTCGAATCAAGCCCCAAGGCACCGCGCCAGCGGGCATGTTCCAGGAGACACCCATCACTACCCCGATTTCCTTTTCCGCCGCGGCGCAACGGCCCGTTGCCAACGTCGGTGCACTGGTATCGCGAAGCGCTCGCGCCTACGCGAGCCGCGTCGCCATCAAGACCGCCACGCGCAGCCTCAGCTATGCCGAGCTCGAGCGCCGCTCCAACCGTCTGGCCAATGCGCTCCTTGGCATGGGCTTGAAGCGCGGCGACCGCGTGGGCATCTACCTGCCCAACCGGCCCGAGATCGTGGAAGTGGAACTGGCCTGCTACAAGGCCGGGCTCATCAAGGCACCCTTCAACGCACGGCTTTCTCCGTCCGAAGTGGGCGAGATCGCGGCCAACAGCGATGCGGCCGTCATCGTCACCACGGCCGCGCGGGTCGAGTCCTTCGGGTCGCACATCCGCGGCGCGATGCCACACCTGCTGCTGGTGGATGAACAGCCTGCCGCCAGCGGCGAATCCAGTTCGTACGAACACGCGCTGGCCCGCGCAAGCGACGCCTTCGAGCCGGTGGCGGTCACGGCCGACGAGGTCGCGGTGCTTCACTACACATCAGGTTCATCCGGCGTGCTCAAGGCGGCGATGCAGACCTTCGGCAACCGGCTGGCGCAATTGCGCAAGTTCCTGCTGCGCTCCGAGGGCATGAACGAAGGTTCGGTGCTCGGACTGGTGGGCCCGATCACCCACGCATCGGGCATGCAACTGGTGCCGGCGTTGTGCAGCGGCGTGACGATCCGCTTGTTCGACAGCTTCGAGCCCGGTCGCTTCATTGCGGATATGCGCGCCGACCGCGTCACGCACACCTTCATGGTGCCGACGATGATCAACATGCTGCTGGGCGAGTTGGAAGGGCAATACCGTCCGTTGCCGGATCTGGTACGCCTGGGCTATGGCGCTGCACCGATGGCGCCCGCGCGCATCTTGCGGGCGATGGACGTGTTCGGGCCGGTGCTGTCGCAAGGCTATGGCGCGGGCGAGACGACCTCGGGCGTGTGCGCGCTCAGCGTCGCCGATCACCTGTACGCCCGCGCTGCGCGACCCGAACGCCTGGCGTCGTGCGGCAGGCCCTTGCTGGAATGCGACGTGCAGATCCTCGACGACAACGCCCTGCCTGTGGCCACCGGCGAAATCGGCGAGATCGTGGTGGGCGGCGAAGACGTCTTTGCCGGCTACTGGCGCGCGCCCGAACTCACCGCCGAGGTGCTCAAGAACGGCCGCTATCACACCGGCGACCTGGCGCGGATGGACGAGGAAGGCTTCGTCTACATCGTCGATCGCAAGAAGGACATGGTCATCAGCGGGGGCTTCAATGTGTATCCCTCGGAGGTCGAGGCGGTGCTCTACCAGCACGAGGCGATCAAGGAAGCCTGCGTGTTCGCCATTCCCGACGACAAGTGGGGCGAGGCGGTGGCGGCGCATGTAGTGCTCAAGCCCGGCCGGCCGGCGGACGCTCGCCTGCTCGATGCCTTCTGCGGGGAGCGCCTGGCTGGCTTCAAACGCCCGCGTCACATCGAATTCGTCGCCCAGCTGCCCAAGAACCCGAACGGCAAGGTGATGCGCAAGGCAGTTCAGGCGCCCTACTGGGCCGGACAAGAACGAATGGTGAACTGAGATGGACACAACGACTCCCAACGTGAAGGTGCCCGCACCTTTCTTCGCGGGCCCTTTTGAAGGCTCCGAGCGCGCCGCCGAGATCATCGAGCGCGTGCAGCAGTACCTGCATGGCGAGTTGGCCGACCTGGCACGCGAACACAAGGTCGACCAGGAGCACGGCGCGCCGCGCGAGCTGCTGCAGCACGTGTGGCGGCGCTCGCGCGAGCTGGGCTTCTATGGCATGACGCTGCCCTCCAAGATGGGTGGCCTGGGCCTGTCCGTGCTGGACCACGTACTGATCAAGGAAGCCATCTATGCCACGGGCTCGCCCTTTGCGCCGCACGTGTTTGGCGAGCTGAGTGGCCCGCCGCGCGTGGGCGCACTGGCACGCCAAGCCACGCCCGAGCAGATGCGCGACTTCATCATCCCGGTGGCACAGGCCGAGAAGGCGATCTGCTTCGCATTGACTGAGGCGGAGGCGGGCTCCGACGCTGGCGCGGTCCAGACGCACGCTGTGCGGGATGGCGACCACTTCGTCATCACCGGCCGCAAGCGCTTCATTTCGGGCTCGCCCTTCGCCGACTATGCAGTGTTGATGGCTTCCACCGCCGCGGACCCGTCACGCGAACGGGAGGTCTCCGCGTTCTTCGTGGACTTGAACGCGCCCGGCGTGCGGGTGGAGGCTGGCTACAAGACCATGGCCGGACAGAGCAGCACTGGCGACATCGTGTTCGAAGCCGCTCGCGTGCCAGCCGCAAACCTGATCGGCGAGCCGGGCCGCGGCCTGGCGCTGGCCCTGGGGCGCATCACGGTCAACCGGCTCCTGCACTGCCCTGCGATGGTGGGCCTGGCCACCGTGGCGCTTCGCGACGCCCGCGACTACGCTATGCAGCGCAAGCAGTTCGGCCGTGCAATCGGCCAGTTCCAGGCCATCCAGCACATGCTGGCCGAGGCCGCCACCGAGTTGGCCGCGGCCCGCGCGCTGATGATCAACACCGCGCGCCAGATCGACCTGGGCGCCGAGGCTCGCGCAGAGGCGTCGATGGCGAAGCTGTTTTGCTCGGAGACCGCCTTCCGGGTGGCTGACAAGGCGGTGCAGGTGCATGGCGGCGAAGGCATCGTGCAAGGCCGCCGCGTGGAGTTTCTCTTTCGGATGCTGCGCATGTACCGCGTGCTGACCGGCACCAGCGAGATCCAAAAGAACACCATCGCCAAGGAACTGCTCGGCGAGTTGCCGGCGCGCTAAAAGCGCGCCGGTGCGGGCGCCACTGAGGCCCGCACGGCTT
This sequence comes from Variovorax sp. 01N429, assembly GCF_056399425.1. Lineage (NCBI taxonomy): Bacteria > Pseudomonadati > Pseudomonadota > Betaproteobacteria > Burkholderiales > Comamonadaceae > Variovorax > Variovorax sp. 01N429. The sequence continues at coordinate 2,770 of NZ_JBFTRG010000031.1, read as the reverse complement.
TTCCCTTTCCCCTACAAAAGACTGATGGAGACGAGAGACATGAGAGACATCACCCGGCGAACATTGCTGCGCCGCGGCACCGTGGCTGCCGCACTGCTTCCTTTTGCAACGCCATACGCCGTCCTGGCGCAGCAGGACCCCTACCCCAACCACGCCATCAAGTGGGTGGTGCCCTATCTGGCCGGCACAGGTCCTGACATCACCACGCGCATCCTGGCGGAGGCCGTGTCGCCCATCCTCGGTCAGCCGGTCGTCATCGACAACCGCGCGGGCGCGGCGGGCAACATCGGAGCACGCGTGGTTGCCAAGGCACCAGCCGACGGGTACACGTGGATCTATTCCGCAGCGCCGATGGCGGCGAATATGCTCATGTACAAGAGCCCTGGCTACGACGCGTTGAAGGACTTCCGCCACATCATGCGACTGACCAGCTCCGACATCGTGGTTGTGGTGAGTAGCCGGTCGAACATCCGCACCATGCACGAGCTGGTGGCCCAGGCGAAGGCCAACAAGGGGCAAATGAACTACGCATCGGGCGGCGTGGGAACGCCGTCACACCTGGGCGTGGAGATGATGCTCACGTCCGCCGGTGCGCAAGCGACGCATGTGCCTTACAAGGGGGCATCGGAACTGGTCAATGCCGTGATTGGCGACCAGGTGACCTTTGGGGCGCCCATCTTCAGCGTCGCTTATCCACTCGTCAAGGCCGGCCAGCTTCGTGCGTTGGCCGTGGCGGGTTCCAAACGCAACCCCACGCTGCCCGACGTGCCCACGTTGGCCGAGGCGGGCATCAAGGGCGCCGAGTTGACATCGTGGGGCGGAATCTCCGTGCCGGCAGGCACACCTGATGCGGTGGTGGACAAAATCCGGGCGGCCTTTCAGCAGGCGCTGGCCCAGCCCAAGGTGATTGCCGCGCTTCAGCAGCAAGGCGGCCTCGTCGACATCCAGGATTCGGCCGGTTACATCCAGGGTTTCAAACACGAAATGAGTTTCACCGAGGCCATGATGAAGAAGGTGGGGATAGAGCCGATGTAGGCAGCAAGCCAGCGATCGAGCGCTTGGCATCCGTCGTCTCTCACAGGCGTGGCATGTTTGTTTATTCGATCGCCTTGGCCATGTCCTCGACCACCTTCTTGGCGTCGCCGAACACCATCATGGTCTTGTCCATGTAGAACAACTCGTTGTCCAGGCCCGCATAGCCCGCGGCCATGCTGCGCTTGTTCACGATCACCGTCTTGGCCTTGTAGGCCTCCAGGATCGGCATGCCGTAGATGGATGTGCCCTTTTGCAGCGCTGCCGGGTTCACCACGTCGTTGGCGCCCAGGATGATCGCCACGTCGGCCTGGCCGAACTCTCCGTTGATGTCTTCCATCTCGAAGACCTGGTCATAGGGCACTTCCGCCTCGGCCAGCAGCACGTTCATGTGCCCGGGCATGCGGCCTGCGACGGGGTGGATCGCGTACTTGACCGTCACGCCATGCTCGGTGAGCTTCTGCGCGAGTTCCTTGACCGCGTGCTGCGCGCGTGCCACCGCAAGGCCGTAGCCCGGCACGATGATGACCGTCTCGGCGTTGGAGAGCACGAAGGCCGCATCGTCCGCACTGCCGCTCTTGACCGGGCGCTGCTCCTTCGCGCCGCCCGCGCCGGCGGCGGCCGCCTCGCCGCCGAAGCCGCCCAGAATCACGTTGAAGAACGAGCGGTTCATCGCCTTGCACATGATGTAGCTCAGGATCGCGCCGGAGCTTCCGACCAGGCTGCCCGCGACGATCAGCATCGCGTTGTTCAGGCTGAAGCCGATGCCCGCGGCCGCCCAGCCCGAGTAGCTGTTGAGCATCGAGACCACCACCGGCATGTCCGCCCCGCCGATCGGGATGATGATGAGCACGCCCATCACGAAGGCGAGGATCAGCATYGCCAGGAAGGCCGCCCAGCTCTCGGTGGCCATGTAGACCAGGCCCAGGGCGATGGTCAGCAGCCCCAGCACSAGGTTGAGCATGTGCTGGCCCTTGAACTGCACCGGAGCACCCTGGAACAGGCGGAACTTGTACTTGCCCGAGAGCTTGCCGAAGGCGATGACCGAGCCGCTGAAGGTGATCGCGCCGATGGCCGCCCCCAGGAAGAGTTCGAGCCGGTTGCCCGCGGGGATCGCATAGCGCAGGAAGCCGTCCACGATCATCGCGCCTTCGGGCGTGTTGACGGTGCCCGAGGCCGCAACCGGCAGCGGCGTGATGCCGAAGGCCCAGGGCTCGACCACCGCCGCCACGGCGATGAAGACAGCTGCCAGGCCGATCATGCTGTGGAAGAAGGCCACCAGTTCGGGCATCTGGGTCATCTCGACCGTCTTGGCGCGGTAGGCCCCGTAGCCGCCGCCCACCACCAGCCCGAGCAGCACCCAGCCCAGGCCGATGAGCCTGCCGCCGGAGAGCTGCACGATCAGCGCGCCGGTAGTCAGGATGGCGATCGCCATGCCGACCATGCCGAAGAGGTTGCCGCGGATCGAGGTGGTGGGGTGGGAGAGGCCCTTCAGAGCCTGGATGAAGCAGACACTGGCGATCAGGTACAGCAGCGTGACGACATTCATCGACATGATCAGTGTCCCCCCGCCTTGGCGGCGTCACCGGCAGCGGGCACCTTCTTGTCCTTCTTCTTGAACATCTCCAGCATGCGCCGGGTCACCAGGAACCCGCCGAAGACGTTGACCGCGGCCAGAGCGACCGCGAGCACGCCCATGGTCTTGCCAAGGCCCGTCTCAGTGAGCGCGGCGGCCAGC